>CAZGVK010000072.1:0-3277 GCA_964529095.1 uncultured Elusimicrobia bacterium
ACTTCCAAAATGCAGATGATAGGGACCGACCGAGCCATAAGGCGAGGAAGTGTCCCTTCCAAAATTCCCAGGAAAGGGACCGACCGAGCCATAAGGCGAGGAAGTGTCCCTTCCAAAATTCCAAGGAAAGGGACCGAGCAACGCAGTTAGAGTGAAGCATCGGCATCCAAAAACACATAGTTATTATTACGCCAACCCTAAGATGAGGGTGCATTCTTTCATAAATTGTCGGGATGGACAAGACCCGCTTCATGCTCTATACTCTCGCGATGGAACTGGACTCTAAAATCCGCAAAAAAAAAGCGCGCATCGGCGTCATCGGCCTGGGCTATGTCGGGTTGCCGTTGGCCGTCGCGTTCGCCCGCGGAGGATTCAAGGTCGTGGGCATCGAGAGCGACACGGGGCGCGCGGCGAGCCTTCGCCAAGGCCGCTCCTATATC
This sequence comes from uncultured Elusimicrobia bacterium, assembly GCA_964529095.1. Classification (GTDB taxonomy): domain Bacteria; phylum Elusimicrobiota; class Elusimicrobia; order UBA1565; family UBA9628; genus GWA2-66-18. The sequence goes on from CAZGVK010000072.1 coordinate 441, forward strand.
GCAGATGTCTTCTCCAAAGAGCTCTCAGTTCTCGTCAATTCCGGCGCGCTGACGATCGCAGGCGACGGTTCCGCCATAAGCAATCTTGACGCCATCCTCATTTGCGTGCAGACCCCCCTGCGTAAAACAAAAGAGCCGGATATTTCCCATATCGTTTCGGCTTGCCGCTTGGTCGCCAAGGCAATGAAGCGGGGCACGCTCGTCATATTGGAGAGTACGACTTATCCCGGCACCACGCGCGAAGCGGTGCTCCCGGAGTTGGAAAAATCAGGCCTCAAGGCCGGGCGAGATTTCTGGCTGGCGTTTTCTCCGGAGCGTGTGGATCCCGGCAATCTTAAATGGAAAATCAAAAACACCCCCAAGGTCGTGGGCGGAATCGATCCGCATTCGACGGCGCTCGCCGAGAGCCTCTATGCGTCGGTGATCTCCAAGATAATTCCCGTGTCGAGCGCTACGACGGCTGAGCTCGTCAAGCTTCTGGAAAACACCTTCCGATCCGTCAACATCGCTCTCGTCAATGAGTTGGCGCAGATCTGCGACCGTCTCGGCCTCAATGTGTGGGAAGTCGTTTCTGCCGCGGCGACAAAGCCCTTCGGCTTCATGCCTTTTTGGCCTGGCCCGGGTATCGGCGGCCATTGCATTCCGAAAGATCCGCAATTGCTCACCTGGAAAATGAAATCTCTTGATTTTGAGCCGCGCTTTATCGAACTCGCCTCGACGGTGAACGGCCAGATGCCGCGCTATGCGGTCACCCGTGTTGCGCGCTTATTGAATGCAGACGCCAAAGCGGTCAAAAACGCCAAGGTGTTCGTGCTCGGTGTCGCGTACAAGCCGGGCATCGGCGATTTCCGCGACTCGCCTGCGTTGGATATCATGCACTTGCTCGCCGAGGGCGGCGCCCGCATTTCCTACCACGACCCGTATGTGCCGCGTGTTTCAGTCGGCGGCCGTGAATGGACCAGCCGCCGTTTGACGGATGCCGCCATCCGTGCGGCGGACTGTGTGTTGATCCTGACCGCTCACCCCGGTCTCGATTATCCGCGCATCGTCCGCTTCTCCCGACGCGTCTTCGACGCGCGCAATGCGACTGCTGGCCTTAAGGGTCGCATTGAGAGGCTTTAGCTTGGGCGCTAATGAGATTTACCGATGAAGGCGAATGTAGGCGTTCCGTTCCCGTCCCCTAGCCCTGCCCTTGCCTGGATTCCCACGGCGGGTCTGCGAACCAACATTCCGCCCTCCGGCGGAATGTTTTTGGCCTCAAGTCAATGATCCCGCTCGCGCGAATGCGTAGCCCACAGCATCCACCGCCCCCGCCGCGCGCAGAGCCGTCGCGCATTCCTCAAGAGTCGTGCCTGTTGCGGCGACATCATCGAGAATAAGCATGCGCTTACCCGCAACATAATTTGCCGCTCCTTCACGCGGCGCATAGGCGCCGGCCAATTCCGTGCGCCTCTCGACGCGGCCCATTCTCCATGATGGAGTGGTCGCATGGACGCGCTCCAGCACATCGAGCAAGGGCACCCCTGACGCGGCGGCGACCTCGCGCGCGAGGATTTCGGCCTGATTGTAGCCCCGCTCCCGTTCGCGCCGAGAATGAATTGGAACGGCAGTGAGGGCATCAAAGCCCTGCAGTTCCGGACGCCGAGCCAGAGTTGAGGCCATGATCCGGCCAGCCGCTATCGCCGCAGACTTGGATGCTCGGAACTTAAACGCATGCACAAGCGAGGCGGCCGCTCCCTGGTGAGCGACCGCGGCCCTGATCAGGCGGCAGGAAAAACGGCGGCCCGCGCAATCTCCGCAGAACGGCGACGCACCCTTGCGGTAGCCGGCGCAGCGTACGCAGGCGGGCTCAGGCGAAGACGGCAAGGAGGCGGCGCATTCTCGACACAGCGGCCCTGCTGTTCGTCTCAAGTCCGCGCGGCAATGCGCGCAGGCCTGCGGCAGCAGGATGTCAAGAGCAATTTCCCAGTAGGTCATCATTATTACTAGACGATTGAGACCCTCAATAAGTTTCAGCAACGCCGTTGTCAGCTCATCCTATCGCCCACGCGATGCCGCCGCCAGCCCGCTCTACCGGGTGGCAATCGAAAGTTACAATGTCATGTTAGGAAACGTGCAACAACATAGACGTTTTACTTAACATTCCTCTGAGCCGAACCGTAATAATGTCCAGGTTGTTTGTTCACGTTTCCTTAGCACGTGGTCCGAAGGATTGGGAGCGCCTCACGAGTCGAAATTGATACACTTGGCGTACGATGTCGCAATCCGATCATCCCTCACAGCCCGTCCAAGTCCAAGAGTGGATAGACGACTTTGAGGCGGCGGCGCGCCGTCCCTTGAAGCTGCGGATGGACTATGCGGTCGTTCACACCCATAAGCCGGTCTTGGATGATGCTCCCTTTCGAGCTTTCGAAACTATGGCCACCTATCGGCAATGGTGCGAGACTTACCTCCCCGCCTGGCTTGGCTATGGCCGGACCCTTTAGCTACCGCCTCGCCCAAGAGATCGGTTTGGTTTTCACCCGACATGGCGTGAAGTATTTATTCATCGGCAAATCAGGCGCTATGATTCTGGGATTTCCCGACACGACCCAGGATGTGGACCTTTTTGTCGAAAAATCGCAAGAGAATGGTCGGGCGCTCGTCGGCGCTTTAAGGGAACTCGGCTTCCCCTTGGAGGAACAGCAACAAGCAGAAATTCTTCGCGGCAAGGATTTTATCCAATTGCGGGAAGGCCCATACGATCTGGACCTGGTATTCGCTCCGGATGGGATTGAAAACTTCACTCAAGCGGTCGGCCGTTCCATAAATGTGGAAGGCCTACAGGTCTGTCATAT
>CAZGVK010000073.1:0-20512 GCA_964529095.1 uncultured Elusimicrobia bacterium
CCCAAAGCCCGAGGTCCACAAGATGCTGGAGCCAAAAATCGAGGCGCAGCAAATCAAGGACGAGCGCTCAGTCCTCGCAAAGTAAGGGTTGGCGCAAAAATAACTATGTGTTTTTGGATGCCGATGCTTCACTCTAACTGCGTTGCTCGATCCCTTTCCTTGGGATTTAGGAAGGGACACTTCCTCGCCTTATGGCGCGGTCGTCGGTCACATACCTATCGGTATGCTCCCTTCTCGCGCCTTGTTAGAGTATCGCCTCGACATCCAAAATTCACAAAGTTATTATTGCGTCAACCCTAACTTGGACAGCAGGGCCTTCGACGATGACGCGCGTGAAGGTGGCCGCATCATGGTGCTGATCGGCGTCGATGAAGCCGGTCGTGGACCGCTTGCGGGCCCTGTGGTGGTCGCGGCCGTGGCCTTGCCGAAAGTTCCTTCAGCGTCGCTCCGCTTGGTTCGCGACTCAAAACAGCTTACCCCGAAAGCCAGGGGAATTCTTTTTGGGGTTATCAGTTCTCAAGCGGTCGCCGTTTCTGTGGCTTGGGCGCATCCTCCGGTCATCGATCAAGATAATATCCTGCGCGCGACCTTGGACGCGATGGCGCGCGCCGCGCGCCGCGCGTCCGCCAAGGTTGCCGCACGGCCTCTGCTGGTTCTCGTCGACGGCCCGCATCGTATTCCCAATAACGATCTCAATCAACGGACGGTCACCCGCGGCGATGCGAAGTCGCTTTGCATCGCCGCGGCAAGCGTGGTTGCCAAAGTCGTGCGCGATCATTGGATGGCGCGGCTTGAGCGGCGCTATCCCGGTTACGGCTTTTCGCGGCACAAAGGCTATGGAACGAAGGCGCACGTCTCCGCGCTGAAATCGCTCGGCCCTTGCCGGGCGCATCGGCGTTCATTTTCCCCCGTGGCGCTTGCGGCGGCGCGGTGAGCAGCGCTGAGATCGGACGAGCGGCGGAAGACGCGGCGGCTGATTTTTTGATTTCCAAGGGAATGTCGATCCTCGAAAAGAATTTCAACACCAAGGTTGGCGAGATCGACCTGGTGGCGAAGGATCATGAGGAAATCGTCTTCGTGGAGGTCCGCGCCCGCGCCTCCGCGTCCTTCGGCGGCGCGGCCGCTTCCATTGGAAGCGCTAAGCGCCGAAAGCTGATCAAGGCGGCCCGATTGTGGCTGCTGGCGCGCACCTGGACCGGCCCGTGCCGCTTTGACGTGGTGGCTTTCGACGCGGGCCGCGTGGAGCACATCCCTGCGGCATTTGATGAGAGCGCGCGATGACGCTCAGCCTCGTTGCGGAAGAACTGCCTGAAGAGAAGATATTGCCGTTGTGGGAACATATAGGCGAGCTGCGAAGTCGCCTGATCAAATCAGCGCTGGCGCTGTTTGCGGCGACCGCTTCCTGCTACTTCCTGCGCTTTCGCCTATGGGAATTGGCCAAGCGTCCCCTGCTTGCGGTGGCGCCGACGGCAATAGCGCCCTTCGCCTATACGGATCTTTCTGAGCCATTCTTCTCGATGTTGCGCCTGTCGTTCTGGACGTCGGTCTTGGCGATCTCTCCCTATCTGTTTTATCAGGTATGGGCCTTTATTAGGCCGGCCCTGCGCAGCAGGGAGCGGCGCATGGCGACGGCTTTCACAATGGCGACGAGCCTGTGCTTCATCGCGGGCGCTGCGTTCGCCTATTGCCTCGCCTTCCCGATTCTCGTCAATGTCCTTATGGACGAGGCCGTGCGCGCGGGCCTGCGTGCGAATCTGAGCCCGAATGAATACTTGAATATTTTCCTTTGTACCGTGATAGGAACGGGTGTTGCCTTTGAGACGCCGATGCTGTTCTACTTTCTGGCGCGTTTCGGACTCGTGAGCTCAGGGGCAATGCTTAAATACTGGCGCGAGTCAACAGTGGCAATTCTCACGACTACGGCCTTCCTGACGCCCGGCGACGTGATTGCCTCGACTATTTTGTTCGGCGTCGTCCTGCTGAGCCTGTACTTTCTTTCCATCGGCGTCGTGCGCTTAGCCGAGCGGTCTTACCCGGCGCATCGAGCCTCCCCGCTATGAGAAATGTATTCACCCAACGCAAGATGGCAGCGCTCGGCCTGCTCGGTTTCGCGGGGGGCCTGCCTCTTTTTCTGACGAGCCGAACCTTGCAGGCCTGGATGACTGTGGAGAAAGTCGACCTCAAGACGATCGGACTCTTCAGCCTGGTCGGCCTGCCCTATTCGACGAAGTTCCTGTGGGCGCCTTTCGTGGACCGCTGCTGCCCTCCTTTCCTCGGCCGTCGCCGTGGCTGGATGGCGCTGACCCAGGCGGCCTTGGCGTTATTGATCGCGATGCTGTCTTTCGGAAACCCCAAGACGGCGTTGCCGGCCTTCGCGCTCACCGCTCTCGCCGTCGCCTTTTTCAGCGCTACGCAGGATATCGCCATCGATGCCTATCGCGTGGATATCCTCGAACCGCGCGAGATGGGCGCTGGCACCGCCATCTATGTGGTCGGCTATCGAGCGGCTTTGCTTATCACGGGCTCAGCGGCCCTCATCTTGGCCGACCATATGAGCTGGAACTCGGTCTATCTGCTGATGGCCATCTTAATGCTGTTGGCAATCACGGCCACGGCCTGGGCGCCGGAACCGCCGCCAATGGGGAAACCGCCGGAGTCCCTGACGGAAGCGATCATCGAGCCTTTTCGTGACTTTTTTGCCCGATCGAAATGGCGCGCCGTGGTCATCTTGATTTTCATCACACTCTATCGTCTCGCCGATTCCATGGCCGGCAACATGGCCACGCCGTTTCTTCTGCAATTAGGATTTTCACAAACCGCCGTCGGCGGCATTCAGGGCGGGGTTGGCTTAATAGCGACGATTGCAGGCGCTTTATGCGGAGGCTTCGCCATCAACCGCTTCGGCATCAATCGTTGCCTGTGGGTCTTCGGCGTTCTGCAGCTCACCAGCAACATCGGCTATTACATCCTCGCTCTCGATGCGCGCTACTCCGTGATGGTGGCCTGCATCATTGTGGAGAATTTCTGCGCGGGCCTCGTGGTTGCCGGCTTCGCGGCTTTTTTCATGAGTTTGTGCAGTCCCCGCTACTCGGCGACCCAGTACGCGCTCATGACGAGCTTGATGGCCTTCAGCCGCGACATACTCGTAGCCCCGGCCGGGAAAATCGCGGCGGCAACGGGCTGGCCTGTTTTTTTCCTGATCACTATCGCAGCGGGCGTGCCCGCGATGCTCCTGCTGCCTGTATTCGCGCCCTGGAGCGCTCTCGCCCCTTACGGAGCGCGGCAGCTTCCACAAGAAGATTCTTAGGGTTGACGCAATAACACATAATTATTTTTGCGCCAGCTCCAAGCATTGCGGAGAGCGAAGAAAATATAAGAAAATGAAGGGGAGTTGACTGCTTTATACATCCATATCCCATTTTGCGCGGTGAAGTGTTTTTACTGCGACTTCGCCGCCTATTCAGGGCAGAATAAGTTTGCTGACCGCTACCTTGCCGGCCTTGAGGCGGAGGCGGCTTTGCACCCTCGCGCAGCCCCGAAGACGCTCTATATCGGCGGCGGCACGCCCTCGGAACTGACGACGGCGCAGATTTCCGATCTCTATGCGCGTCTGCGTCGAGCCTATCCTGCCGCGCGCTTGGTCGAATCCACGTTCGAGGGCAACCCCGAAAGTCTCGATGCGGAAAAGCTTTCGACGCTGGCGCGTGAAGGCGTCACCCGTCTTTCGATCGGCCTGCAAACCGCAGACGACTCGTTGCTCCCCGCGATCGGTCGCCGCCACACGGCCGCTGACTTCGCGGCTGTGTTTAAGAATGCGCGCCGCGCCGGGATACCGGCGCTCTCGGTGGACCTGATGTTCGGCTTGCCCGGGCAGACGCTGAAGAGCCTGCGCGAGACTCTTGATTTTGTCCTGGCGCTTTCCCCCGAGCATCTCTCTCTCTATGGCCTTCAAGTGGAAGACCGCACCGTGTTCTCCAAGCGCGGCGTGTCGGAGGATCCAGATCTCGGCCGGGAGATGTTCGAGCTGGCCATGGCAACGCTTGCGACGGCCGGTCTCGCGCAGTACGAAATATCAAATTACGCAAAACCAGGGCACCGATCCGTTCACAATATCAACTACTGGATGCGCGGCGACTATATTGGCCTGGGCTGTTCGGCTGCATCCTATTACGATGGCCGTCGCCAGGCAAACGAACCCCGAATTCCGGCATATCTTGCGGCCGTCGAAAATGGGCGCCGGCCATTGGCGGAGAACGAAGTCCCCGCCGGCCGCGAGGCGTTGGGCGAGGAGGCATTTCTCGGCTTGCGCCTCATTGAGGGCTTTGTGCCGTCGGTTGCGTTGCGGTCCGGGTTCGCCCTCTCCTGGGCCGCGCTGAAGGCTCGCGGTCTTGTTTGTGAGGATGGACCGCGCTGGCGACTGACGAGCGAGGGGGTGTTCCTCGCCAACGAGGCCTTCCAAGAGTTTGTGCCGCCGTTTGATCGCGAGGAGGTGATGGTTTGAAGACCTTCGTTCTCGACACCAACGTGATTCTGCATGATCCGTTGTCCATGTTTTCATTCTTAGGCGCGCGCGTCGTGCTCCCGCTGACCGTCATAGAGGAGCTTGACACCTTTAAGCGCAACAACGACGAGCGTGGACGTTCAGCGCGTTTCGTGTCGCGCAAGCTCGATGAACTGCGCAAGATCGGCAAGCTCTCAGACTGGGTTGCTCTCGAGCATGGCGGCAAGCTCAAGGTTGAAATCCAGGTTTCCGATGGGTTGCCGAAGGCATTCTCCGCCCACACCAAGGACAATGAGATATTAAGCTGCGCCCAATATCTCAAAAAGAAGGGCGAGAACGTCGTTTTTATTTCAAAAGACATCAACCTGCGCATTAAGGCTGAGTCCCTGGGTCTTGAAACTGAGGATTACGAGAAGGAAAAAGTTGCTATCGATGAACTGTACAAGGGTTGGCGGGAGGCCGCCGTCTCCGGTGAGGAGATCGATGCTTTTTATAAGGCCAAGCGCCTGACGCCCTCGACCGCGGATTTGATTCCGAATGAATTCGTCGTACTCAAGGCGGAGGGCACCTCCAAAAGCGCGCTGACCCGCTATGACCTGAAGACGAATTCTCTTGTGCCGCTCGTGCGCGCTGAATCAGCGCCGTGGGGCATCAAGCCGCTGAACATGGAGCAGCGTTTTGCCCTTGAGCTCCTGCTCAATGGCGACATCTCGCTTGTGACCTTGGTCGGTCTCGCCGGTTCGGGCAAGACGATGCTAGCGCTTGCCTGTGCTTTGCAGCAGACGCTTGAGGAAAAGCTGTACCGCCGCATTCTCGTCGCGCGTCCGGTCATCGCCGTCGGCCATGACCTTGGATTTCTGCCCGGCACGAAGGAGGAGAAGCTCACCAATTGGATGGGCGCTATCTACGACAATCTGTCCTATCTGCTTGAGAAGCCCAAGGGCGCGCTTGATACCTCCGACATGGACATCCAGATGCTTATTGAGGAAGGCATTCTTGAGATCGAAGCTGTCACCTATCTCCGCGGCCGGACTTTGCCCGGCTTGCTCATTATCATTGATGACGCGCAGAACCTCACGCCGCACGAGATCAAGACGATCATCTCGCGCGCCGGCCAGGGGGCTAAAATAGTGCTGACCGGAGATCCGCACCAAGTGGACAACTACTACCTCGACGCGACCTCAAACGGCCTCACCAACCTTGTTGAGCGCTTCAAGGGCCAGGGACTCTTCGGCCATGTCACATTCACCAAGAGCGAGCGTTCTGCGCTGGCCGCGTTGGCCTCGGACTTACTCTAGGGCTTATGATCGGAAAAGCCTATGATCCGAAGCCGGTCGAGCAAGCCCGACTCGCCTCGTGGGACGCAGCGAAGCTCGCTCATTCCGAGACGCAGGACGCGGGCCGTCCATATACGATCGTTATTCCGCCTCCCAATGTGACCGGCGCTTTGCACATCGGGCATGCTCTCAATAACACGATTCAGGATGCGTTGATTCGTCATCAGCGGATGCGAGGCAGGCCGTCGTGCTGGGTTCCGGGGTACGACCACGGCGGCATCGCCACGCAGAATGTGATGGAAAAACAACTCAAGTCTGAGAAGGTGGACCGCCATGCGCTCGGCCGCGAAGCATTTCTCCAACGCATGCAAGAGTGGACGGGGGAATGCAGGAAAACGATCGGCGGCCAACTTCAGCGGCTGGGATGTTTATTGGATTGGCAACGGGAAGCATTCACGATGGACGATGCGCGCGCGAAGGCTGTTTATCACGCGTTCAAAACGCTATGGGAACGAGGCCTGATCTATCGCGGAGAAAGGCTGGTGAACTGGTGCGTGCGCTGCGGGACCGCCTTATCCGACAGCGAAGTGGAGCGGGAAGAACGCAGGGGGACTCTTTACCACATTCACTATCGTTTAGTCGACGGATCCGATGGCGTCGTTGTCGCCACGACGCGCCCGATCACGATGTTCGGCGATACGGCCGTAGCCGTCAATCCGAATGACGCGCGCTGGAAGCGCCTGGTCGGCAAGAAAGTGCTGATCCCGTTCATCGATCGAGAGATTCCTGTCATCGAGGATTCCGGCGTTGAATTTGAGTTTGGCACCGGTGCGCTGAAGGTCACGCCGGCGCACGATAGTAATGATTGGGAAATCGGCCTGCGTCATGGGCTTGCGGCGATAGCGGCCATAGGTCCTGACGGCAAGCTGACGGAGGCGGCGGGATCCTATGCCGGCCTCTCTCGCGAGAAGGCGCAGGATCAGATCGCCGCCGATCTTGAGACGATGGGTTTTTTGCGCAAGAAAGAAGAGCACAAGAGCGCGGTGCAGCTTTGTTATCGCTGCGGTTCAGCCATTGAGCCGTTATTGTCTTTGCAGTGGTTTGTTAAACAGGCGGAACTGGCGCAAGAGCCGTTGCGGTCCCTGGATGCGGGCGAATTCAAGATTTACCCGAAAAATTGGGAAAAGCCCTACCGCAATTGGCTGGTCAATATCAAAGATTGGTGCGTCTCGCGCCAGATCTGGTGGGGCCACCGCATTCCCGTCTGGTACAAAGACGGGGAGGCGCCGCTCGTGAGCTTGGATTCGCCCGGCGCGGGGTGGACCCAGGACCCCGACGTGCTCGACACTTGGTTCTCCTCGTCTTTGTGGCCTCTGGCCGTGTTCGGCTGGCCGGAGAAGACAAAAGACTTCGCTGACTGCTACCCCACCTCAACTCTTGTCACCGGCTACGAGATACTCTATCTTTGGGTCGCGCGCATGCAGATGATGGGCCTGGCCTTTACGGGCAAGGCGCCGTTTCCTGATGCCGTCATCCACGGCATCGTGCGCGACAAGAGCGGCAAGAAGATGTCGAAGTCGCTTGGGAATGTCGTGGACCCTCTACTGATAATGGACAAGTATGGCACCGATGCGCTGCGTTTTTCATTGATGGCCCAGGCGCATCCGGGCAAGGATATCGCTTTCGATGAACAGACCGTCGTCGGCGCGCGTAATTTTGTCAATAAGATCTGGAACTCGACGCGCTTCGTGCTGATGAATCTTCCGGAGGCGGCGCCGACGGGCGGCTATCATCTTTCCCAGCTTTCGCCTTGTCGCCTTGAGCTTGCCGATCGGTGGATTTTGTCCCGCTACCAAGAAGCGCTCGCCAAGGCTTCCCGGGCCCTCGATGCTTATGACCCCGCCGCCGCGGCCGAGGCTCTTTATATTTTCCTGTGGGATGAGTTTTGCGCGTGGTATATCGAGCTTGCCAAGGCGCGCCTTTTAGGAATTGACGGAGAGGATAAAGAAAACGCGCGGACGATTCTTGTTTCGGCGCTGACCGGCTCGTTGAAGGCTCTCCACCCGATCATGCCGTTTGTCACCGAGGAGATTTACGCCGCAGTCAAAGGATACGCGGGCGAGTCGTCTGAATTCGTTCTTCAGGGCGGCTACCAAACGTTCGATCATGACTGGTCTAGCCATGAGGTCGAAACGGAGATGCGGCGCGTCATGTCCGCGGTGGCGGCAATTCGTTCGCTGCGTTCCCAGCTCAATGTCCCTCCCGGACTGAAAATAATGGCCCTCGTGGAGGGGCCGTTTGCGCGGGATTTAATCGAGAAGCACCATGTCGACATGAAAGTTTTGGCCCAGCTTGAGAGCCTTGAGCCCGTTCGCGGCGGCCGCCCGCCGCAAAGCGCTGTCGCCGTTGCCGACGGCGCCGTCTTCTTTATCCCGCTTGCCGGCGTCATTGATTTCGCCAAGGAGCGTGAGCGCTTGGCCAAGGACCTTGTCAAGGCCGAAGGCGACATCGAGAAATGCGCCGTGAAGCTGCGCAATTTATCCGCCGCCGCGAGCGTGCCTGCGGAAAAAGTGGCGCAAGCCCAAGAACAGCGCGACGCGGCGCTTGCGCGCCGTGACCGCATCAAAGAGACTCTCGCGGTTCTTTCGTAATGGCGCGTCTTGCAAATAGCAGGAGATCGCTCGGATGAAGATAAAATCACTTCGGATAATCGCCGTTGTGTTGCTCAGCGCGTGCCGAAGCCTCCATCATGGAGATCGCGACCCTTCCGACCGATAAAACAAGTGAGACGAGTTGGAGACCTGATGAAATTGATGCTCCTGGCTTTGCGGCGTGATGTCCTCCCCATTCGTGGAGTCACGGTATTATGATCGGCTCCGGCGGCTCAGAGGGCCGCGCGTTGCGCGCGTACGACATTTCGCGGTGGGGATTTTTCCGGTTTCATGGATCCGATGCGAAGAAGTTTCTCCAAGGTCTGGTTTCCGCCGACCTCGATAAACTCCTCCCCGGGGTGTGTCTTCCCGCGTGCGTGCTCACGCCCAAGGGCCTGCTCGTCGCCGATTGCGAGTTATATGAAGAGACGCCTGAAACCGTGCTTGCCCTCACGCGGCCCGGCGCGGCCCAGGGTTTTTTTGCGGCCTTTGAGAAGAAGATCATGCTGTCGCATTCGACGCTCAAAGTCTTGCAAGTGACACCGGCCTGGCTTATTTTGGGCGCGGGCTACGACCACGGCTTGCCCTGGAATCGATGCAATGAGCCTGCGCGGCTATTGCTTGGCGTGGATCCTCCTTCAGGGGCGGATGTCCTCTCGGAGACGGAGTTCCAGGATCTGCGCATCAGCGCGGGTTTTCCATGGTTTGGCGCCGACATGAATGCCGAATCGCTTCCCCTTGAGGCGCGCCAGGATTCGGCGATCAGCATGGATAAGGGTTGCTATATGGGCCAGGAGACGGTGTCTCGAATCGTATTCCGTGGCCATGTGAATAAGATATTGATGGGTATCCGTTTCGAGAGCGGGGTGATCGCGCCGGGAACCCTCGTTCTTCGCGACGGTCGTGAAATCGGCCAGGTGAAGAGCGTTGCGGGCGCTGTCGGTCTTGCCAGTATTCGCTACGACGATGCGCGAGCCGGCTTGAAAGTTTCTGTTGCAGACAACAACGCTGAAATGTTCCTTTTCAGCGCTTGGCCGAAGCCGATCTCAAAAACAAAATAGGCTATTCTGAAGTTCTTAGGGTTGGCGCAATAATAAATTTGCTGAGTTTAAAAGAATGGACGCCGGAGAAGTCAACGGCAACTTTTTCAGCGCATGCCGGGCGCTGTCTTCGCTAGTTCGACTGCGAAGGCGACCGCGAGTTTGGCGAACGGCACGGAGTGCGAGGCATTGCCGCCCGCGGTCTCCAAAGTATCGCGGTCGGTGTGGAGCGCGCGGTTCATGCCGTCCATGGTGGCTTCAAAGGCCATCGCTGAGGGGAAACCCTTTTTCGTCCAGGAGGCGTGATCTGAGCAGGCGTAGCCGCACTTTGTCGTGTTCGCCGCTACACCCGTGTAGGCGGTGACCAGCTGCGCGGTAAACTTACTGAGCGCCGGGTCCACATTGTCGGTGAGCAGGAATATTCCGGCACCTGAGCCTGGGAAGTTCGACATGTCGAATTGGATCACGCCGACGACCTTCTTGCCGCCGGCGGCATATTTCGCGGCGATGTCCTGGGAGCCGCGCAGGCCGACTTCCTCGGCCGCGTAGCCCATGAATTGGATCGTGCGCTCGGGCTGGTAGCCTGACTCCGAAAGAATGCGCGCGGCCTCGGTCAAAACCGCGATGCCGGAGGCATTGTCATCAGCGCCGGGTGCGCGGGCTGCCGCATTGCCCCAACCGGCGATCGAATCGAGATGTCCTCCAAGTATGACGATCTCTTCGGGCTTACCGGCGCCCGGGATCGTGAGGATCACGGAGGGCTGCTTCCAGGCGTGCGTGATGAGTTCGACGGAGGCGCGAGGTATTTTAGCCGCGAACTCCGACCAACGTCCTTTCAGCCAGAGCGCCGCGTCAACGCCGATGGGAGACTGATAGTAGCGAGTGGTGTATGCGGCCATCGTCGTGATCGTGCCTCTAATTGTTTCCTCATTAACCTTGGCGACAAGCGGCTGCACCGTCGCCTGCTGGTCGAGCGTGTATTCCATTGCCTGTTTCGCGACGGGTGGCCGCATCGACTCTTCGGCCGCGGCCATTGTGTCATGCGCGAAGTAGCCGCCGCAACGCTTGAAGTTCTGGTGCATGAACTCAGAGAGGATTGGGAGCATGTCGGGGCGGATCTTGTACACCAAAGCGCTCGTGTTGGACATCACCGGACTGGAGAGCGGTAATTTCGCGGCCTGAGGAGCGGCGAAGTCCGCCGGGTCAAAGGAGACCCATAGGTCTTGGGCGGAAGGCAGATCGAGCTGCGGTGGAAATTCTTCCGTCAACGCCGATGCCGACGCCGAGAGCAGAAACGCTACCGATAGGCCTATGATTTTCATAGGCCCATGGTCCCAAAACGCGGGCGTTACGTCAAGAGAAAAAATACCGTGTCAGTTATTCCTGAATGATGAGGTTGTTGAGGACCCGATCGACGCCGCGCACGCCGGCGGTGAGATGACGAATGATTCGGACCTGATCGCCATTAGGAGCTATCCCTGAAATCGTGGCGGCGCCCGCGGTGACATCCACGGTTATGTGTTTAATATCGAGGTCCCGGTGATCGCGCAGGAGGGTTTCAATGCGAGCTTTGGTCGCTTGATCGGAGAGGTCTTCGCTGTTGATCAGCGTCCGGCAAGAGGATGCGCCGAGGATCAACGCGACGATGAGCATGCTGTGTCTCACCGGTAAATGATAACATACCCTTCACCTTGTCCCGCCACTCGGCCCGACTCGTGCTCGCCACGCGCAATGCCCACAAAGCGGCTGAAATTTTTTATTTTCTCGACGCTGCCGGAGTTGCCGCCGTTACGCTCGATTCCTATCCGGAGTTTTCCGAGACGGTCGAGGACCGCGCTACGCTCGAAGGCAACGCCGAAAAGAAGGCGATTTCGGCCGCGCGCGCTTGCGGGACCTGGGCGCTGGCTGATGACTCGGGCTTGTTCGTGACCGCTTTGGGCGGCGCGCCCGGCGTTCGCTCCGCGCGCTGGGACGGCCTGGGCTGCACTGACGCCGACAACTGCGCGAAACTTCTCCGTGAACTGGCCCACGTGACTGCGCCTAAGCGCGCCGCTTATTTCCGAACGGTGTTGGCTCTGTCGGATCCCGCAGGATGCGTCGAGTTCGCGGAGGGCCGTCTTGAGGGTGCGATCGCCATGTCGCCGCGCGGCGTCCGCGGCTTCGGCTATGATCCGCTGTTCCTGTTGGCTGACGGTCGCGCTGTGGCCGAGATCGGGCCTGCAGAGAAGAATAAGATCAGCCACCGCGGCTTAGCGCTGCGCGCGATGATGCCGCGCCTGCGGGCCTTGCTGCTCGGCGGGCTGTGTCTTGTCGCTCCGGCGCGCGCAACTAAAACCGAGCCCGGACAGGAAACGGTCTGGGATCAGATTATGGCGGCCCAAGCCGTGCGCGGCATGCGCCAGGGCCGCCGTTACATCGAGGAAAAGCGATATGACTTGGCAATCTCGGAGATGAGGCGCGCCGTCGCTCTTGACCCGAAGAATCCGGTCGGCCACATGCTGTTTGGCGTCGCGCAGTATTGGAACGGCCTGGTGGAAGAGTCCATCATCTCCTACCGCACGGCGATCAGCCTCGATCCAAAGAGCGCGCAGGCTCATCTGCTTCTTGGTATTTCCTATGCCTGGAAAGGCGACGTTGCCGCCTCAGAGAGCGCATTCCGGCGCACGATCGAGATCGATCCGGCGCGCGCAGACGCGCAGATGAACCTCGGATCCATCCGCGAGACGCGCGGCGACGCGCGCGAGGCTCTTCTGCTGTTCCGCAAGGCCGTGGATATCGACAAGAAGAATCCGCTGTATCGCTTTCAGCTCGGCCAACTGTACCGCAAGCTTGGGCGCGATGCCGACGCCGCCGAGCAGCTGCGCGAAGCCGTCAAGCTCGAATCAAGTTACGAGGACGCGTTGCTTGAACTTGGTTGCGCCGAGGAAAGGCTCTCGGAGGACAAAGCCGCGATTGCGACCCTCAAGCGCGCGGTGTCGCTTAAGCCCGGAGACTCGGTGGCGCGCATGCGCCTTGCGCGCCTCCAAATCAAAGCCGGCGATCGCGCGCAGGCGCGCGCCAACATGAGCGAGGCGTTTCACCTCACGCCGGAGAACGGCCGCGCGGGCCTGCAGATGTCGGTTTCCTATGCGGGGGGCAAGCGCGCGGCAAAGTCGGGAGAGATTCCTGTGGACCCGCAAACCAAGGCGCCCGAGCCGTCTTCGAAGATCGATCCGCTGTCCTTATTTGAGCGCAACCTGCGTCGCGTGCCGCTTGAACAAAGCGCAATGATGCGCGTCGACGCGGTTTTTCTCCCGAGACCTAAGCTTGTTCGCAGCGATCCGGGAGAGGGTCGAAGTCTTGAGAAGGCTTTGTCTCTCGCGCGCGCTGGATCGGATATCGCCGCGCCGCAAGCGGTGCGTCGCGAGTACGCGCTCAAGCCGGGTGGAGCCGCGCCGCGCGATGAGCAGATAAAAAAGATCATGGAGGACCTCCGCAAAACGATGAATACAGCGCCTGTCGACACCGACGCGCGTCTAAGCATGAATCTGACTTTTACGCGTCCAGTGCCGGCTGGGCGTGGGGACGCGGGTCAAACAGAGAAGCTCAGCTATCAACCGCGCCAGACCGGCAATGATATGGGCTTATGGGTCATCGGCACCGGTTGGATGGCGCTCGTCACCGAGGTCCTGCCTGAAAACGGGGAGAAGCAGGAGCATCCTGAGGATTCGGACTGGTGGACGGCCACGGGCTTGGCCCATGCCGCCATCGGCGACGGTCAACGCGCAGAGAACGCTTTTAGCCGAGCCGCCGAGCTTGATTCGACCTCGGTTGCGGCCTGGCTCGGACGAGGGGTCTCATCAGTCATGCTCGGAGACGAGGCCGGGGCCGTCTTAGCGCTGCGCAAGGCGCTTGAGATCGCGCCGCAGAACAAGGCCGCCGCCGACGGCCTCAAGTGGTTGTTGCGCCCCGCAGCGCTGACGGTCGCCGGAGATTCCAAATGAAGAGAGACAGGAAGGACATGATGAAGTCCTTCGTGCGCCACATCCATTTCGTCGGCATCGGCGGCGTCGGCATGAGCGGCATCGCCGAAGTGCTCCATAATATCGGCTACCGGATTTCCGGTTCCGACGTTAAACCCACCGAGATCACGCGCCGTCTACAGGCTGCGGGCGTGCGCGTATTTGCGGGGCATGCCGCCGCCAACGTCAAGGGCGCGCAGGTGGTCGTCATCTCCTCGGCTGTTCCTGTTGATAACGTCGAGGTTTTATCTGCGCGCAGACGCGGCATTGTCGTGGTTCTTCGCGCGCAGATGCTTGCCGAGCTCGGCCGCATGAAGAAGACCATTACGATCGCGGGCGCCCATGGCAAGACCACGACGACAGCGCTCGTCGCGATGGCTCTTAAGGAAGCCGGCGCCGATCCGACGATGATCATCGGCGGCCAGCTCAAGAACATCGAGTCGAACGCAAAGCTTGGCATCGGTGAATATTTAGTCGCTGAGGCTGACGAGTCTGACGGCTCATTTTTATGCCTGACGCCGCTTGTCGCCGTCGTTACGAATATAGACAACGATCATCTCGATCACTACAAAACGATGACAGCGCTCAAAGACGCGTTCGTCGCGCACCTGCGCCAACTGCCCTTTTACGGGACGGCGGTGCTTTGTTTTGATGATCCCGCGCTCGCCTCGATCCGTGAGCGCGTGGTCCGGCACGTCGTGACTTTCGGCTTCGGCGCCGGCGCCGACTGGCGCGCGCAGAACGTGCGCCTGAGCAAGGAAGGCTCTGTCTGTGACGTCATGCACAACGGGAAGAAAGTCATCGTTTTGAAACTGCGGGTCGCCGGCCGGCATAATGTTTCCAATGCGCTGGCAGCTCTCGCGGCGGGGAATTTTCTCGGGTTCAATCTCAAGAGCCTCGCGCGCGGCCTCGCGGAGTTTCGCGGCGTGGGTCGGCGCCTAGACCGCCTGGGTTCTGCAGGCGGCGTTGAATTCGTGGACGACTACGGCCATCACCCCACCGAGGTGAGGGTAACGCTTGCCGCCGTCGCGGGCCTGTGGAAGGCCCAGCGCGTCGTCGTCATTTTTCAGCCGCACCGCTTCAGCCGCACGCAGCTCCTCGCTCGCGAGTTTGGCGCCGCATTTAAGGGCGCCGATCTCGTGTATGTGACCGACATCTACGCGGCGGGAGAAAAACCGATTGCCCATGTCACCTCTCAGATCATCGTGGATGGGGTGGCTAAGTCCGGCATCAAGGCTCTGGCGTTTCCGGGCGCTCTTGAGGTCGCGCGCGATCTGCGCCCCGGCGACATCGTGCTGACTCTCGGCGCCGGAGACGTTTGGAAGATCGGCGCCGACCTGTTGCGCCGCCGCAGCGGCGGAAGCGCTGTGGGCGTCTGATGGGAGTTCGCCTCGGCCAGCACTTTCTGCACGATGGAGGCGTCCTTGATGCCATAGTGGGACTAACGCTTGCTCGCCCGGGTGAGGACGTCCTTGAAATTGGGCCTGGGCGGGGCGCTTTGACCAGACGCCTGCTCGCCGCCGGCGCCAAGGTGACCGCCGTTGAACTCGATGATCTAATCGCGGGCAAGCTCGCGGGAAACGTTGGCGCTGCTGCCTCTCAGCTTAGGACGATCAACGAGGATTTCCTGCGCCTGGATTTAGGCGCCATCGGGCCGGGACCGTGGCTTGTCGTCGGCAACCTCCCTTATGCGGTCGGCACGCCGATTCTACAGAAATTGCTTGCCTGGAATTCTTGGGGTCGCGCGGTGCTGATGTTCCAGAAGGAAGTCGGCGAGCGCATTGTCGCTCGTCATGGTGGCGCGGACTACGGCCTTCTCGCGCTGTCCGTTCTTGCGCGCGCCGACGCGGAGTTGGCGCTGGAAATTCCGCGCACTGCATTCATGCCGTCGCCCAAGGTGGATTCCGCGGTCGTCGTGATGACGCGCCTGGCGTCGCCGCGCCTGCCGTTAGAAGAGGAGAAGGCATTCTGGCGTTTGGCTAAGATTGCGTTCACTCAGCGCCGGAAGATGGCGGCGGGCGTGCTCTCAAAAACGCTAGGCCAGCCGCGAGGTCAAGTCGACGCGGCGTTTAGAGCCGTCGGCCTTGAGAGCACAGCGCGTCCCGAGGAAATCCCCTTAGATGCTTGGCGCGCATTGGCGCGCGTGTTATGCCGCTAACAAAAAGCGGGTGGCTGTCCTAAGCGTCGTTTGCCGTCGCGCGCTTCAATTCGCGGCGTTCTACCAGAATCGGACCGCGGACCTTGCTCAGCATTCGCTCCGATTCGGCATGCAGGTCCTTCGCGCACAAGTCGATATCGTGCGAATTGCGGTCCAGGTCCATGCCTTCCAAGGTGTAGCCCGCGTTCATGAAGTCAGAGGAAGCAAATCGGGCGTATGCGGCAAACAGGTCCGCCTCGCTTTTTAATTTGAGCGCGGCGTCGAGAAGGCGCGTAGCCGGCGCGACGAGTATCTCGTTCTTGACGGCTTGAGCGCTCAGAAAGCGCAGGCTGCCGAGGCGTCCCTGGGTGTCGCGCACAAGTTGTCCCGTCGTGCGCGTGAATGCCTCTATATCCCGACGCATGGCCGGGTCTGTGCGTTGCAGGCGCGATTGCAGAATGCGCATATCGCTTCGCAGGCGCGACGCATCAGACTGAGAGCGCGCAAGGTCCTGAGCGAGGGCGTCGATCTGCGGTCCGAGGCTTTCGGCGCGCGCTTTAACCTGTGCCGCGCGCGTGACGGCGATGGCCGACTGAACCGAGGCGGAAGAAAGCTCGAATGTGAGAAGCGCTGGCCCTGCTGAGGAAGAAACGGCGACGAGCATTCCGAGAATGAGAAATAATTTTTGAGCCATGGGACCTGCCTCCAGCTAGGTCTTAAGACCTAGCGCCTTATTTTAGCGAGGAGAGCAGATGGAAGTCAACACGGCCGGCAAGGTGAAGCTGAATGCCGAGCCTGCGCCCGGCAGGCTTTCCACCCAGATCCGGCCGCCATGCGCTGTGACGAGGCCTTTGCAGATGGCGAGGCCGAGCCCGAGGCCTTCGCGCTTTTTTAAGTTGTTGCTTGCCTGGTAGAACCGGTCGAAGATGAGAGGCAGATCCTCAGCGGAAATTCCGGGGCCGGTGTCGATGACGCTGAAGCGCACGAACTCGCCATCGCGCCGGGCGGTGCAGTCGATCGCCCCGCCGGCAGGAGTGAACTTCAGGGCATTGCTCAGGAGATTTCCAAGCACCTGGAGCACGCGGCGAGGATCGGCGTTCACGAGCAGAGAATCTCCCACGGGGCTGTTCCAGCGTAGGCGCGCATCGCGGCGCGCCGCTTCAAGCTCCACCGATTCAACGGCTTCTTGAAGTAAAGTGGCGCCTTCGATTGGATTGATCTCCATGAAGAATCTGTCGGACTCTAGGCGCACGGCTTCCTGTAAATGATCAACCATGACAATCAGGCGCTCGGCATTTGAGAGCACGACCTTCAGGGACTTCCGGACCACCTCTGGGCTCACGTTCTCCTTGGTCAAATATGACGCGTAGCCATGGATGGCGCAAAGCGGGTTCTTAAGTTCGTGCGCCACGTCCTGCATCAGGCGGGTCTTGGCGTCGAGGAGCTCTTGGAGCTCTGAGAGTTGTTCGGTCGCAGTCATGAGAATGTAAGGGTTGGCGCAATAATAACCATGTGTTTTTGTGTGCCGATGCTTCGATCCAACTTGCTCGGTCCCTTTCTTAATAATTTCGGAAGGGACACTTCCTCGCCTTATGGCTCGGTCGGTCCCTTTCTTGAGAATCTCGGAAGGGACACTTCCTCGCCTTATGGCTCGGTCGGTCCCTTTCTTAAGAATATCGGAAGGGACACTTCCTCATGAACCCTGGAGATTCTAGCATGAATAGAGTCCATGCGTGGTTATTTTTGGGAGCTCGCGCGACTCGAAACCAAAGACGCCGTTGTTTTTTGTAGTATCAGTGCCATGATCGACACTTCACAGTTCAAGAACGGCCTCGTCTTTGAAGATAACGGCCAGATCGTCCAGATTATTTCTTTTCAGCATCACCGGAAATCCCAGTCTGCCGCCGTCTACCGGACCACTTTGCGCGTGCTCGCCAACAACGCCGTCGTTGAGCGGTCCTACGCCTCGGGCACCAAATTCCGGGACGTTCCCGTCACCAAACGCGAGAAGACATACAGCTACGATGAGGGAGATAAAGCTGTGTTCATGGACAACGAGACTTATGAGCAGGTTTTCTATCCCAAGGCGTCGCTCGGCGTGAGCGTTAAGTTTCTCCGAGAAAATATGGAAGTTCTTGCCGTCTATGTCGATGACAAGCTGACCGGCATCGAGCTTCCCGCCAATGTGGTGCTCACCGTGACCTCGACAGTCCCCGGCGTGAAGGGGGACTCCGTCTCCAACATGGTTAAGCCCGCAACGCTCGATACCGGTCTTGAAATCAATGTGCCCTTGTTCGTCAAGGAGGGCGACAAAATCCGCGTGGACACGCGCACATCATCCTATGTTGAGCGCGTGAAGGAATAGACGAGCAAAGAACGCCGCTCTCGGGATCCGCGGCTTGTTTTATGAAGGCCTATCCCCGTAAAAAATGACCGCCTGTTGCGCGTGAAAACCGATGATGGCGTCGTCGATCTCAGAATCGGGGACCAGTTTCCGGGCCGGGTGCATGTCTACAGCCTGCACAAGGCCTGGGGCACCTACGAGCCGGTCACGATGCCTCCGACCGACTTCAGCCCGAAGTTCCCGAACTCGTCGGCGCTCGAGCGGCGCTACGACGACCAGATCAACGTCCTCGCCAAGGACCGCTACAACTTCCTCAAGAAGCAATACGAGGCGGACATCCATAAGAACGGCAAGGACGTCGAGGCCCAGCTGCAGCTCGGCATTATCGAGTATCAGTTCGGCAACCGCGAGGCGGCCGTCACGGAGTTCAACAAGGTTCTGTCCCTCGACCCGGCGAACGCGTCGGCGCTCAACAACCTCGGCAGCGTGGCCTTCCTCGAGGGCGACAACGTCGAGGCCGAGAAGCGCTTCACGCAGGCGTCCGAGGCGGAGCCCGACGACGCGATGATCTGGTTGAACCTGGTCAAGACCTCTCTCCGCCTGAAGAAGGCGGACAAAGCGCAGGCGATGGGCGAGAAGGCCGTCGCGCTCGCCCCGAGCTTCAAGCCGGCCGTGGACAGTCTGATCAAGGGAAGCTGATTTACTAAGTCAGCAGGAGAACATCATGAAATTAATTCTTGCCGCCGTGATCGCCGCCGCGTTCGTTCTGCCGGCCCGGGCCGAGGACGCCGCTCCCGCTGCGAAAGCGAAATCAAGCTGGGGCGACTTCCTCAAGAACCTGAAGAGCGCCCTGTCGCAGTCCGCCGTCGGCGGCGAGCGCAAGAAGGGCCGGGGTGCCCAGGGAGTCGCCGCCGTGCGCGGAGACGATCAGGCGAAGAAGAACATCGCCGATCCCAACGAGCCCGGCCTCAAGGGCGACGCGAAGGCCGCCCGGGCGAAGCGGGACATGGCTTACGACCGGGAGCTCGAGGTGGCGATCGATCAGCTTGCGAAGGGCAAGCTCGAGGAAGGGCTGAAGGATCTCGAGACCTTCAGGACCGCGCACCCGAAGCATCGCGCCGAGGACGTGGCGAAGGCGATCGAGGAGAAGGGCGGCGCTCCGTCCGCAAAAGAGTAATTCAGGCGAGGAACTTTAGCCTAGACAACGAAGAATGAAATCGAGAAGAGCCGTATTGGAGCCCCGACCAAAGACTCAAACTATTACGCTACGGCTACAGGGATGATCTCTTGCTTAATACGTTTTTCGTTTTCTATTTCAGCCACTCTGAGGTCATACGCTGACTGCAAATTAAGCCACGAGCGCGCGTCACCACCAAAATAGCGTGCCAATCTCATGGCCGTATCTGCTGTAATCCCGCGCCGTTCAAGAACAATGTCGTTGATGCGCGATGCGGGAACATGGAGACCCCTTGCCAGCGCGTTTGCGTTCGTCTTGAGCGGGACTATATAATCCTCTCGCAGGACTTCGCCGGGGTGTACCGGCCGCATACCGTTCTTGAACATGGGCTCTCCTTCAGTGGTAGTCTACAATCTCAACGTCTTCCGGGCCTGCTTGCGTCCAACGAAAGCAGATGCGAAATTGATCGTTAACACGGATACTGTACTGCCCCGTACGATCGCCCTTTAAAGATTCCATCCTATTGCCGGGCGGAGAGCGTAGAAACTCCAGTGTGTGCGCCGCATCGAGTTGAGCCAACTTGCGAACGCCGACGGTTGCGATTGATGAGAAGCTCTTACATTTACCGGTCTGAAACAGCGCTTGAGTCTTGGGGCAACGGAAGCTCTGAATCATTACGGGCAGTATATAACGTTTACCGTTAAACGTCAAGGCCAGGCGGGAACATTCCTCACCGCGCACCCGAAGCGCCGCGCGGAGGATGTGGCGAAGGCGATCGAGGGCGCGATCGCGGAGAAGGGCGGCGCTCCGTCCGCAAAAGAGTAATTGAAATTTTGCGGCTTGCGGATTTAAGAGGGCCCTGTTACACTGGCGATATGGTCGGCCCCCTCTGTTTGGCGCTCTTGTTCGTTGCACCCCTGGCGCTCAACGCGGCCGCGCCGGTGTCCTCCGACGAGTCGAAGAGCGCAGCGCTTCAGATCAGCTGGGACGGCGCTGCGGCCGGCGACCCCGGCGTAGCGACGACGCAGGCCCCTCCACCCGACTCGACCGACAGTCGCAATAAATTCCCGGAATTCACGAGTGTTGAGCCAAAATTTATAGGGCGGGCTCAAGTCGTTCAAACAGAGGGCCCCGCTTAACGGCGGGGTCCTCTGTTTCGGGCGAACGGCCGAGGTTGGAAATGGGCCTGATGACCCAGGCGCGAACCTGGTACCTGACGAGGTAGGAGAAAGTAGCCCGTTTTCTGCCGTGGCTGCGTAAGGGTCAAGGCGTGGATGAAGAAGCGCGAGACGCCGAGACGATCTACCCAAAGGCTAGAAGTCGATCTGAATTAAGCCGCCGAGACCGCCCCGTTAAAAGAATTGAAGCCGCTCGACCGCCTGTT
>CAZGVK010000074.1:0-8441 GCA_964529095.1 uncultured Elusimicrobia bacterium
AGGCGGCGCTTCTCATCAAGGCGGTATTCCCGATGCGCGTATTCAACAAGAAATACGTTCTGGAATTCGTGCGCTACTACCAGGAGCGGAATTACATTGCCTGGCGTTCACACCGCAAGACAAAACTTGAGTCTAAAAAAACGCGGCTGTAGAAGTAGTTACAATTCCCCTTACATTCGCAGGCACCTACCTGATCGTGGATGGGTGTATGAAGGCGTCGGCCATAGGCGACAGATTTGCGCGATCCGGCCTCCCCGCTTCGGCCGTGAAAAATATTCGCATCGGACTGGCCATCAGCCTGGCGGGCTACGCCTTCTTAATGTGCCCATTGGCCTACCTCACCTTTGTTCTTGGCATGCCGGTGTTGGCGGTGGGTCTGCTTGTCGCAGTCTTGGGCGCCGCGCCCCTCCTAGCGCATCGTCTGGAAAAACGAGGGCGCGACTAGCGCTGCTTCTGATCCTCGAGCATTTCGAAGAGCATCGCGAAGAATATGCCCTGGAAGCCGAGCGAGAGGAATATGGAGCAGGCCACCGAGGTCGCGGCGCTTGGAATCGTGCCGTGCAGCTTGGCGCTCACGATCCAGACGCCCAAGGCCAATCCGAATAGGAGCGAGAGCGCTCCTCCTATATAACAGAATACCAGCGGGTGAAAGTCGCGGTAGACGTAACGGAATTGAAGGCGCCAAAGAAAGCGGCGGAAAATCATGGGCGAAACCTTGAGCGCGTAGCGGACGCCCTTGATCTGAGACTGGCGCTCGCCCGGCAGGTAGATCGCTCTTCGCGGAACATCCATGACCCGCATGCCGTAGGCATTGAGTCGGATTAGAAAATCCATCGGATAGCCGTAGTAGCGCCAGGCCTTGGACCAGTCGATGCGTTCAAGAGCTTTGCGGTTCATCGCGGTGTAGCCGTCGACTACGTCGAATATGCGGTAGTAGCCCGAGGCGATCTTGGTAAGCATCGAGATGATTGTATTGCCGATTAGGCGGATGCGCGGCATGCTCTCAAATGGGCCTTCTCCTTCCAGGAATCGGTTGCCTTTGACGTAATCGGCCTTGTCATCGACGATGGGGTCGAGCAGGCGCTCCATCTGCTCCATGGGCATCTGATCGTCGCCGCCTACGACCACGGCGACGTCGTAGCCCTGGTCGCGGGCCTTGAGATAACCCTCGATCACGGCTCCGCCCACGCCCTGGTTGGGATTAAGGGTATGGAGTTGGATTCGGGGATCGATTTTCTGGCGTTCGCGGACTACGTCAGCGGTTCTGTCCTTTGAGGCGTCATCGATGACGATGATCGTGTCGAGAAAATCACGGGCCTTTTCAAGGGTCGGCTTGATCAAGCGCTCCTCGTTGTGCGCGACCACGATCAAGGCGATTTTTTTATTCCGGTACATAGACCCTCTCGCCGGGATGCTCGCGGCAGATTACGTCGCGGACCTGCTTGATGGAACGGGCCGGACAGCCGGCCACCACGGTGTCGGCTGGGACGTCTTGCGTCACGACCGCGCCCGAGGCGATGACTGCGCGATCTCCGATCCGGACGTAAGGGTTGATCGTTGCGTTGCCGCCGATGCGCACGTTCTTGCCGATGATGACCCCGCCCTTGCGATCCACGAGCGGCTTGTCCTTGCAGTAGCGCGCCTTGGGATGCAAGGTGTTGAGAATGATCACGCCCGGGCCGATCCAGGTCCCGTCGCCGACCTGGGTATACTCCCCGACTAAGACCATGCTATGGAGGACGACCTTGTCGCCGATGCGGCAATGCGGCAAAACCAGGCAGTTGTCGCCCACTACGACGTTGTCGCCGAGCACGGTCTCCTCGCGGATGTGGGCGCCCGGGCCGGTCTTTAATCCCGCTCCGATCTTGGCGCCGTCGTCGATCACGGTGTGGGTGCGGATCATGGCGTCGTGGCCGATGGCGGCCTTGCCGAGCACGGCGAAGGCTTCGACCATCGAACCCTTGCCGAGGCGGCAGCCCGCGTCGACTTGCGCCAGCTTGCTTACGCTTGCCACAGGAGCCCCTTGGCCCAAAGGGCCATCTGGCGGAACTGCGGCGACCAAAGCGCGACGGCCCCGTTGACCCCCGCCCAGGCGGCCAAAGCCTTCGCGGGCCAGGGTCGGGAGGCGAGGGCGCTAAAAGCCAGCAGGATGAAGAGAGGGGAAAGATTCTGGCGGTAGCGCGAGACCGTTTGACCGGCCAAGAGGTACTGTCCGATCATGGCCAAGGCGAAGAGGACCAGGGGCCTGATCTCGGGCCGACTTCGCCAAAGGGTCAAAGAAAACGCGAGAAAGGGCAAGAGAAAGACGAACGGCGCGTCGAATTCCGGCAAGAAGGGATAAAACAAAATCGCGGCATTGAATGTCAACGCCTTTACAAGCAATGGCCAGCGCAGCTGGCCATAGAATTGTCGTGTTTTCCGACCGTAATATTCCGTCAACTCTCCCTCCGGCGTTTCAGGCGGCGCCAGTTCGTACTTCGCGCCGGGGACTTCCGTCTTGAGCCCGTCGCGGATCGTTCCGTAAACTCCGATATAGAGGCTCGCCGCCGAAGCCGATGTTCCGGGCATAAAGCGCTCAAATACGAGCCAATTGCGGGCGACCCAAGGTGCGACCGTCAGCCCGAGTGCCGCGGCAAAGACGAGGCTGGTTTTTTTAGTCAGGCGAAAGCCGCCGAGCATGGCGGCGCAGGCTGCGGGTCCGGTCTCCGCGCGGGTCATGAAGGCCAGCCCAACCGTGATGCCGAGCGCCAGCGCTCGGGGAATGGAGGAGGCGGCCCCGCCAAACCAAAGGAGCAGGAAGGAGAGAATCAAGAAGATCGCCAGGCCTTCGCTGAGCAGCGAAAGATTGGCCAGGATCATGTCGTAATAGCCGGCTGAGAAAAGACCGCAGGCCAGCGCCCAGCCGGGGGTCAGCCACTTCCAGGCCAGCGCCCATACCAGAACGCAGGAGGCGGCACCAAGAACCGCCTGGGCCAGGGCTGCCGGCCAGCGGCCTTCCCCTGCAGTCGCGTAGATTCCGGAAAGAAACAGCGGATACACGGGCATCCGTGAGGCCTTGCGCCCCAGGAGGCCCTCGTAGCGGCCTGCGTTAACCAAATTCGAAGCATAGGCGCGGTACTCTGCGGCGTCGCCCTGAAGCTCCCAGAGAATGGGGGCGCTGCCCGCGAGCAGAAAGCCCAGGCGCACGGCCAGGGCCGCGCCAAAGACAAACCAGGCCGCCCGGGCCGGACGGGTCACGCCGCCGCGGTTGCTTTGGTCAGGAACGCGCCGACCTGCTTAACGACGTGCTCCACCTGGGCGTCGGTTAGTGTGGGGAACATCGGTAGAGAAAGAATCTCCGAACAGGCCTTCTCGGTAAATGGCAGCGCGGGGACCTTTATCTTATTTTTGACCGCCGGCTGAAGGTGGCAGGGGATCGGGTAGTGAATCTCGGTTCCGATTTCCTGGGTCTCGAGGAATTCCTTGAGCTCGTCGCGGCGCTCCGTGCGGATCACGTAAAGATGATAGCCGTGCCGCGCCCAAGACGCTTCTTTGGGTAGCTTGATGCGATCCGCCAGCGGGGCCAGAAGCTGATTGTATTTGGCCGCGATCGCCCGGCGCTTATCGACGAAGTCGGCCAAGTGCTTCAACTGGATGCGGCCCACGGCGGCCTGGATTTCGTTGAAGCGCAGGTTGTAGCCGGCGACCTCGTGTTCGTAGCGGCCTTTGCGCCCGTGGTTGCGCAGCATGCGAATCTTATCGGCGAGGGCCGAGTCCGAGGTACACACCGCGCCCCCGTCGCCGGCCACCGTCATGTTTTTCGAGGGATAAAATGAGAAGCAGGAGGTGAGGCCAAAGCTCCCGCAGCGCTTGTCGTTGAACTGCGCGCCCTGGGCCTGGCAGACGTCCTCGACGAGGAAAAGCTTGTGCTTTGACGCCAGAGCTTGGAGCTCGGTCAAATTAGCCGGATGGCCGTAAAGGTGGACCGGGATGATGCCGACGGTCTTTGCGGTGATCAGGCTCTCGGCGTGCTTGGGATTCATCGTGAAGGTTTCATCGATCTCGGCAAACTTAGGGACGACTCCCAAATGCAGGAGCGGCTCGATGGTCGGGAAGGCTGTGAGAGAGGGGACGATGATCTCGTCGCCGGCCTTGACGCCGATGGCCTCAAGTGTGAGCTGAATCGCGGCGGTTCCGGAGGTCAGCAGAATTCCCTGCTTGGTACCGATAAAAGCGGCCATCTCGGCTTCAAGCGCCTTGCACTCGGGGCCGAGGATGTATTGCCCTGACTCAAGCGCGCGGATAACCGCATCCTTGGTTTCTTGATCGATGAACGGCTTGGCAAGAGGAACTTTCATGGAGGTTATGCCCTTGCCTTGGCGGCGGTGATTTCTTCAATTGAGACGGCGCGCAGTTCCGCTGCCGACTGGCGCGCCGCCTCCACGATCACAAGAGTCTCCCAGCCCGTCTTCGCATCGGCCAGGGGCTTAGTGCGCTTTTGCACGCTGTCTCGAAAGCAGATTAATTCATTGCGTAAAGGCTCCTCAGCCTTGATCGCGGGAGCGTGGACTCCGTCATGCACGGCCACGTACTCTTGGCCTTTCTTAACGAACTTGTTGTTGAAGATGCGGAAGTACTGCTTGACCAGATCGGCCTCGATGGTCTTCTCGGTGCCGATGAGCACGAGATCCCGGCGCTGCTCGGGCTGGTGATAGCCCGACTCGATCTTGACGATCGTCTCAGGATAGTGGAGGAAGGTCACGGAGATATCCTCCAAGCCTCTGCCCATCGTGTCCTTCTGGATCGAAGTGACCTTGTCGGGCAGGCAGCCCAGGAGATAATGCACGACGTCAAAGAAATGAACGGAGTCGGTCTGGGTCACGCCGACGTCGGTGCGCATGCGTTTAAAGCCGGCAAAGGTGCCGTAGATATAGGTGAGCTTCCCGAGCTCGCCGTTGTCAAGCATCGCTTTGATGGCGCGGGTGGCCGGGTTGTAGCGGAAAAGATGGCCCACCTGGAGGATGCGGCCGGTTTTCTCGCAAATTTCGTCAAGCTCTGCGGCCTGCGCGGTGGTCGAAGTGATGGGCTTCTCGACGAACACGTCCTTGCCGGCCAGGAGCGCTTCCTTGCAAAGCGCGAAATGGCTGTCGGTCGAGGTGATGATGTCTACGGCATCGACCAAGGGCAGGAATTTCTTGTAGTCGTTCCCGATGTGATCGGCCGGCATGTGATAGGTCCGGCATAGGTCGAGATTCTTCGGGAGCAGATCGGCGGCGTAAAGGTCCTCGTTGAGTTCGTTCCAGACGCGCAGATGATTCTTGCCGAAATTTCCAAGGCCGATCTGCAGGACTTTCATACTGGTACCTTCTCAGGCCACGCGGGGCGAAATTGCTCGTTCCAAAGGAAGAGCGAGACCAGGCACGACAGGCGGCGGGTGTGATCCCGGCGGCCTTCGAAATGCTCGCGCATGAGGCACCGGACATAGTCAAAATTAAAAAGCGTTCCGAGATTCCGCTCGGCGCGGTCTACGACTTCGATAATGAGCGGCTTAAGCGGGCCCTTAATCCAGGAGGCACCGGGAATCAGAAAGCCCTTCTTGGGCAGCTTGAGCACCTCGGGGGGAAGCTCCTTGGCCATGGCCGCGCGCAGGAGGCGCTTGGTGGTTAGCCCGCGCACTTTAAAATGCGTGGGCACCCGGCGCGCGAGATCGATGAGCTCGCGGTCCAGAAGGGGAACTCGGCCTTCCAGGGAATGCGCGGAGGTTGTGATGTCGTTGACCTGCAGGGAACAGTCGGCCATGAAGACCTTGAAGTCCAGGTACATCAGACGATCAAGCCCGTTCATTCTAGCAAAAGAACCGCGGTATTGCTCGAATAGCTCGAAGCCGCCTTTGTCAGAGGCGGCGAGCGCCTGCCCGAGCAACAGTTTGCGCTCTTCCGTATTGAATATTTCTTTAAACTGGTAATGTGCCTCTTCGTAAGGCGCGTCCGCCCCGCGAACAAAGGATTTCGCGATAAAATCGAGCGACATGCGTTCCGTGGAAGTGGGTAGGGAGTTAACCATTGGCCGTATGCCCGCCCGAACCCAAGCCGGCAGCATCCGGTAGGCCGAGGCCGCCTGGGCCGCCACGTAAGTCGGATAGCCCCCGAACAGCTCATCGCCTCCAGTCCCCACGAGCACCACCGTGACGGATTTGCGCGCCTCTTTGGACAGGACGAGGTTGGGAAGCTGGGACCAGTCTCCGTGGGGCTCGTCGAACTGCGCGACGGCTTGGGGCAGGAGATCGGCTACCTGATCCGAGCGCAGGATGAATTCGTGGTGGTCGGTCTTATAATGCTTGGCGACTAGCCGTGCTGGAGCCAGCTCGCTGTAGGACTCCTCCTCGTAGCCGATCGAATAGGTGCTTAGGCGGGAGTTCTCGCGACTTGCGGCCGCCACGATGCTCGTTGAGTCGAGGCCGCCGGACAGGTAAATCCCAACCGGCACATCGCTGTGGAGGTGCCTGCGGATGGAGCCTTGAAGGGTTTCCCGAAAGCTTTCCTGCCAGTCGGCGAAAGAGGGCTTTTCATCGGGCTCGAAATCGAGGTCCCACCATTTTTCCACGATGACGCTGCCTTTCTCCGCAATCAGGCGGTGTCCTGCGGGGAGGCGACGGATATCCTTATAAAGGGTCTCGGGGGAGGCGGCGTAATAGAAGGAGAGGTAATGCGAAAGCGCTGCCGGGTCGACGGCGCGCGGGAAGTCGTGGTCGGCCAAGATCGCCTTAATCTCGGAGCCAAAGCGCAGGACCCCTTGATGCGTCGAGTAGAACAAGGGCTTGATGCCCGCCGGGTCGCGCACGAGCACCAGCCGCCTCGTTTTACTGTCCCAAAGCGCGATTGCGAACATTCCATTAAGGCGATGGACGAACTCCACCCCATGCTCTTCGTAAAGATGAACCAGGGTCTCGGTGTCGCTGTGGGTCGAGAACTTATGCCCTCTTTTTTCTAGATCAGCGCGAAGCTCCCGGTAGTTGTAGATCTCTCCGTTAAAAACCACGACCACGTCTTTGGTTTCGTTGAAAATCGGCTGGCTGCCCGAGACCAGATCGATGACTTTGAGGCGCTCTATGGCCAGGCCGACCTCATGATCGAAGTGGAAGCCCTCCTGGTCAGGGCCGCGGTGGCGGATGGCTTCGCCCATGCGCTCGACTTTCTCGCGGGAAACAGCACTGCCATCGAGGGAAAGCTGTCCGGCGATGCCGCACATGTTCCTATTGTACCTAAAAAGAAACAGCGCCCTCCCGGCGGATGCCCTCCGCTTTGTTTCGGAAGTGGTATAATAGACTTCCGGGGTATAGCTCAATTGGCAGAGCGCGCGGTTTGGGACCGCGAGGTTCTGGGTTCGACCCCGAGTACCCCGAAGTTTTAGTGGTCTAGCGCGTTCGCCCCAGCGGCGTGAAGCGATAGCGGCGAGGATCGGAGAACGGGTGCTGGAACTCAAGCAGGTCTACGAAGGACACCCTCACACAGTAGAGGCCTGCGCGAGGCACGGCCTTGCGGATGTCATGGCAGCCTTGAGCTTATCGGGAATGGCGCCGCCTCCGGCTCGCCCACCCAATTCCACTTGTTGCTCGAGCAGTCGCCGGGAGAGCAGTTGCTTGCGGCGCGTCGACAGATCCGGCGAGCAATAAAGATACCTCCCGGAAGTTTGTTCCCGCACGATGCGCCCACGTCGGTTGAGAGTGAGCAATGCTTCATGGACCGACACCCCGAGTTCCTCCTCCAATTCGAGCACAAAGTAGCCGCTTTGACTGTCGCGAACGAATGCCTCTTGAGCGCCCGCCTCTCCGTCCGAAGCTCAATCATTCATTTTCGTATGCTCTGATGGCAGCACGCGAATATTTCGCTCGCGTATGAACTTTTCCGTTTCGGCTTTCCATTTTTCAGGCGAACAGAAACGCGCGCTGAATTCCTCATCCGTAAGTGGGAT
The DNA here is from genome assembly GCA_964529095.1 of uncultured Elusimicrobia bacterium. Taxonomy (GTDB): domain Bacteria; phylum Elusimicrobiota; class Elusimicrobia; order UBA1565; family UBA9628; genus GWA2-66-18. The sequence goes on from CAZGVK010000074.1 coordinate 7,951, forward strand.
GTTTTTGAGAACTGGAGCGCCTCTGCCGTGATATTCCCCTTGAGGATACCAATGAAGCCAATATCGCCCGTCTGAGCGGTCCCTATATAAAGTCTCCCATCCGCCGCTGTTTTTTTCGATTCCGACCAGCTCGAGAACCTCCCGAACCAGCCATTGGATTCTTTGGCAAACAGGGTCTCCCTCAATACCCCCCGCCCCTTTCTCCCAAGTTCCGAGCAATTCCGTCTCATGGGGTTGCAGTTTCTTAATTTCACAACCTCGATGGTCGCGCCGCTTGGAATAGGCCCATTATGAATAAGAAATTCTCTCGCGCCGCCGGAAGTCAATCCTCGTCCGAGGAAGCTGGGGTTAGTCGGCGTAAATAAATAAAGGTATCAAATTAATGTTTTCAGTTCGGCCGACGACATAATTCAATTTGCCACCTTTATTTATTTACGCCGCCTAACCACGCCGTTTCCGCTAATCTTCCCGATGCAACAGGGGTGCAGAAC
>CAZGVK010000075.1:0-22282 GCA_964529095.1 uncultured Elusimicrobia bacterium
GCTCGACCGCGCTGCGCCCCTCACGAGGCTCCGCGCGGTCGGCGTTTTCCCGCGCACGAACGCCCCGCTGCGATCAACTCACGGCAAATACTGCGGGACACTGACCGCTATTCCGTGTCAAAAAGCGCGGAGTTCGACACCATGCTCCTCGCGGTTATTCTTAATGTCACCCCATGTCACGACCCTTCGAGCAATAGCATCCCAGGCGAGATTTAAGAATGCAATTCATTGCTCTCGGAAATCTGCATGGCTTGGGATGTCTGTGATCATCTGTTTGCTGTTCTATTTGAATGCTACGCAGTGACTTCGAGCGCTCTGGGCATGGCTTTCATCCCTTCGGCATAGAGCCGGGTTCTTGTAACGCCCGCAGCTGGATGTCGCGGTTATTTCACCGCGATGACTGGCTGCGGGGCTGCACGCATAGAAAACGCGACTTTCCAGTCATCATTAGTTTTACCATCAATCGTCAGTTTCCAGAAATATTTCTGGCCTGGCTCGAGGGGTAATGGTGGAAGATTAATTGCGAATGGAACATCGAGCGCCGTTCCCTCGACAAGATCAGGCGAGTGCCCGGCGACAAAATCTCCGCCAACCACCACAGGTTGCAACCCACCCTCCATCGGCACGTTCACTGGTCGCTGATTTGAGTCGAGCAACTCGAGCTTGAGATTGTGTTTCTGATCGGCTGGCGACCACGGGACCTCAACCTTAACCGCAATGGCAGAAGGGACGGGCACGGGGCCGCTGATAGACCAGCCCCCCCCAATAATATAGAGCTTCCCGTTTACAACCTCGGCAAAATCGGCAAGCAGCATCGCAGCAACTTTCATAGCTAAACCTTTCCTTAGGCCGACACGCAGGGCAGCCTGTTTACTTGGACGGCACCCGCCCAATTCGCCTGCGTGTTTTTCTCTTCAGATATTGAACCAAGCTGCTTCCTAGCGAGGAGACTAAAAGTTCCTTGAATGGAGTTTTGATCATACGAGTTCACGACGACCTTTGCCGCAATCTGATTCGCATCCGCAAGGCGACACATAGAATCAAATCCCTCTTGCGCGAGCCGCTTTGAAGCGTAAAGCGAATCAAACTGTCTGTCAGCCACCTCAACGGTAAAGGGATATGTGGCAACGATACGCATTAGCGCCAAGGCGCCGGCCGAGACTTCTCCGGATTTCCAACGCATCATCGTTCGAGCGGGAAGATCAAGGGCACGCTCCATGTACGCCATACTCATCTTGTCCTTTGCCACCAAGCGATTAATCAGCGCAGCTAAATTGGATTTCCTTGCTTGGTCGAGGACCTGGGCAATGTTCTTGTCATTAACTTTCGCGAAGTCGCCCGTTGCCTCACATTCACGGCAATCATTTACGACCGCCTCGTATGCGACCGCAGTCGCAAGCGGAATCTTGATCTCTCGATTTTCAACTCTCGATTGCACGTTCGAAGAGCCACAGGCGGGGCAAGTAAGATTTTGCAATGATTCAGCCATTTTTTTCCTCGTGACCTTCTTCCTTTTCCGGAACTTGACGGATCTGCCGGGTTTTAAAAAGTTCCTTAAACACAAAATTGTGCGGCTTCGCATCTTCGTTCGGCTTGAAGGACTTTAAGTTGAATATCCCAACGTCCGGGTTTCTAAAAAATGCAATGTAGCCGTCTTTGTTGCCGGTCGTGAATGTGTAAGAATCAACAATTGGAGCCGGAGGTTTTACCTTCCAATTCCGAAATGGTTCACTGACAACGAACGCGAGGTTCTCAAGCCCGCCCTCTGAGATAAACGCTTGGAGCTTGTCCTGTCCATGAATGCCAAAATTTTCGGAAGCCGTCTTGAGGGCCGGATCCCAGACGAAGACGGCCTGGTCGGCACAGCATTGCATGAAGTCGCTGAGGTTGTAGGCGGGCACGATTCGATGGCATAATTATATGAAACATGTATATTCATGGTCTATACTGTATATGTTCCAGTATAGAGGCTTTTGGTGTCGCTGTCAATGTCAATTAGATTAAATGATTTTGACCCCCGCTTGACCCCCAAGGAAGCAACTTGAGCGCCAACGTCCTTTACCGCTCACCGAAAACGCCCCTATTCTACTCACTGAAATGGACCCCTGCTGACACGAACGGAATTGCACGAAAGAACGGCGCATTAAGTGAGAGAACATATAAGGGTGCGGAGCACTCAGCGTTTGCGCGCGCAAACACTACAAAGCCGCGGCGTGATCAGATCATGCACCGCGCGCTCTTCCGTTGTCGCAAGCATTGGATGATGGCGCAACGAAAGCCACATCCGACGCGCTTCCTTCGCCATGGCGAGAACGGGCGGCGGAAGCATCGTCGCGGCGTAGAGGCGATCCTTCTTGGCCTCGTCTCCGAGCTCTTTCAGCATAAACTCGCGGGCCTTGGCGGGCTGGAGATTCTTGATTAGGCAGGTCGCGATCCCGTTAACGAGCTTTCTTTTCTCAGCGGCGAGAATGCCGGGCGGCGCGCCGCCGGCGCAAAGCACTTCCATGCCCTCGGGATACTCCTCAAGCCACTGATGCGTGACCTGGCCCTCGTGGATGCGGCGGACGGCCAGGCGCTCATAGATCACGCCAACGGAAACGCCATCGGCGAGCCATGCGCGCGTACAATTCGTTGTCGAGAATGATCATGTCCGAGCGGTAATGGCCATACTTCTTATACAGGGCTCGCGGAATCGCCAGATTCGTCGTGAGGTAGGGAATAAATTCTTCGCCGACTGCGTAGTATCCGGGAACTTTCCCCTCGGCAATTTTCATCCCGGGAGGGAATGCCGTTCCAATCAGGCGATCATAACGATGCAGCCAGCCGTCGGAAAAGACGAACCCGGCTTCGGGGCGATTTTTAATAAAGTCGGCGAACTTCTGGAGACGGTCGAGCATCCAAAAATCATCGGAATCAATATTTATGATCCATGTTCCGGACGCTCGCTCAAGAGCTATGTTACGGCAGGCCATGTTCCCGATATTTTTCGGCACGCGCGTGTATTTAAAACGCCTGTCTTTTGTCCACTCGCGGATCATCTCCGGCGTGTCGTCCGTGGACCCGTCATCGATGATAAGCGCCTCGTAGTCGCCGCAGGTCTGACGCACGACGGTGGAGAGAGCCCCGGGCAACATATGCGCCCGGTTGTAGGTGGGGATCACGATCGAAAACAGGGGCTCTCTCACTGTTCCAGCAGGGACGATATTTTTCCGCTGACAGCCTTGCCGATGGGATTTGAGTCAGGGCCGAAGCGGGCAACGATCAGCCCATCCTTGTCGACCAGGAACTTCGAGAAATTCCAGGGAACATCCCCGTCGAAGCCGGCCTCCGTCGTCAGGTACTTATACAATGGATGGATAGCGGATCCTTTCACGACGATCTTCGCGTAAAGATCGAATGAAATGGAAAATCGAGTCAAGCAGAAGCTCTTGATGTCGGCGTCGCCGCCCGGCTCTTGCGCGCCGAACTCGTTCGCTGGAAACGCCGCGATGCCGAGACCCTTTGCCTTGTATGCCTGGTACAGCGCTTCAAGATCCGCGTATTGCGGGGTAAAGCCGCACAGCGAGGCCGTGTTGACGATGAGCAACGGGCGGCCTTTATATTTGGAGAATTTCACGAGCTTGCCGTTTATGTCGGCCAGCTCAAATTCATAGATACGGCCCTTTGTCTTTTCAGCTTGCATCGAGTTCTCCTTAGGTTTTCCAGATAAGGCGGCGCCAACGGCGAACAACGCGGAGATAGCACCCAGCTTCGCTTTTCGAAATATTTCCCCCATCCCCTGATTCTACCTTTCCGGCTGCTCTTCAAATCATCCAAAAAATTTTCGCAAGCGTTCACGTGGCCGGCCGGACAATTTGACTTACACGACCTTGGCCGCTGTCATGGGCAGCCGCGATTGGGGACGTTCACCGGCTAGCTCTTTGCTAGGAGTTTACGGTGCGACTTTCGGTTCAGAGGGAGCCGTTGTGGCCGCCATTTCCACGATCAAGGAGAATCAGCGGATAGGGGTCGCGCACCCGTGGATAAAATAGAGCTTGAATGGCAGGATGGCGACTCGCTAGAATCCTTTGCGGGCTTCCGCTAAAAGGGCCAATCAATGAATCTCTTCGGAAAATCTTTCCCCAAACGTTTCTGCGCGTTTTTTTGCGTGCTTGCCGTCATTGCCTGCTGGCCGAGTGTCGTTGGGATGGAAAGCAACAGCCTGTTCTATTCCATTGAGAATGTCTGGCATGATCTGTCGTTCACTTTGCGTAAGGCAAGTCTTCGTGCTGGAGATCCTCGACTTATTTTGGTGACTGTCGACGACGACACCTTGGGTAAGTTTGGTTTCCCCCTGCCGCGCAAGGTCTACACGCAAGCCATTAAGAAGCTGAAGGACTATGGGGTTAAGACCATCGTTTTTGATGTGTTCTTTACCGAGAAAGGGGAAGGAGACATGGAGCTTGCTGCGGCGACTAAGAGTCATGGCAAGGTCATTCATCTTTTTGTCACGGAGAAGAAAAGCGACGGCAATGTCCGTTTGCAGATGGCGATCAAGCCGCTCAAGGCCGCGGCTCAGTATCTCGGCTCGCCGAGCGTTGACGGACATATCGACAAGGACGGGCATATCCGCACCTTCATGCTTTTTGACGCCGAGGTCAAGGATCCGATTATGAAGGGATTGCCCGGGGCATCACTTGCGGCTGTCGCCGTGGCGAGTTTTCTGGACAAGTCCGTGGAGCAGGTCCTCAATGAAAATCAAACCGAGATGCTTTCCTTATCGGTTCTCAACTTCCGCAAGCCCGCGAATTGGCTCAAGCACGAGAACTCCGGATCGGCGGACGTGTTTGACTCGCCCTACCGCACGATCTCCTTGATGGACGTGGTCTCCGGGAATATATCCTCAGCCCAGAGAAATTCGCTGAAGGGCGCCCTGGTCATGATCGGCTCAAGCAGTATGGGCTATTTCGACCACTACCCGAGCCCGTTTAACCCCCATACGCCCGGCCCTGAATTTCAGTTGACGGCCATTGATAATACGATCAACGGCGACGCCATCACGGGCGTCAATTTCTTCTTCATACCTCTGCTTGTGATCGCCTCAGCCTGGTTTCCGTACTTCCTCCTTTGCGCGCTTTCTCCCGTAGCCGTTGCCGTCGCTGTTGCGGCGACGATCGCCGCGATGATCGCCGGTTCGCTGTCTCTGGCGGCGCACGGCACGATGCTCCATCCGGTGGCGCCCATCCTGACCTTGATCGTGAGTTTTATCATCCTGACCGTGCATAAGGTTTTCACCGAGGGCGCCGAGAAGAAGGCGATCCGTGAGCTGTTCGGCCAGTTCGTGGCGCCCGAAGTTGTCGAACAACTCGCCAACGATCCCGCGAAGGTGAAGCTTGGCGGCGAGAAGCGCGAATTGACGATTTTCTTTCTGGATATCGCGCACTTCACCAACATTTCTGAAAAGATGGATTCCGAGGCCTTGATTCAATTTCTAAACAAGTACCTGACCGCGCTCAGCGCTCCGATTCTTGAGAGCCGAGGCACGGTCGATAAGTATATCGGCGATTGCATCATGGCGTTCTGGAATGCTCCAGTTCCAGATCCCGATCATCGCAAGGACGCCGTGCTGACAGCGCTCGCCTGCCAGAGGATCGTCACCGAGCTTAATAAAACGCTCGATCCGGGCGTGCCGGAGATGCCCAGCGTGCGCATTGGGATCAACTCGGGCATGGTAACCGTGGCTCTCACCGGCACGCAGCGCAAGCTGCAATACACCGCGATCGGCGACGAAGTCAACCTCGCCTCGCGCCTTGAGGGCACCAATAAATTCTTCGGTTCGAAGATCATCATCAGCGCGTCTACTTACGAGGGCGCTAAGGATTCCGTCGAGGCGCGCTTTCTTGGTCGCGTGCAGGTGATCGGGAAAACCGCGCCCGTCTCGGTGTACGAACCGCTCGCCGAGAAGGGCACGCTCACGCCCGCGTGGGCCCAAGCGCTTCCCCTTTGGGAGAAAGGCGTGACGGCGTTCTACGACAAGAAGTACGAGGCCGCCCTTGCCGCTTTCGAGGATTTCGTCAAACTGCTGCCCGAAGACGGGCCCGGGGAGCTTTATTTGAATCAGTCCCGCGGTTACGCGGTGCTGCCTCCTGACGACTGGGATATGGTCTTCAAGATGACGGCAAAATAGATGGACATATTCTGGCGGCTCATGTTCGGCCATCTGCTCTGCGACTTTACGTTCCAGACCAACTTCATCAACCGCTGGAAGCGCTCGAGCTTCTGGGGGCTGCTCGCGCACTGTACGATGCACCCGGCCGCCTATTTAATCATCGCCTGGCCTTTCCTCAGCGAGCCCTGGATCGAGAACAGGTTTTTTAGTCTCAACGGCTGGTCTTGCATCGCGATCATCTTCATCACGCACTTCCTTGAGGATTGGTGGCGCATCTACACCATCCGAAAATATGGAATGCCCGACAACACTATTTTCTTCGCCTGGGATCAGATTATCCATTACACGGTGATCTTCGCGGTCGCGCCGCTTGCCGTCACGACGGTAGCCGGATTATTTCCGGAGAAATGGTCGGCGCTCGGTTGTATTTTCGTGCTTGTCACGCATGCCTGTACCGTGCTCATCTACTTTCTCGAGAAAGATATTAAAGGGGCCGATTACCCCGATGATGACGAGAAGTACCTCGCCATGACCGAACGTCTCATTCTGGCGCTGTGCTTTCTGTTTCCGACGGCGTTGGGAGCAGGACTGTGCGCGGCGGGCTGGTTTGGGGTGATGTTCCTTCTTCGCTGGTACCGCCTGTTCGACTTGACCGCTTTCACTTTCTACATGGGCGCTTCAGTCTCCGTACTCTGCGGCCTCGCTGCTCGATTCGTCTATTACGTCTAAGGAAATCAAGCCATGAACGAAATCTTTATTCTCTCTGCCGTGCGCACTCCTATTGGCTCGATCAATGGCGTGCTGGCGAACCACACCGCGCCGCAGTTGGCTTCAAAGACCGCAGCGGAGGCTCTTGTCCAGGCGGGCATAAAGGCGGAGGAGCTTGCCGAGGTCGTGCTCGGCTGCGTGATTTCAGCCGGCATCGGCCAGGCGCCGGCACGCATGGCCGCTATTGCCGCCGGTATCCCGGCGTCAGTGGGCGCTACGACCATTAACAAGGTCTGCGGTTCAGGCATGAAAGCGGTCATGATGGTCGGCCAGTCCCTGGCCCTCGGCGAGGGTGATTACGGGCTTGCCGGCGGCATGGAGTCCATGTCAAAGGCCCCATTTCTTCTGGACAAGGCCCGCTCCGGTTATCGCTATGGCGATGCGAAGCTTCTTGATTCAGTGTTGCGCGACGGTCTCATCGACCCTTATGATGGCGTGCATATGGGCGACTGCGGAGAGTTGTGCGCCAAGGAACACAACATCACTCGGCAGATGCAGGACGATTGGGCCCTGCGCTCCTACGAGCGCGCGCAGGAAGCCGTCTCCAGAGGTTGGTTTAAAACTGAGATCGTCGCGATTGACGGCATCGAACTCGACGAAGAGCCCGGCAGAGCTAAGCTCGACAAGATCGGCAAATTGCGTCCCGCCTTCCAAAAGGACGGCACGATCACCGCCGCAAATGCATCCAAACTCAATGATGGCGCCGCAGCGCTGGTGCTGTCTTCGGCACGGGGTGCCGTCGGCAAGAAGCCGCTCGCTCGAATCAGCGGCTGGGCCACTCACAGTCAGGAGCCAAAATGGTTTACCACAGCTCCGGTCGGGGCCGTTGATAAGCTCCTCAAGAAGATCGGCTGGGACGTGAATTCCGTGGACCTTTTTGAGATCAATGAGGCTTTCGCGGTCGTCACCCTGGCCGTGGCGAAACTCGCGGGTCTGCCGCACGAGAAGATCAACGTTCATGGCGGTGCCGTGGCCCTCGGCCATCCGCTTGGCGCCTCGGGCGCACGCATCTTGACGACGCTGATCAACGCTCTCAAAATCCGCGGCGGCAAGCGCGGAGTGGCCGGCATCTGCCTCGGCGGCGGGGAGGCCGTGGCTCTTGCCATCGAACTCGTTTAAACTTGGTTCGCGCCTCACGCTCGAGCGGCTATTTTCCATCGCGGTCGGCGGGTGCAAGGTGGTTTTGCCTCCCATCGCCCTGCGCCGCGTTGCGGCTTCGCGGCGTGTGCTTGAAGATGCGATGGCATCGGGCGGGATTATTTATGGCGTGAACACCGGCTTCGGCGAGCTGGCCTCGACGCGCATTTCCCCTGAGCGCCTGGCGCTGCTTCAGCGCAACTTGGTTCGGTCCCACGCCTGCGGTGTCGGAGAACTGCTTGATTTTGAGGAGGCGCGCGCAATCCTTTTTCTGCGCGTCAATGAGTTAAGTCGCGGCTTTTCCGGCGTGCGCCCGGCATTGGTGCGGCATCTTGCGCGCATGCTCGACGCAAACATTACTGCGTTGATCCCAAGTCGAGGATCCGTGGGCGCTAGTGGAGACCTCGCCCCGCAGGCTCATATGGCGCTGGCCGTCATCGGCGAAGGCAACGTGCGTTTTCGCGGCCGTGTCATGTCGGCAGATAAGGCATTGCGGTCCGTCGGGCTGCGCCCCTTCGTTCTTGCCGCCAAGGAGGGTTTGGCCCTTCTCAACGGCACTCAGGCGATGCAGGCCGTGGGCGGCTTGGCCCTGTTGTCGGCAGAGCGGGTGTATCGCGCTTCCAATCTTGCCTGTGCGGCTTCACTTGACGCGCTGACCGGCACACCCGCGCCATACGCTGAGGCCATTCAACTGCTAAAGCCGCACCCGGGGCAGTTGTCGGCGGCGAGGTCTTTGCGGCGTCTTCTTGCAGGTTCCGCGATTCGCAAGTCTCACATTGTCGATGACCCGCGCGTTCAAGACTCCTACTCATTGCGCTGCGCGCCCCAGGTTCATGGCGCCGTCAGAGACCGATTGATTGAGGCTCGCCGTGTTGTGGAGATTGAACTTGGATCAGCCACCGACAATCCCCTCGTCGTCGGCGGACGAGTGATCTCCGGTGGGAATTTTCACGGTCAGGCCCTTTCCTTTGCCTTCGACTCGGCCGCCGGCGCGCTCGCAGCGCTTTCCAATATTTCCGAGCGCCGCACTTTCCAGGTCACCGCCGGCAACGCGCCGCGCTTAAAACATTTTCTCGCCCGCGATCCGGGTGTTGAATCGGGCCACATGATCGCGCAGTACACGGCGGCAGCCCTCGCCTCGGAGAATAAAACGCTCGCGCATCCCGCCTCGGCCGATTCGGTGCCGACCTCCGCCAACAAGGAGGATTTCGTTTCCATGGGGATGTGGTCAGCGCTCAAGCTTAAAAAGGTCATCTGGAATTCCGCTCAGGTCGTCGCCATCGAACTTGTCTGCGCCGCGCAGGCCATAGAATTCCATCGCCCCCTCAGGTCCGGCAAAGGCGTGGAAGCGGGTCTTGCCATCCTGCGCGCGCGGGTCAAGGCCGCGCGCGGCGACGAGGCTCTCTCCATAAAACTTGAGACCGCGCGCGAGATGATCTTGTCCGGCGCTTTCGATGGCGAAACCGCTGCATGAGGGTTGACGCAGATTGCTGAAACCGAAGGTGTAATACTAAACCGGACGAAACGCGCTCTTGGTGTGTTCAAGCGTTACCGCATCTCTCAGATAAAGGTTGATCCGGCTAAGAAGATGGTTTTTTAGGGGGCATTTCACGCCGTTGAATTGCACCTGGACGACTTCCTTCGCAAGAGGCGCATCAAATAGGCCGGGCTGCTCGGCGCGTCCACCCGGGCGCCGAGACAACTCGACCGCTTTCAGACGGGCTTTCTTGCCCCTGCAGCGGATCGCGCGAGTCGCCGGTACGTATGAGCTTCCCCGTTTTTGCGAACCACGCTGTGTCGTAGGTGCATGACACCGGAAAATAAATTCTTCGTCGGGGACCTCAAGACCCGGGGTTGGCACCACATCATGCGAGCTCCCAATACCACGAATATCCACTGGATAATGGTGGATATTCGTGGTATTCTTAATCAGTGATCGATCGCTTCCAGTTGAACTCTCGCGTCCGGGCGGCGCTTAGGCGAAGTCGCGCTGTGGCGCTGTTCGGGCCCCGACAGAGCGGCAAGACCACCCTCGCACGCACCTTCCTTCGAGAATCGGCGCCGGGCTACTTCGATCTAGAGGACCCCGAAAGCTTGGCACGGCTACTGGAACCCATGACGACTCTCAAGAGCCTCCGGGGGTTGGTCGTGATCGATGAGATTCAGCGCCGTCCCGATCTGTTTCCGATCCTTAGGGTCCTCTGCGATCGAAAGCCCGCTCCGGCAAAGTTCTTGCTCTTGGGCAGCGCCGCGCCTGCGCTGATCCGGCATGCCTCAGAGACGCTGACGGGGCGCGTCGAGACGATCGAAGTCGGCGGGTTTACGCTTGCCGAGGCGGGTTTTGGGAAGCAGGCCGTTTACTGGCTCCGAGGGGGGCTCCCACCCTCCTTCCTCGCGCGCAGTGACGCCGACAGCTTCGCCTGGAGGAAGGCCTATATCCAAACGATCTTAGAGAGGGATGTCCCGCAATTGGGCTTCTCCATTCCCTCCGCGGCGCTCGGCCGCTTTTGGACCATGCTGGCTCATTACCACGGCCAAATTTGGAACGCCGCCGAGCCTGCGCGCTCTCTTGGCATCGGAGAATCGACGGTGAGGCGGTATCTCGATCTCCTTGAGGGCCTCTTCATGGTGAGGCAGCTGCGGCCTTGGCATGCCAATCTCAAGAAACGACAGGTCAAGGCGCCGAAGGTATACTTGCGGGACACGGGCATCCTGCATCAGCTCCTCGGCATCCGATCCCTGGTCGATCTAGAAGGGCATCCCAAATGCGGGGCTTCGTGGGAAGGTTACGCCATCGCCGAGGCCTTGGAGCGCCTGCGGCCCGATGAGGCTTACTTCTGGGCGACTCACGAAGGCGCCGAACTTGATCTCTTGATGATGCGGGGCAGGCATCGATTCGGCATTGAATGCAAGCGGGCTGACGCTCCGCGCTTGACGCCGTCGATGCATATCGCGATGCGCGATCTGGGCTTAAGTCGCCTATGGGTCCTGCACCCCGGCGAGCGGCGATACCCGCTTGCGGAGCGCATAGAAGCGGTCCCCCTCAAGATCCTGCTCCAATCGGGATTAGAGCCGTAGGTTGGGGAGACCGAGACGACCGCGGCGCTTGGCCAATTCATCGACGTGCTTGCGAAGCTCGCTTTCGGGCACGTCCATCACGTAGCGCCGTCCGCCCTCGCGCGTCACCACCAAGCCGATGCCAACCTGTGTTCGACGCCATGCTCAACACCCACAGCGTAGACCGTCGCTCCAACGTACGGCGTCCACTTTGATGGCGCGTCGGCTTTCTTTGCGAATTCATCGCGAGCCCTAAAGCCGCCGCGCTACGCTTCCTTAGTTTTCAGTGTGTGCGTCGCGCAGGCTGAGAACAATATCGCGCCAGATATCGTCTTCCTGTCCGGCGGATAAAAAATACATTTGATCTTTTCCGAGGATGAAGGCCTCCGTGCGCGGGAAGGGGGCGAGCACGACCACTGAGACACCGGGCAAGGTGGCGACCTGCATCGTTTTCATAGAGAATCTCTCACCCCCGTTTTTGTACTTCTCCGCGGCCAAGCGTGAGAGGTTTTTGATTCCGGCCGGATTATTGGAAAACTGGGTCGGGAGCGCTTCAAGCTTGACGATGCCGAGTTGTCCGAAGAGCCCCTCATTGAGGAAGTTCGTTGGATCAGTTCCTTTCTTGCAGAAGTAGACAATCTGGCGCTGCTTGTTTGAACCGGCGAAAGTAGAGATGCCGACGTAGTCCTTAGGCAGGCGCACAACCCATCCGGCGTGGCCGATGAAGCTTGACTCTCCTGATGAATTTTCCATATTCCCCTCAGCTGCTCCGGGGGCGGCGGGCTTCTGCGACAGCGCGCACATCGCGACTGACAGGATGATTGCAACACCGATACAGAGGAAAAAAACAGCAATCAATCTTGTTTTAGATTTTGCCGCGGCCGGCGTTCGAACCGTCAGAGGCGCGCGCAGGGCCGCGGCCAGTGAATCGCTAAAATCAACATCGGAGACGCTTTCCTCGGCGAGTTGTTTGCGCAGAATTTCAACCGGGAAACTTTTCAGATTATCCTTGAGATACTCGACGACATCGGGACGCAGCATCTCAGTCTCGTCCTTCGGCGACGCGGAGAAGGTAGCGTCCGTATTCATTTTTTTTCATGGGCTCAGCGAGCGCGCGCAAGGCCTTGACATCGATATAGCCAAGATTGATGGCAATCTCTTCAAGGCATGCGACTTTAAGATCCTGGCGGTCCTCGATGACCGAAATGAAGGTCGCGGCTTGAAGCAGGGACTCGTGCGTGCCGGTGTCAAGCCAGGCGATGCCGCGGCCTAACTTCCGCACGTGCAGGCGACCCTTATTTAGATATGCCTTATTCACGTCGTTGATCTCCAGTTCGCCGCGCGGAGAGGGTTTCAGGTTCGCGGCGATACCGAGGACCGAGTTGTCATAGAAGTAGAGGCCGGTCACGGCGTAGTTTGACTTTGGATGGATTGGTTTTTCGACGAGGCTGACCGCGCGGCCTTTCGCGTCGAACTCGACGACGCCGTAGCGTTCAGGATCCTTGACGTGGTAGGCAAATACGGTGGCGCCCGATGTTGTTGCCGCGGCGGCGCGCAGGTGCTCTGGAAGACCATGGCCGTAAAAGATGTTGTCGCCGAGGATGAGGGCGGCGCGGTCGTCGCCGATAAAATCAGCGCCGATGATCAATGCCTGGGCGAGGCCTTCGGGCTTAGGCTGGGCCGCGTAAGAGATATTCAGGCCTAGCCAGGCGCCGTCGCCAAGCAGGCGTATGAAGGCCGGCTGGTCCTCCGGCGTTGTGATGATGAGAATGTCGCGTATGCCGGCCAGCATGAGCGTCGAAAGGGGGTAGTAGATCATGGGCTTGTCATAAACAGGGACAAGCTGTTTACTAATCGAGCGGGTGACGGGGTAAAGCCGCGTCCCCGAGCCGCCTGCCAGCACGATCCCTTTCAAGCGTTGAGCCACTATGCCCTCTTCAAAATAGATGCCCCCGGCCGGACTCGAACCGGCGACCAATCCGTTATGCCTCCTACTCCGGGTTTCCCCGGCCGCGGCAACGCCGCGTTGTAGGCTGGACTATGTCATGCCCCGACAATAGTGTCGGGGCCCAAGTGTATAGTCTCTGAACCTTCCCGTTTTTCAGCGGGCTTGGCTGCCGGTTGCCCAATCCTAAGTATTTTTTGCCGTCGCGCTTGCCGTTGCCGGCGACGCTGTGGCTCCTCAGGCTTCAGGGTGTTCTGGCAATTTACTTGGTTATCGCCACCGGTTGCCCATGTGGCGAGCCCATTTTATTAAGCGGACTGCTCTAACCAACTGAGCTACGAGGGCGTCGGATTCATTCTACAAATTAATTGAGCGCAGGGATTGCTTTAAACATCGACGAGGTCTCGCGTCATCGTTGTCGGAAATTCGCCGCGCGTCGCGGCGACAAGAAAACGGACGAGAAAAGGCCACCGGGCACATGCAATTGTAACGGCTTCGGCGGCGCACGGCCTCAGCAAAATTCTTTGCAAGGCGCGTCCCATAAAAAGTCGGCGGGAAAATCTGCGCCGCCAAAGATTGGGCCATGCCTCATGCAGCGCCATGCTTTCCCCGCGAGTGATAAGTTCAGCCAATAGAATTGCTGATTCGATAGCCATCGCCTGACCATCGCCGCACAATGGAGCGATCATGCCGGCGGCGTCACCCACCCGTAGATGACGGCTCGGCGCAGCACTTGGTCCGGGAAACGCGATTCGCGCGACGGCCAACGGTTCGCCGTCTGCGCGCAGAACTGACAACCGTCGTCCGAGAGTGGGACTGCTGCGGCTCAGTTCGGCGGCGACGGCATTCCACCGCGACGAAGAAAGTGACGACAGCCAATGCGTCTTGGCTAACAGGCAGACATTGACCCCCGCGCCTTCCGTTTCGCTGACGCCGCAGTAGCCTCCGTCGAAAAGATGGACCTCGACGCATCCACGCAGGCTTTGGGCGGAAACAGCGGACGTGAAGCGGTGGCGCATCTTATAACCGACGAACAGGGGGATGCTCGGCCGAGAAGGCGCAGATGACATGCGGCCTCCGGCTATGACCACAAGCTCAGCGTGTAATTGAAGATGCTCGGAAGTTCCGTCTTGATGACGACGGAGCAAAGAGAGGCGTTCTCCGTCAGCGACACGTTCGATCTTTACCACCTCGACACCTTCAAAAGTAACGGCCCCGCTGTTGTGCGCATGCCGAAATAAGAGTTCATCAAGCGCAAAACGGCTGAACCCCAAAGCCGTCGCGCCAAGAGTGAATTCGACCTGCCGTCCGGACGGGGAGAAAATGCGCGCCCGATCGATCAACGCGGGCGCCTGAGCGAGCACCGAGTCAAGACAGCCGATGCGGCGCAGAAGTCCTTGAACCTCCATCGAGAGGAATTCTCCGCAGACCTTGGCGCGCGGAAAAAAGTCCTTCTCTAAGACCAGGGAGGCGGTTCCCGAGAGGGCCAGTTTCGCCGCCAATGCGCTTCCGGCCGGGCCTCCGCCAACGATGGCCACGCGGCAGCGCTCGGGGATTTTCAACGCCGTATCACCATCTGCCAACGAAACGCCCAGCGCCAGCGGATATCGGGGGCGGGGAGATCGGCTTGTCGACAGAGAGAGACAAGCTCTGCGCGGCGAAAGCCGCGCAGAACGGAAAGCGGTCCATCGTGGCGGATCAGGCGATTGCGCGAGAAGGCGGCCGTCATTATTTTAATCGCATGATAAGCGAGCTTGTGGCGATGCAGATCGTTGATGATAACACCCAGCCACGCGCGTGCGTACATTGCTTGTAACGCACGGACGGCAACGTGTTCGGGACAGTGATGCAGCATCAGCCCGGCATGGACGATATCGTAGACGTCGCCTTCACGCAGAGAGAAGAGATTTCCCGTGACGAAGGACAACCCTTTGCGGTTGCGTTCTTCCGCCAAACGGACGGATGCCGCGGAGAGGTCTATGGCGCACACTTCTGCGGCGATGCCGCGCGAGGCGGCCCAATCCTGGATGAGGCAAGCTGTTTGCCCATCGCCGCAACCCACGTCGAGTATTCTTAAGTTCTTCGTGCCGCGCGGGATCAAGCTTGCCAGAGCGTTGAGCGTAACGGCGTGACCGCCCAGATAGCGGTTGATTGCGGCAAGCTCCCGAAAAGTGAGCCGCAGTTCGCCTTCGGATGAATCTTCCGTATCCATCAACTCCAGCTTGTCGCTTCGTCGGCTGAAGTCGTCTTCTTGCGTCAACCGTTATCTTTTTCCAAGCTTGAGGCCGATGCTCTCAAGGAATGCGCTCTCATCAGGCTCGCGGCCGAGGAAGGCTTTCAGCGAGTCCATCTCATCGCGCGACGAGCCGCGCTCGAGGATCTCGGTCCGATAGCGGCGACCGAGAACTGGACTCAGCACGCCTTCGGCCTTGAACCGTGAAAACATATCCTCGGCATAGACTTTTGACCACAGGTAGCCGTAGTAGCCGGAATCATATCCCATGAGATGGCCGAAACTCGCTTCAGGATGCGTGCTCTTTGATGTGGGAATCATCGAGATGTCCTTGGCTAGGCGCGCGTAGGCCTCGGTCGTGTCGGCCGGCGGTATGCCGTGATAGAGCTGGTCCACCGACCCGAACATAAGCTGGCGCAAGTTCACGAGGCCGGAGTTGACATTTTTTGCCGCGAGCATCTTGTTCAGCAACTCGTTCGGCAATTTTTTTTCAAGATCCAAATAGTGGCCCGACAGCGACCGAAGAACTTCCGCGTCCCAGACCCAGTTCTCGAGCATTTGCGACGGCGCTTCGACGAAGTCGCGCGCGGTCGCCGAGCCGGAGAAGCGCGCGTAACGGGCCTTGGTCAAGGTTTGGTGCATGAGATGGCCGAACTCATGGAAGAACGTCTCCACCTCGTCGTGTGTGAGCAAAGAGGGACGGTCCTTGGTCGACTTGTTGAAGTTGGCGACCATCGAGGACACCGGCTTCTGGTAGCGCCCATCGCTCAACGCGCGACCCGTGATCATCGAAAACGCGGCGGCATGCTTATACTTGCCTTCGCGCGGAAACAAATCGAGGTAGAAATAAGCGATCGGCTCGCCACCCGCGGCATCCTTGATCTCGTAGAGCTTCACGTCAGGATGCCAGAGCGCGGCATCCGCCACAAGACGGAACTTGACGCTGAGAAGCTTCTGGTAGATGTTAAGCATCTGCTCGGTCACATAGTCGGCGGGGAAATACTCTTTGATCTTCTGAGAATCCACGGCATATCGGGACTTTTTTAATTGATTGTTATAGAAGCGCCAGTCCCAGGCATTCAACTGGCCGTCGGAAGCGCCACCCTCGAAGACGAATTTGAGGGACTTAAGGATCGCGAGCTCGTCGTTTCCGAGAATTTTAAGCTTCTCGCGCAGGCGGGAGATGAAGGCGGCGACCGTCTGCGGATCCTTCGCCATGCGGTCTTCCAGGATGAAGTGAGCGTGGGTCGGGTAGCCGAGCGCCTGCGCGGCCTTTAGCCGCAGCGCTAAAACTTCCTTCAGTATCGGCAGGTTTTGAGTTGTCGCGCGGTTATTGAACTTCGACTCCATGACACGGCGCGCGTCCGGGTTCAAGGAATTCTCCATAAATGGAAAATAGTCCGGGTAGTCGAGGCTGACCTTGTACTTGCCGTCAACCCTCTCAAGGCGTGCGACAAAATCCTCAGGCAAGCCGTCGAGTTCGGACTTGTCAAATAACGCGAAGTCCTTGAACTCATTGAGGTTCTTGCCGAATGTCGCCTCGAGTTCGACGAGCTTCTTGCGCAGGTCGACGACCGCTTGGCGCTTATCTTTTGACAATTCAAGGCCGGAGCGCTTAAAGTCGAGCAACTCTTTATCGACGAGGCGTTTTGACTCGCCGGTCAGCGTCGAGTCCTTTGTCGCGTACTCCTTGAGCGCGCGATAGAGATCCTCGCGCGAATACATGTCCACGGAGAATTGGCCGAGCAAGGTCTCGCACTCATTGCCGGCGTCGCGCACCGAGGAGGAAATTGAAACGTACTTCAAGAAGGTATCCGAGGCGGTCTGATCGGACAGATCGGCGCTGATGCGATCGAGCGCCCAGGCAGTATTGTCAAATGTGCGGTCGGCTGAATGTGTGCGCACGAGTTTTTCGAGGGCGGACTCGGCGCTCTTTTTAGCCGAGCGGCAGTCTTCCATCAGTTCCGGCGCCGTCAGCTCGTAGCGCAACGTGGGCGCGGGGGAAAATGATGCCGCGCCGGCAGCAGACGGCAGTAAGGCGATCAAGAAGAGTTTTTTCATAAGGGGAATTCTACCAAAGAGAGAAGAAGGCGCGCTTGATTTTTTATGCGGAGCCCGAAGCGATCTGACCCCTGGCCGCGAGAAGATGCCTCAGACTGATTTTCCAACAACCATCGCCCCGCCCACGCCGCCGCCCGCGCAGGCCGCGAGCATGCCCTTGCGTCCCTTGGGATTGGCCTTGAGCGCGTGCACGAGGTTGAGCATCAAGCGCGCGCCGGTCGCCCCCAGGGGGTGGCCAACGGCGAGCGAGCCGCCGTTGGCATTGAGAGCGCCGGACTTGTTCTTCGCTTCCCAATCGTGGCCGAACTTCCGCTTGCCGAGCTTAAAGATGGAGAGCACTGTCGCCGCGAAGGGTTCATGTAGTTCGATATGGTCGAGGTCTTCAAACTTGATATCCGCGCGCTTAAGCGCCAGCGGAGCGGCGAGCGCCGGGGCGACGCCCATGTGCGCCGGATTATTGCCCGCAAACCCCCAGCCCTCGATCTCGGCAAGTATTTCAAGTCCGAGTTCTTTGGCCTTTTTTGCGGTGGTCACGATCACGACGGCGGCGCCATCGGAGCGGCCGCAGGAGTTGAACAAGCTCACCGTGCCCTTAACTCCTTCATGCCAGGTCTTGCCCTCGATGAACTGGCCATAGTCGCGGTAGAAATCTTTCATCGAGTAGGCGGAGTTGTCGAAAGCAATCGGCGCTTTCGCGAACATCTGCGGTTTTTCGACTAGATCCGCACGAAGAAATGGGTATTCGTCCTTTTCAAGAATTATCTTGCCGTCGCGGATGACCGGAACAACACTCGACTCGAAGAAGCCCGACTTCCAGCCCGCAAGGGTGCGGCGCAAGCTCTCTCGCGCGTAAGCATCTTGGTCGGCGCGGCTGATGTCATAGATCTGCGCGCAGACCTCCGCAGTGCCGGCCATGTTGATGTTCTTGACGGGATCGGTGAGGCCTTGCTCCATCGCATCGCAAATCTGGACGTCGGGGGAGGCCGGGAGCTCGGCCCACTTCTCCTTGACGACCGCCAGAGAGCGCAGTGATTTTGAGGCACGACTGCCGTCGATCGAGTAGGGCAGCCGCGACATGACCTCAACACCGCCGGCCAGATACACAGCGCCCTCGCCGACGAGGATACAACGGCATGCGGCGGCGATCGACTCGATCGAGGAGACGCAGTTGTTTTGAACGGTCACGGCTGAGACCGTTTCAGGAAGCCCGGCGCGCAGGGCGGCGACGCGCGCGATATTTGGCGCGGAGAAGGTCTGGCCGACCCAGCCGATGAGAACGCCGTCAATCCTGTCCTTGGCGAGACGAGCTCGGGAGAGCGCGGCTTCAATGGCGTCGACCATGAGGTCTTCCGGCTTGATCCCCGACAAAGACCGCGAGAGATGGCCGATCGCCGTGCGCGCGCCGCCGGCGATAACGATGGTTTCAGGATATGCATTCATGGGTATGTCCTCTCCGGTATCATATAATAACGAGATTGAAGCAACTTGTATTCATTGCCAGCCATGTCGGCTATCCTATGGACAAAACGCCCTTGGGCGGCGGTGCCATGGTCGGTCTGCAGCTTGTGCGCCACTGGAGTTTAGATGCATCCTGCTGCCTGACGGTGCTGGGTTCAGGGCCGCAGGCGCCGGTAGGAGGCTCTCACTATCACCGCCTGGCTGAGCGCCCTGATGGGCTGGTAGACCTTAGCGAACTCAACTACGCGCGTTTCTGCCGTGATTTTGAGATGGAAACGACAGGCTGGATCCTCGCGCGACGCAAGGAGTATCCGCCGGCGGAGACCGTAATCGTCGTCAACGATGTGTCTGAGGGACCGACGCTGAAGACGCTGGCCGGGGCGGGCTATCCGATTCTCTCGATTTGGCATGTTGACGTTGTTGACTACTTCAATAAGCTCTACTTGCGTCGTATCGTGGCTCCGGAGAAATTGACGCAGCTCCATGAGCGAGTGCGCTCCATCGGAGCCGATTGGATCTTGCCTGATGTCCTCAGCCTTGTCTTTGAGAAGCAGCGGGAAACCGTCTATTACTCCTCGCGCATGATCGTTCCCTCCCGAGCCATGGCTGACACGTTGATGCGCTGTTACGGCGATCTCGTGGGCTACGAGGAACTTTCTCGAAGGATTACCGTTATTCCCTGGGGAGTGTGGTCGGATCCGCCGGGGCCCGCCGATGAGAACCGCGCGGCCGAGCTGCGCGAATACCACGAACTCGGCCCCGAGGCCACTGTCCTGATGACCCTTTCGCGTATCTCTCCGGAAAAAGGCATACACCTGCTTCTTGAGGCTTTGCTGCTTCTTGAAGTAAACGGCAAACTGGCGGGTCGAGAGATGCACCTGTTTATCTGCGGGGAGCCCGCGTTTATGATGGGCCAGGCCTACGGACGCAAGGTCCGCGCCGCCGCGGCGAAATTAAAACAAGTCAAGGTTTTTTTCCCGGGCTATCTTGACGCTGCCGCGAAACGGGCTTATTTCCAGCTTGGGAATCTTTTTGTGTCTCCATCGATTCATGAAAGCTATGGATTAAACGTCGTCGAGGCCATGCGCGCGGGCCTGCCGGTGCTGGCAAGCGATCACTACGGCGTGCGCGACACCTTGCCGTCCGATGCGGGGCGAATTGTCCACTACCCGACGCCGAAGAAGGCCCCGCCTTTGCTTGCGGCCGCGTTGATGGAGATGATTGCCGACCCTGAGAGGCTCAAGAAGATGGGCGCCGTCGCAAGCGCTGCCGCCTCGGCGATGCCGTTCTCCGCCGCCGCCGATGCCGTGCGCTTGGCCGCTCTGGGCTTGATCTTATGAAGCCCGGTCTTCGCATCGGCATGACCGTGGATCTTCCCGCGCGAGTCGAGCGGCACATGAAGCCGCATCTCGAGGGGCTCGTGCGCCATCCGTTGTACGCGACCTGGGCCATGGTCTACCACATGGAGACGGCCGCGCGCATGTTGCTGGCCCCCTATCTCAATGCCGACGAGGAAGCCGTCGGTGGAGCTGTGCTCGTAAAACACCTGCGTCCGGCCCGCATCGGCGCGCCATTGCACATCTTCGCTAAACTCGTGCGCGCCAAAGGTCCGCGCATTTTTGCGCGCACCGAGGTGCATAGCAAAGGACGCAAGATCGGCGAGGGCTCCGTACTCCAGATCGTGATGACCCGCGCTCGTTTTGCGAAACTTATCTTGGAGGCGCGCGATGGATGGCTATAAACTTGTCAGCACGGTGCCCGTGCGTTTTTCAGACACAGACGGCCTTGGGCATGTGAACAACGCTCATTATCTGAGCTTTCTTGAGATTGCGCGCATCGACTACCTTCATCGCGTCGTCGGTCGCTTCAAGATTGAGGCGTTGGGAGTTATCATCGCCCGCATTGAGATCGATTATAAGAGTCCGGTATTGCATCACGAGACATTGCTCGTCGGTTGCCGTGTCACGGAGATCGGCGGGGCGAGCATTCATATGGAATACCATCTCGTGGACAAGCTCACAAAACGTCTTGTCGCGCAGGCAAAATCGGTGATGGTCTCCTTCGACTATGCGCGTGGTCGTCCGACACGGGTCAATGATGAGTGGCGAAGCAAGATGGAGGAATTCGATGGCATCGCGTGAAGTCGTCGCAGTCGCGGCCGTGCGTTCAGCCGTGGGTCGTTTTGGCGGGGCTCTGGCCGCGGTGCGGCCGGACGATCTGGCCGGGCATGTGCTCGCAGCGCTCCTTAAGAAGGCCCCGAGCTTAAATCCAGTCGACATCACGGATGTCTATTTAGGCTGCGCCAACCAAGCCGGCGAAGACAACCGCAACATCGCGCGCATGGCCGCGTTGCTTGCGGGCCTGCCGTTTTCAGTGCCCGGCGCCACAATCAACCGTCTCTGCGCCTCCGGGCTTGAGGCCGTCAACAGCGCTGCGCGCGCCATCCTCGCGGGCGAGGGCGACGTTTACATTGCCGGCGGTGTTGAGAGCATGAGTCGCGCGCCCTATTCGTTTCCAAAGTCCAAAGCCGGCTGCGCGTTCGGCAATCTGACGGCCTACGATACCGCTCTGGGTTGGCGCTACCCGAACCCGCGCCTGGAAAAACTATTTGCTCTTGAGAGCATGGGGGAGACCGCCGATAATGTGGCCGTCAAGCACGGCATTTCGCGCGCTGACCAGGACGAGTTTTCCCTTGAAAGCCATCGCCGCGCGGCAAAAGCGCGTGATCGGTATTTCCCCGAGGAAATCGCGCCGATAGCAGTGCCGCAGAAGAAAGGTCCTTGCGTGGATTACGCGTACGATGAAACCGTGCGCGAGGATACAAGTCTTGAAAAATTATCGTCTCTAAAGCCGGCCTTCCGCCAGGGCGGGTCTGTCACGGCGGGCAACTCTTCGACTTTAAATGATGGAGCTTCGGCGATACTCTTGATGGAGACCGGGAAAGCGGCGGAGCTGGGTCTTCAGCCATTCGCGCGTTGGGCGGGCTCGGCGTCTGCGGGTGTAGAACCCTCCTTTATGGGCATAGGTCCCGTCCCCGCGATCAAAAAACTGACCGGCCGTCTTGCCTGGGAAATTAAGGACATCGATCTCGTGGAGATCAACGAAGCCTTCGCCGCCCAGACGCTCGCGTGTCAGCGGGAGCTCTCAATTGATGGCGCGCGACTCAACGTCAACGGCGGAGCGATCGCCTTGGGGCATCCCCTCGGCTCATCGGGGTGCCGAATCATCGTGACACTTCTGCATGAGATGCGCCGCCGCAAGGCGAAGAAGGGCTTGGCGGCATTATGCGTCGGCGTCGGCCAGGGGCTTGCCTCTGCCTGGGAAGCCATTGCTTAGGAAGCGTAACGAAATAAATGAGTGAATTTATGGCGGCGAGGCGCCCGTCTGGCAAGGCGCGAAGAGCGAGCATACCGCCAGGTATGTGAGCGATGAGCAACGCAGCCAGGCGGGATGCATCGGCGTTATAAATCGCTCA
>CAZGVK010000076.1:0-6435 GCA_964529095.1 uncultured Elusimicrobia bacterium
AGCCGCCGCTGTGGAGAAAATCGCGGGCAAACTGCGCCGGGTCGGCGATGCTCTACAAGGCGCGCTCGCCGACGATGGTCAGTTCCTCGCGGTCATGGAACAAGTGCCTCGCCCGAAAAAGCGAGCACTGCGACCGCAGGCGCCCGGCGCGCCTCAGCACACGCAACGGGTCGTGGCGCCCGAATTTAAGGTTGACGATAAAACGCCGGCACCAGCCGCGGTCAAGCCACTGCGCAAGCAGCTCAATGATGCGATCGGGATCTTCAAGCATGTCGCAAAAGAGCCAGTCTGCCGGCGACGCCGGCATAAATTTAAAAGCGTCCTCCACGCGATGACTGATACTCGAATGGAGGGCACCTCCTTTAAGCGGACCATTATCAACGGCGATCACCAGAGCTTCTCGCTTGGCCGCGCTGTAGCTCCAGCCGCCGGGTGCTGCGCCCAGGTCCACGACCGTCTCGCCAGCCTGCGGCTCGCGAGCTAACAGGCGGTAAGCTTCCTCGACCTTCAGGTATGAGCGCGACGGCGCCTGCGGGTCGTCGGCCATGCGCCTCTGGCCGCCGGCGACCGCGGCGCGCGCGACAAAAGCGCGATCAAAGGCGGGCAGGTAAGCGAAAAAGCCTCGCGCAGGCCCCGAACTCGGGCGGCCGCAAACGGCGAGTTTGGCGACCCTCGACATGCGAGACTTCACGCGCCTTAAGCAATCCGTAGCGGCCATTTGTGCGCGGCGGCTGAGCCCTGGAACGCCTGAAGATTCAACACAGAACGGCCAGAAACCCTCGAAACGTTCGTCGATTGAAGACGACGTGAAGTAGTCTGCCATAGCGCCCGCCAACGCATTCAATGATTTCCCCTGGACTTCCGTCGGCGTCTGGAACGACAGGTGGGCAAAGCAAAGATCTCCCGGTCCCTCGGGGCCCGACACCCAGCCGGACCCGGTTTTCTCAACGGCGCCGCCAAGTTCTTGAATGAGAAAGGTCTCATAACCGGATTGGCACAGGTGCAGTGTCATTGGCGCCTGTCAGCCGAATAGATATTGCTTGATACAGTACATGCTGCCTCCCGACTTAACGAACTCCGAGGTGTCCACTTCGACGACAGCAAGCCCCAGCGCGCGCATATGGCCCGACGCGATGTCGGCCCCCTTTTGAATGATCGCAGTTCTTGAGCGCCACACGGCCGCATTGCAGGCCATGCGCAAGACAGCGTCGGCCTCAGAGGAGGTGACGATGATCGGGAACATTTTAAGGATCAGCTCAAGGCTCGCCGCATCGAAGGCCGCCGGATAGATGAGGACCGCCTCCGGGGTCAACGGGCAGAAGCAGGTGTCGAGATGGTAGAAGCGTTCATTGACGAGCTTCAGCTGAATCACCGGGGTCTTGAAGATTTCAGCCACCTGTTCGAACATCTCAGGATCGGTGCGAAATCCGTGCCCTCCCCAAATCAGGCGCTTGCCCGGATGCCATATCGCGTCACCCGAGCCTTCGAAGGCCGCAAAGCCGCCGGTTTTAAGACGCGCCACGCGGTAGCCGTGCGCTTGGTACCAGACTTCGAATGCCTCAGATTCCTTGTGCCTGGACGCGTGCCGCATGGAAGCGATCAACGCCACCTTTTCGCCGTCCGGGCGCGTTCCGGTCAAAGACGAGTTCGCCGCGAACACCATGTCTTCTAAGCCGGGCGTGGCCGCAATGACGGAAACCTGACAGCCGGCGGCGGTAAAAGCGGCGACAGCGGCATCCCACTGCTGCCGGGCCCGGTCGCGGTTCACGTCTCCGACATGGTGCGCCATATACGGATTTTTTATGGAAAGGACCTGGAAATAATCAGGCGGGCACATCAGCACGCCGGAAGGCTCGGCCATCGCCGGGCAGTTTCGCAGGGAAAACCCCTTGAGGTCTCCGCTATTGCGATACAAGTTCACGCTCATTGGAAATGCTCTATGGTAAACCGTTCAGCCAACTCCGTCGCCGTCATTTCTACAGAGCGATCGGGACTGCCGGCGCGGATGACGCGCACACGCCCCGTCCCCGCCCAGACGATACCCCAGGCCTCGCGTTCCGACACCCCCAGAGGATCCAGGCGATGAACCACCGGGATCAAAAGAAGCGGGCGTCGTCGCACCACGCGGCCTACAAGAATCTGGAACAGGCGTCGACGCGCGGGCGTCTCCCGCGCCAGGTCGCAGGCGAGTTCGGAGACAATCGCGTCTCGAGCGGCCTCGGGCACTTGCACGCAAGCAAGCAGCGCGCGCGCGACCGGCTCCACCGATTCATCGCGAAGAAGGCCCACAGCCGCCATCATCAGCCAGGCTTCAACCAGGCGCCAGGGGCCACGCGATAGCGGCACAATCCCGGCGGCGGAATTTTCAAAGCGCGCGAAGGCGGCATCGTTACGCAGGCAGGCGAGAGCGCGCAGGGGATAGGCATGGAGCGGGCTGGCGGACAGTGCGCGACGCGCCCACTCGCGCGCGCCGTACAGCACCCGGCTCGTTGAGGGAACGCCGCCCGAGAGAACCATGCCGATTTCACCGCCTTGCGCCAACGAACTGAATAGACGCAGGGGCATGCGGTCCCAATGCGTCTGCGGCGACAGCCAGGGACCAGGATGACCTCGGCCAAACGCCAAGCGATCAAGCCCAAGATGAAAACTTCCCATAAAGCCCGCATACAACCCCTCTTCGAGGATGCTCACGGTGTCGAGCGCGAATGGATCGATCGCGACGACCAGTCGTGGACGACACGGACGGCCGCGGATTTCACGCAACGCCAAAATCGCGTGGCGCACGAGTTCGAAGTTTAGGTGGGCCAGCTCTTCCGTGCCCTCCGGGTGCGAGATCGCCGCGAGCAACGCGGGCGTTCGGCCCGATTCTTTTTCCAGCCGCGCGGACAAAACACGGGCATCGATGATCGCGGCGGAATCAGGATTGAATAAGTATGCGCGCCCGGACGCGAGTCTTGAGAACAGCTTGTCATGGAATGAAATCGCCCAAGAAGCCGGCAGCCGCTCCAAGATCGCCGCCAGGAACAGGCCCGCGAGGCGCGCAAAAGGCTCCAAGAAGATGCGTTGGATTTGCGTTTTTTGCGGAAGAACTATCCCCTTAGATTCAAGGTAGTTCTCGTAGGCCTTCGTCACAACGCGCATGAGATCCTGAGCGGTGCCGGTGCGCGCGGACGGATATCCGTATGCCACGGCCGTGATTCTACAAAAAAATATGATAGCCTCTGAAAATGTCGCGTCTCATTTTCTCCTTCTTATTAACATTCCCCGTCCTCGCCTCCGCCCAAATTGCCGCCAAGGGCTACGTCGTGAAGGCCGAAGGCGCTCGGATTTGGCTCGATCTGACGTCCGCCGACGGCGCCGCCCCGGGACGCCGCTTCCAAATTTATGAGGAAGGCGCTGAGCTCAAGCATCCCGTCAGCGGGGACTATTTGGGCAAAACAGAGACGCGTGTCGCCGATGGCAGGATGACGGAGGTCGCGGAAAAATTCTCGCTTGGTCTCCTCGCCGAACCTGTTGCGCAGGTCCGCCCCGGGCAGAGGGTTCGCCTCTTGGACATCGCCGCAGCGCCGGTCATGCCCGCCTCGCCGCGGCGTTCCGGCGAGGCGGAACTGCGCGCGCCGCGCTCGCGCGGCGCGCCTCTACCCTTCAGCATCACAGGCATGGCTGTCTCTGATTTCGACGGCGTCGGCCAACTCCAGGTCGTCCTATCCGAGGATAAAATATTCCGTCTTTACGCTTACCCGGCGGCTGAGAATAAGGCGCTGGCGCAAGGCACTATCACCGGAACCGGCATGCGCATCCTGTCTCTTGAAGCCGGCGACCTCGATGGGGATAAAAAATCGGAATTGTTCGTTTCTCTCTATAATGAGCCGTTTCGACGTCTGGAAACATTCGTTTTTAGACTCAATGGCGGCCAATGGATAAAAATCGCAGATCTGCCGTTTCTCGTGCGCGCGCATCAGAATGCGACAGGCGCGCGCGTTCTCGGCTCTCAACAAATCCAGGATGATAAAACGTTCCCATACGGGGCGGTATACCCTCTGGTCTATCGAAACGGTCAATACACTCAAGGTCGCCCAAAAGTCAATCCGCCGCGCGCCGACTGGCTTTATGGCTTTACCTATGCTCAACTCGACTCCGCGGGCGAGCCCGCCGCGTTGTCTCTGACCAATATCAATCAACTGCGCGTCCAATTCGCCAAAGGCCACTGGACATCATCCGAGAGCTTCGGCCAAAGCCCGCTCCGTGTGCGCTGGCACGAAAAACTGCTCGAAATACACCCTCCCATGTTCGCGGCCTACAACACCAAGGGCTTCGACACGCTTTACCTTGTTCACAACCTCGCCATGCTCGGCGGTCTCGCCAATCCTTTCGGCCTGTTCAACGGCGGCGAGTTATGCGCCGCTCAATGGACCGGTGTCGCCTTTGAGACCGCCTGGAAGGCTGAGCTCGGCGGCGCCTCATCGGGCTTTGCACTCGTCGAACCGGAGTTGGGCCGGAAGGAGCTCATCGTTGCCGTCTCCGGTTCCGCCGGCAAGTCCTCGGTCTGGACTTTCGACCCCTAAGCGGCTATGAGCGCTCGCGGTATCCTCATCTTTTCACTTCTGGCCGCGGGCTCGTCAAACGCGGCGATGAAAGGCAATCCATCCGGCCTGCTCATCCTCGCCTCCGACACGGGCGGCGAATGGAAGACCGCACTCAGCGCGATCCGCTCTCGGTTGCGCGGCATTGCCGTGGAGAGCGTTGAATCCTCCGGTGACGGTGTGGCGATTCAACGCGCTTGCGACCGCCTCAGGAGCCAGCGCGTTTCCACGATCATTGCGGTCCCCCTTGAGCTCATTGACCAATCACCCGTCATGGACGAGTTGCGCTACCTCTTCGGCATCCGAGCCGAACCGACCACGGACAAGCCCGATGCGGCGCATCCCGGCATGCCTCCGATC
Organism: uncultured Elusimicrobia bacterium; assembly: GCA_964529095.1. Classification (GTDB taxonomy): domain Bacteria; phylum Elusimicrobiota; class Elusimicrobia; order UBA1565; family UBA9628; genus GWA2-66-18. Next base: position 4,944 of record CAZGVK010000076.1, read on the forward strand.
AAGTCAAAAAATAAGCCGGCTTTAATAATTTACGGCAATGCCCCCAAACGGCTCAAGAGCACAGCCAAGCTCGTTCTCACCGCCACCATCGACAAGTCTCCAGCGCTTGCCGATATCCTCGCCGACCGCGCAAAAACGCTCGCGCGCAACCCGGCCAAGGAATCGGTCATCATCGTCGGGATAGCGCCCCGCTCGGACAAGGGGCTTGAAATCTGGAAGACGGCCGCGACGGCGATCGCTGAGTCCGTGAGGATCAAAGGAGGTTTCCGTTCGGGTGCTATCATTTGGGTTCGCGACGGCACGCGCGTCGGCCAGCAGGACCAGGATCGAAGCGCAAATAAGGCGACCTTGCGCCGTCTCGTCACGGCAGGCAGCGTCGTCGCTGTTCCTCTGGCGCCCTCCGGCCGCCGCGTCGGCCAGCTTCTACAGCGCCAACTCGGCACGAGCGGCTATCGCTGGAATGGCAAAGGCCTCATCGGCGATCCTCGCTTGATCGATTGGATCTTGTCTATTTCAAAAGCCTCCTCTGCTCTTGCCGACGTCCGCCAGCATCGCGACAAAGCTCCCGGAGGATTCCGATGACCACGCTGAGTATTCCTGAAAAAGCAAACGTTCTCGACAAGGGATTTATCCGCCGAGTGGACTTCATGGGCGGCGACCAAGGCGTCGTCGACGCCGCGCGGGTTTCCTATGGAGGCGTGTCCAAGGGAGCCGAAGCCGACAAGAGGCTGATCGGCTACCTGCTCAAGCATTCCCATATGACGCCGTTTGAGCACGCGATATTCAAGTTCCATATCAGCGCTCCGATCTTTGTCGCACGCCAGTGGTTTCGCCACCGCTTTGCCGCCTACAACGAAGTTTCTTTCCGGTACACGGAAGTCAAAGACGACTTCTACATGCCGCAGAAATGGCGGGGCCAGGACCATAAAAACAAACAAAGCTCATCGATCACCGTTGAACTTGACCAGAAGGCATTATGCGACATGTTTAAAAAACAAGTAGATGGAGCTCTCTCCGTTTATAAAGGAATGCTCGAAATGGGTGTCGCCCGCGAGATGGCCCGCATGGTCCTGCCCGTGAATCTCTACACCGAATTTTACTGGACCGTCAATGCGCGCAGCCTCATGAACTTTGTAGCACTTCGCGCCGACACGCACGCCCAGCTTGAGATCCAGGCCTATGGCGAGGCGTTGGCCGTTCAGTTCAAAGCGCTGATGCCCTGGACCTACGAAGCATTCCTGCGCGATGTTTGGAAAGGAGAGAACACGACGATGGCCGCGGAGAAAGACGCCTTGAGGGCTGCCGCGAATTAGATGCCGGTCTACGAAGTGGTTCTCGTGCGTCCCGATATCGCGGGCAACACCGGCAACATCGGGCGCAGCTGCATGGCGCTGGGCTGTCGTCTGCATCTCGTGCATCCGCTCGGCTACCGGATCACCGACGCAAACCTTAAGCGCGCCGGGCTCGACTATTGGCCGAACCTTGACTTAAG
>CAZGVK010000077.1:0-8897 GCA_964529095.1 uncultured Elusimicrobia bacterium
GACCACCACGCCCTCGACCGGACGCCCCTCGCTTTGAAAGCTGGCGCGGTCGCCGATCTCAAACCGGTCGAGGTGCGCCCTTGTCTTGAGGCTTTGCAAATAATCGACGCGCCGGCAGATGCGCTTGTTGAGCTCCAGCAACTGCTCCAGCGAAAGCTTTTCGATATCCATTATCCTTCTCCTAATGCAGAGTGTCGGCTTGGGGCGGACTCGCCTTGCCCGTCTCCGTCTTCAACCACTCCAAGGCCCCCGGCACCTTCTTCCACGCGGGCCTCGCTAGCCCGAATCTCGCGAATGCGGGCCAGCAGTTCATCGAAATGGTCGGCCAGCCTGTCGTGGCCCTTAAGGCGCTCGTCGTCCAAGGTGAAGCCTTTGATCAGGTACTCGCGAAGGCACTCAGTCGCCCACTGGCGGAACTGCACTCCGCGAGGCGAGCGCACCCGATAACCGACGGCCAGGATCATGTCCAGGTTGTAGAGTTTAATCTGACGCCGGACAGCGCGGCTGCCCTCCTGGCGAACTTGTAAGTGTTCCTTACAAGTTGCCCCCTCCGAAAGCTCGCCATCCTTGTAGATTTCGCCAATATGGATGGTGCTATTCTGGGGCGTCGTAAGGAATAGCTCCGCCATGAGTGCCTGGGAGAGCCACACCGTCCCGCCTTCCAGCCTGACCTGGATGCGGCTCTCTCCATCATCGGTCTGATAGAGGATGATTTCGGATTTGGCCGACTTCTCCGACGAATTTTCCATCAAAATCGACGAAGCCCCCACTGTGCGATTTCAGTCAAAAGATAAAGGACAGCAGATGATCGAAACGGGAGCCGGGCGTGAGGTAAAGAACGCCCTCAGCGTGGTAGGCGCTGAAGTCGTCGACCTGCGAGCCGCGGCGGCTGCCGGCGGACTTCTTCTCCAGCTTGGCTCGTAGCGTAGAGAACCGGGCTTCGGCGAAGCGCAGGAAGATCAGACCCAGGACCGGCTGGGAGTATTGCTGGGCGGTCAGGCCGGAGTTCGCACGAAGCTGGTCGGCCGCAGCCCACAGGCGCTTCTCCAGCGTGTCGTTACAAAAACACATAGTTATTATTGCGCCAACCCCAAGGACTATCCCAACCTGTTGCGCATCGCCAAGGAAACCAAGACGACATACGCCCTCGTGGGTAAGTGGAGGAACGAGCGCAAATTTCAAAAGCTGGTCCGCGACCTGGCGGAAGAGTTCCTGGCCATGTGGTTCGAGTTCTTCATCTGGCTTTCCAACGCTGCGGACGCGCATAGCGGCACTAATGAGGGAGACTCGGACCAGAAACTGATCGACAATATCCAGTATCTTTGCCGGCTCACCTGGGGCGAGCCGCTACAGGCCGGCTTCTATCAAAGGATGATGGGGATCATGGAGAAAAGCGATCAGGCCTCCACAAGCCAGGTTCGCCTGGTCCAGATCATGGAAGGATGGATCTGGTCCGATTTGAACGCGAAGCGAAGGAACTCGATCATTGATCTGAAGAAGCAGCTGCATCAAGTCTGTTTAGATCGTCTGAAGGCTCTGGCCGTAAAGGCGGTGGCGGATTCGGACAAGGACGGGGCTTGCCGAATCATCGAAGCCATGCGCCAGACTGCAGCCAATCACGGTTGATGTATATAAGAGATTGTCGGCGGGGCGTGTTTAGATTTTGGCGGCGACCGGAGAGAGGTCTGCGTTCAGGCCCGCCAAAACTTTATCGCCGGTGAATCGAAGCACGGCCGCCGCCGCGTACCTGGAGGCCTCTTCAGTTCGCCCAATGGCCGCCAAAGCGCGAATGCCGTTGACGTGGAATGCGCGTTCCTCCGGATACTTGGCCAATGCCCGCACACATAGATTCGCGCATTCCACCATGCGATCGCACCGTCCATAGATCGCAGACAACCCGACCCAGGCATAGGCCTCATGGCCGCGATGCGCGAACCAATCGCACAACGCTTCCGCTTCACCGTACATCTCAAAGGAGAGCAGCGACGAGAATAATCTCTCCAAATAGTACGCGCTATCTCCATTAAGCGTTTGCAGTCGGCGCAATAGCTGGAGGAAATGCCGGACCGGCATCCAGGCATACTTCTCTCCAATGGGCAGGCGCACCAATCGCCGCAGATCTTCGGGCGCGAATCGTCCCGCGTCGGGCATAAACATCAGCACGGGCTTTTCCTCGCCGGCCCACGGATTCATCTTTCCGAAAGACAGACGCACCCCGGCTGGAATCGAGAGCCGCTCCAGCGGCAATTCATAGCGTTGCGGTCCTTCGTCAGCGCTCTTGCCTTCGGAGAGCGATCGCACCTCGTTCCAGGGGACCGAGATAAACACGGCGGGGTCTAAAAAGAGCCTAACTCCAGCGAAACGGGGAACACTGCGAAGCAGTTTGAATACCTGGCCGGGCATGTGTCCCATCCAGAGGAATTCCTTGCCTTTCGGTGTCCGGAGTCGGCGCGCCGCGACGAAGTCGTATACCCGGTCGCGCGCGGGGAACACGGGAATCCACACACCGCCGAATTCGCGATCCTTGTCGGCCCACACTGGAAATGACGAGTCCGACATGGCGGCGCGCTTCACTTCCCCATCTTTGAGGGGCGTGTCAACGGTCAATAAATAGGTTTCCGAACGCAGGAGTTCCTTGTAGAGGGCCGCCCGCGACCGGCGCGGGTCAGAGGCCGCGCGCTGTATGAGGTGTTCTAAATTTTCGACCATCGCACTCTCACTTTAACCCCGAAATTAAAGGCCGTCAAGGCCCAGATTTATTATTTACTATGAATTGAAGACAGTTACTCAGTATCATGAATAATCATGATGTTCCATTCCCCCCGCCGGACTCGGCTGAGTTTCTGGCGATGTCCCGAGGAGCGTCTCGCCGCCTGAGTCTTGTCAACGTGACAAAACGCTTTGAACTGCACTGTCATTCGATTTACTCCGACGGAACTTTAACTCCGGCGGAACTCGTTTTGCGCGCGGTGGAAAACGGCGTTGAGTTCCTGACCTTGACCGACCATGACAGCATTTCCGGCGGGCCCGATCTGTTTTCCGCCGCAAAGACAGCGGGCCTCGATGTTCGTCTCGGCATCGAGATCAACTGCGCGGGCGCGGGTGCCGCCGACCGCGTGCATATTCTGGGTTATGGCTTTAATCCTGCGGCGCTTGGCTTTGCCGAGCGTCTCGCTGAGTTTCGCGAACGGCGGACCGTGCGCGCCAAGCGCATCGTCGAGAACCTGCGTGCGCTTGGTATCGCCATCGAGTTTGAATATGTCCGCTCCGTTGCGCATGAAACGCTTGGCCGCCCGCATGTCGCCGACGCATTGCGCCGCCTCGGCATTGTGAAAAGCCGCAAGGAGGCGTTCGAGCGTTTTCTCGTTAAAGGCAAGCCTGGTTATGTCGAGTCTCTGGGGCCAAGCCCGGCGGAAGCGATCGCGTTGATCCGCGACGCAGGCGGGACCGCCTGTCTGGCTCATCCACAAACCGTCGGCAAGGAGGCGGAACTCGACGAATTATTCCGCGCCGGGATCCAGGGAATTGAAGTGTTCTACGCGGGCCACACCCCGTCTCAGGTTCGGAAATACGGCGACTGGGCGCAGGCCAAGGGGCTTTGCGCCGTGGGGGGCTCGGATTTCCACGGGCCGGGCACTGGTCGTGAGGAAAAGCTGGGTATCGATTACGCGGACGCGGCCGCCGTCGCCGTCTTCGAGAAGTTTTGTCAATGTTGACCCTCGGCTAATGCTTATTATCGCCCACCGCGGCGCCAGCGGCCATGCGCCCGAAAATACGATGGCGGCCTTTCGGTGTGCGCTGGCTCTTGGCGCCTCAGCCATCGAACTCGACGTTCATCAGACCCGAGACCATGAGCTTGTCGTCGCCCATGATGACGACCTGAAGCGTTGCGCGGGCGATCGGCGCCGCCTTAAGAATTTAGATTGGAAGGAGATGGCCGGTCTCGATGTCGGCTCTTGGTTTGATAAAATATTTTCCGCCGAGCGTCTGCCGCGTCTTAAAGACGTTTTTGACATTTTAGCGCCCGGCGTCGAACTTCATATCGAGATCAAGCGCGGATCTGCAATTTATCCAGGCATCGAGGAGCGGGTTGCAGGCCTGATCCGGCAGCGCGCCGCGTCGCTGCGGACCGTGGTCTCAAGCTTTGACCACGCGGCCCTGCGCTTGATGCGCTCGCTCGATAAAAAAGTGCGCCTCGGCTACCTGCTCGGCTTCACGAGGCTCGAGACCGCGTTTCGCGAGATGGAGGAGATTGACGCCGAAAGCCTTAATCTGAGCGTTCGCCAAACCAATACGCGCACGGTCGATCGAGCCCGCGATCGCGGCCGCAAGATTCTCGTCTATACGGTCAACACGCCGGCGGAGCGGGATCGGCTGGAAAAAATAGGAGTCGACGGAATTTTCTCCAACTACCCGGAGCTTGATTTGTGGCGCTGAAATGCTTTGTCGCCGAACCTGGCACCTCTGAGCTTGAGGCCGAGTCCTCGCGCCTTGCCGACAAGGGCCTCTCCCGTCTCGGCTATGGTGATGACGAGTTGGAGCGCGCCGCGCGCCTGACCTGGAAGATCAACCGTCTCAAAAAGGAAAAGCGCGCGGTCATCCCCGCCCATGTCTACCAGCGTCCGGAGATACTGCTCGGAGTCGCAGACTTCATCGGCGATTCCTATAAACTCGCCAAACTGGGGGCCGCCTCCGATGCCAAGATCATCGTATTCTGCGGGGTGCGCTTCATGGCTGAGACCGCGAAGATATTGAGCCCGGACAAAGAAGTCCTGTTGCCGGCGCCGGAGGCGGGATGTTCATTATCGGAATCCATCTCGGCGGCCGATATCCGCGCCCTCAAGAAAAAGCATCCCGGCGCCCCGGTCGCCGTCTATATCAATACGACGGCGGCGGTGAAAGCCGAATGCGACGTGGTCGTGACCTCCGCCAATGCGCCGAAAATTTTACGGGAACTTTTCAGGAAGCACGCGCAGGTCATCTTCGCGCCTGATGCGATGATGGGCAGGAATTTGGCCCAAGATCTGGGCAAAAAGATTGGAGAAGAAATGATAGTTTGGGACGGAACGTGCATGGTGCACGACAATTTCGATGCGGCGTCAGTCGCGTTCTATCGCAAGATGTATCCGGGCGTCAAGATACTCGCGCATTTTGAATGCACCCCGGCTCTCACGTCCGTCGTCGACTATATCGGAGGCACCGGCGACATGTTGAGGTGGGTGGACGACCACAAGGCGTCCTCCTATATGCTGATCACCGAGTGCGGCCTCGGTGATCTTGCGCGCACTCAGTTTCCCGGCAAGGTGTTCGTGCCGATGTGCCGTCTATGCCCGCACATGAAGGCCGTGACCCTTGAACGCGTTCTCTCCGCTCTGGAGAGTCCCTCAGACAGCCAGCGCATCGTTGTGCCCGCAGAGATCGCCGTTCGCGCGCTGCGCCCGATTGCGCGCATGTTTGAGCTCTCTGAGGACACCTCCGTCGCGTGAGCGCGGTGGAGGCATGAAGTAAATCCTCGGCCGAGATATTGCCCGTTTTGATACCATTGGAGTCATGAGCAGTGCCCGATTCTCCGTCCCCAGGCCCGCCAATGAGCCCGTGTTCGACTACGCTCCCGGCAGCCCCGAACGCGCTCAATTCTTCACGCGGCTCAAGGCGATGAAGTCCGAGGTCCTTGATATCCCGATGTTCATCGGCGGCAAGGAAATTCGCTCCGGGAAAAAGGTCGAAATTCGCTCGCCCTACGACCACGCCCAGCTCATCGGCAGATATCATGAAGGCGGGCCCGTTGAGGCTCGTCAGGCGATTGCCGCGGCGCTGAAAGCTCGTAAGGACTGGGCGGCCATGCCGTTTGCGTTTCGCGCCGCCGTGTTTTTAAAGGCCGCCGATCTCCTTGCTCATGACTGGCGCTGGACGCTGAATGCCGCGACCATGCTCAACCAATCGAAGAATCTCTATCAGGCGGAGATCGACTCGGCTTGCGAGTTCATCGATTTTTTACGCTTCAATGTCCATTACGCGGAGCAAATTTACGCGGGCCAGCCGGAGAGCGGCAAAGGCGTATGGAATCGTCTGGAGTACCGCCCGCTTGAGGGCTTCGTGTATGCCGTGACCCCTTTCAACTTCACCGCGATTGCGGGAAACATCCCCGCCTCGGTCGCTTTGATGGGGAACACGGTCGTCTGGAAACCCTCGGCGCATGCCATGTACAGCGCCCATTGGATCATGAAGCTCTTGGAAGAGGCGGGATTGCCGCCGGGAGTGATCAACCTCGTCACCGGAGACCCCGCCGGAGTCTCTGCGGTTATTCTGAGGCATCCGGATCTTGCGGGCGTGCACTTCACCGGCTCGACGGCGGTGTTTAAGGATATGTGGGCAACGGTGGGCGCCAACATTCACGGCTATAAAAGCTATCCGCGTCTTGTCGGTGAAACCGGCGGCAAGGACTTCGTGCTGGCGCACAGTTCCGCGGATCCCGATGCTGTCGCGACCGCTTTGGTGCGCGGGGCTTTTGAGTATCAGGGACAGAAGTGCTCGGCTGCCTCGCGCGCCTATATTTCCGCGGATCTATGGCCTGCGGTGAAGAAGTCCATGGTGGCCATGCTGGCACAGATTGCCGTGGGATCTCCGGAGGATCCGGGAAACTTCATTAATGCCGTGATCAACCGCGCGGCGTTCGATAGGATCAAGGGCTATATAGCCGCCGCGAAAAAGAACAAGTCCAACAAGATCGTGGCGGGGGGGGGCTGTGACGACTCCGTCGGATTTTTCATCTCGCCTATGATCATCGAGACCGAGGACCCCGGAAGCGCCACGATGTGCGAGGAAATTTTCGGGCCGGTTCTGACGGTGCATCCTTATTCATCACGGCGCTGGAACGAGACGCTCAGGCTTGTCGATGAGAGCACCCCCTATGCGTTGACGGGCGCCGTCTTTGCGAGGGATCGGCGCGTTCTTGTCGAGGCGGAGCTCGCGCTCGTCAATGCCGCCGGTAATTTTTATATCAACGACAAGCCCACCGGCGCCGTCGTGGGCCAGCAGCCGTTCGGTGGGGCGCGCGCCTCGGGCACCAATGATAAGGCGGGCTCCTACCTCAACTTATTGCGATGGGTCTCGCCGCGCACGATCAAGGAAACCTTCGACCCGCCCAAGGACTTCGGATATCCCTTTCTTCTGCGGGACAGGGCCCTGAGATGAAGGCCCTGGTCGCGGTCGTTCTTCTCGGTGTTTCAGCGAACGCGACGCCGGTCTGCAGCCATGTCGATCCGATTCAGGTGGACGGGACGCAGGGCTATGCCGATGGCTTACGCTCGGGAAAGTGCTATGTGTCGATCGGTCCGACGTCGAGGCCCAATTCGATCTACCGAAACTATGTATTTTTCAGCGACGGCCTGTTGCTGATCTTTAACTCGTACGGCGAGGGCGCTCATTCGAAGGGGACCTCGGCGCGCGAGTTTTATTTTTTCCCCCGTGCAGGGGCGCCGACGCTGGAGATGGGAAAAAACGAGGTTTCCGTGGTCATGAGCGACGGCGGTCGGGCGTACTTCGATCCCGCGACAGGGCAGATCAAGTCCTTTGAGCGCGGGTCCGTCGTGGTTTCACCGCACCTTGATGCCGCCGAGCGCGGAGGCGTGGAGATCACGCGCTACGCGGGCCTGGTTCTTGACGCGGGTTTTCGCATGGGCGAGTCCCCGTCGAACCGTCCGGATGAGACCTCGATGTTCCGCGACGCGCAGGGCCATTCCTGCCGGATCAAGAACCGGGAGCTATTCGCCTATTCCCGCAATACGCGCGCAGTCAAGTTCACCGACGAACAACTCTCGGCCTGGCTCAGCGCCCGCTGCCCGACGCTGACCATCAGCCGCATGTGACCGGCGCCTGTATAAATGGGAAGTTAGGATTGTCGCGTCAACTTTTTGTAGTGGATGCGATTGGGCTGCACGTCGCCGAGATAACGCTACGCTCGGCCGCGCGCTATTGGACTCCTTGAGGCGCGCGGCGGTTGAAACGCTTGTTTGATGGCGTCTGTCGCCAAAACGACTTAATCAGTTCATCGTATTCAGCACGGAGGCTCTTTCCCGTCAGGAGTTTAATAGCCATTTCCGCGTCCGCCCCGTTTGCCCAATGATCTAATATCCGCGGTACCAATGATCTCTTGCCAGGACCGAGAACGCGGTGTATTAAGAGTCCCGAAAGCCAATAGTGTAGATCGACGTCCCCATCGTCATAAAAGGCGGAATTTGTCAAGTCGTTTGAGACAGTTTTTGCGATTCAGACAGTGGGAGAAAATTGAGGGGCTATTTTCCCCCCAAAGGAACCGCCTGCCGGCTGGGATCTTCCTATTTTTAAAAAGGCCTGGTGTCCAGGCGCATCCAGATGTCCTGGTGCCCATCGTCATATGTTGCACGATTAATAATCACCTGAAGAGCAATCGGACAACCATCTCTGGAACGCGAAGTTTCAGCTACTGTCTGAATCGCAAGCTACGGCGGTACAGACTTGCCAGAAAGTGTGTTCGAGGGCAACAAGTTACGGCAACCGCCGATCTCGGCTAGCGGCTTAATAAGGAGGGCGAGGTCTTCGGCTTCGGCCGCAAATTCGCTGGTATGAGGCGTTTTCGCTGCTATCTCAATGGCAGAGGACGTGTTTCTAGGCCAATTTGGTCAGGATGGACCCACAAACTATTTTCTACGAATCCTTAAAAAACTGGCTGTTTGCTAAGACCTCTGACTCTGTGGTTTTGCGCTTTCACTGACAACAGGCGGCGAATCCACATCACGCTGCAGATAGCCGCACGCTTGGCACATGAAGCGGTAGTCGCGCAGATCTGCCTTCCATTTTTGGCACTGACCCATGGGTCAGTCCAACTTAATGCCCTGTTGCCGCGTCTGCGCAAGGAC
>CAZGVK010000078.1:0-4582 GCA_964529095.1 uncultured Elusimicrobia bacterium
CGCCCAAGCTCGCCTGAGGGGAGAACGGCGTAGTCGAGGCTCCACTTCTCGTTTCGCAAGCCCAGGCCCATCGTCAGGCCGCGCGCCGCGTCGAAGCCCGAGCCGCCCGTCACCGCGCTGCGCGTCGCGTAGCCCGCTCGCAAGTAAAGGTTCTTGACGGCTTGGTACTCCCCGCCGAGAGAGAAATCCGTTCCCGCGCCGCGTGGGCCATTGACCGCCTCGACCGCCACAGCATGGCCGCCCATAAACTTGTATGCCGCGCCGACGGCCAGGCGCAACGGCAGGTCGTTGCGCTCATTCTCGAACTTGAGCTCGGGGCCGAGGTTCCTAAGCGCCGCACCTATGGCGAGCTTGCCCGACCCCGCTCCGTCCAACTCGCGCCGGGCGCCCAGGTCCACGGCGAAGCTCTGCGCCTCGGCCGAGCCGATGTGGCTGCGAATGTATTTCACGGCCGCGCCGACCTGCGCGAAATCCAGTTTGCGCGCATAGCCCACGCTTGTGGCCGCGTCTGAAGCCGCGTAGCCCGGCGTCTGCCGTCCAAAGCTGTCGCGCCCGTCTATTTGCTCTTGGCTTAAGTATGTCAGACCCGCCGCGAAGGTCCCCCGGCTGGTCGGATGCGCGTAAGCCAGGAAGTCGAGCTTAGCGCCCTCGAACAGCTCGGCGTGGCTAGCCGTGAACTCGCGCTTTTCGAGTTTGGCCAGTCCCGCCGGGTTCCAGTAGAGCGCGTTCGCATCGTCAGCCAGCGCCGTGTAGGCTCCGCCCATGCCCAGCGCTCGTCCACTTACCCCTATATCGAGAAAGGACGCCGTCTCCGCCCCACGAGAGGCCGAGGCGAGCAGGAGCAGTCCGGCGAGATTGAAGGCTTTCATGTCACTTCACAACGGCGACCTTCCCGGTCTTGCGGATATCCCGCTCACCGGCTTTGCGTGCGACTATGGCGTAGGTGTAGACGCCAGAGCCGATCCCCGCTATAGCCCAGACATGCTCGTAGGTGAATTGAGCTCCCAAGCCGTTGCCGTCGTCAAATGCGCCCAGGCTTCGAAAGTCCGAGGATGAATGGACCTTGCGTCCCGAGAGGTCGTAGATGCGGACCTCCACCGAGTCGGCCAGGCCTGGCTGGACGCGAATGGCGGCCGTGCCCTGGCCGCGCACGGGGTTAGGGAATGCGTAGGCGGCCTTGAAGCCGAAAGAGGCGTCGGCCGCCGCAACACCGATGCCCCCGCCCCCGGGGCCCATGACCTCATAGACGGAGAAGTGCGTCGTCTTGGCTCTGAGCGTTCGCTGTGACCAGTCTACAGTCGAAGGCAGTTCTTCCCAGCGCTGCTGACGGGGGTTCCAGTAGTGGATCTTTAAATCCGCCTCGCGCAGTCCCTGGGAGGCGACGAGGACCGGGTCGTAGGGAAGCGTGATCGTGACCGGCTCCAAGAAGATTGCGCCCTCGGGGCCGAAGGCGACGAACAAAGATGCTTGGGCTTTCCCGTTGTTTGCCGCCACGGTTTGGCGCACATTCTCGTCGGCGGCGTCCGGATGTGAGATGGTGATATCGAGATTCTGAAGCAGGGCGTTGGCCGGAATCGATACGGCGGCGCGGTCAGCACGGCGGACCTCTCCGCCATGGCCGCGTAGGAGATATTTCAGCGCGGGATCGGGAACAGGCAAGTGGTCAAGACGGGCCGCCACGCCGAGGGCGCGAGGCTTCCCCGTGCGGTTGCGCTGCATCCTTTGCTTGGCCTTGAGCTGGTGTGCGCGTTGGTTTTCGCGTTGTTTAAGCAGGCGCTTGAGGCGGTCCTGGTAAACCTTGGGCGTCGATGAGGAAAGGGCGACCTCGTAGAGGCGGTCGTCAAGGACGGTCTCGGGCTGCTGGGCGTGGGCGGGTGCCGCCAGCACGGCGGCGCAAGCTACCGTCAGCCACAGGCCAAGCCCGCCGGGTCGAGAGCGATTAGCGCCCATGCTCCTTGCCTCCGTCACTGCCTTTGTCCTTCTTCTTCCCACTGTCGTCATGGTCATTGTCTTTCTCGCCTTCCGCGCGACTGCACTCATCCTCCTCGTCCTTGTTCTTGGCCTTGGCCGGGAGTTTGGCGATGATGAAGTCCGCGTTGATCTTCAGGAGTTGGAAAGCCTCGTCGTTGACGAATTTCTTGTCCTTGTGATCGTCATTGTCTTTGCCGCGGCCGTCTTCGTGCTTGTCGCGGCGATCATCATCGTGGTCCTTGTGCGCTTTGGTCAGTTCGTGGACGAACTGGGACAGGCGCGTGCGCGCGAGCTTCTTCTTGTCGCGCGCCAGGGCGGCCTTGGCTTGGTCGAGGCGCTTGTCGAGCTTCGCTACGAACTTGGCGTTGCCGAGCCAGCCGAGTGAGGCGGATTGGTGTTTGAGGGCGATCAATCGATCAATTAGGGCAGGCACATCGATGGCGACGGGGAGTGGGTCAGGTCCCAAAGTAAGGCCAGAGGTGCTGTTATTGAAAAAATCAACAAGATTTGTAATTACCTTTTCTTCATTCTCGTCCCCAGGCTCACCTATAGGCGTATCTAGCTCGGTGAAGCTCTCAATAAAATAACGCTTGATTGAGGGGATGGTCGCAGAACTGGCCTCAAACACAAAGCCATCCTGAGATGCTCCGGGCTGAACGAGGGCTCCGTCTGCATCGTAGATCCAGCCCGTGGTCCGAATCCCTGTAGAGCCTTCGCGCTTGTTGTCAACGACGCAACACCCTCTGGAAGTCCACCCCTTAGGAGCACGCAAACCCGTGGTGTCGAACGGAACATTAAGCTGCACATTGAAAGAGTCTATCGCCCGCTGGCTAGTCGGTTCATTACGGACCATATAGCGATATTCGGTGCGGACGGGATTCGTTGCATTGATGCTGACGCTGACGGTGCCACTAGCCTTGTTTCGTAGCTCAATGCCAATGTCCTCTGGAGTAAGCGCGTAGGCAGGGGCACCAGCAATGGCACTCGCTATGAACAAAGCTAATTTTCTCACGCTTAGCGGGCATTGATTAGAAAGTGACATGCCAGTGGCTCCCTTCAACATAGTGTCTCCCACCATGATTCAAGATGATCGTTTCCAGCTTGCGCCTCTCTCTGCGGGGCAGATCTTGCGGATTGGTTTGAGAGGAAACTTGTATGTCGACATTTTTTCCATTGCGATGGCCGCAATGGCCCGAAGGATTGCACCCTTTACCCGGCGGGAATATTTTCCGAACTATATCTGCCGTCCAATTGCCACCCACATCGAACCCGCCCCCCGTCTGCAGACTCATGTCGTTGATTTCCAGTTTCAGAGTGGGGTGGAGTGCCAGCCACTCGGCGGCGATCGCCGTAATTGTCGCGTTCGTGCTCGGCAGGCCGTAGTGGTTGCGATCCGGAGAATCACAGCCGGGGTCGACGGCTGAGTCCTTGCATGCTGGCCCATGATGGAATTGCCGCCCTCCGTCCAATATGTAGACAGTCGCCCCCGGGTCCAACGGCTCGAAATTCCCAACCCTGATCGAAACCCGCTCCGTGACGGTGGCCGTGTTGACGTCAAGGGTCGAACCGGCGAGGAATTCATTCGTGCCGCTGAAGAACGTTGATGTGAACACGACGAAAAACTGTCCGTTCGAATCCGACCGTCCCGTCGCCGAACTCTCATGGACACTTACTCCGGCGCCGCCTGAGAACTTTCCGTCAGGTCTGCCGACGGAGTGATCGTGCCCTCCCGAGAATGGCTCCGCTTCCGAGAGAACACCCAGTGGGTAATTCGAGACGGCATCCGCCGTTCCACCGACGCCATACGCCGTTACGGTCAGACGAACTTTATTGCCTGCGCGGACGACCTGATCGAAGCCCACGGGCTCAATGACGGCAACATCCCGTTCCAGACGAACGAATAGTTGTGCCAATGCGTTGAATGTCACGACACTCGGCGCGCAACCCGCGCACGCCGCCGTCACCGTGTACGTCCCGATGTGATCGCCGAAGGTCAGTATGGTCGAGGCCGTGCCATCTTCCGCCGTGGTCATGCTGATGACCGAAAGACGGTGGCCTGTAGCTCCCAAGGGGGCCGCGCTCGTCGAGAAAGTCACGATCGTCCCGACCACACCCATGCCCAGCGCGTCGGTGACCTTGACGGTCAATGGGATTCGAGCCGCTTTGGTGATGGTCCCGGCCTGCGTGTTCCCGGTCGAGATCGACAGCGTGAATGCCGCTGTTGAACTCGCTACCGATTGGTAATGAAGCAGGACTACGGGGCGCGGGTCTGAATCGAACGAGATGTTGGCAACGTCAAACGTCGTGGAATTGACCGCGGCAACGGCACCGGGAGCAAAGGTGCCCGGGAGATTGAGATAAGGTCCGGGCTGATCCCAGGCCAGGGCGTTGCTCGCGTTGATCTTCGTCACCGCCGGGGAGAAGGTGTTCGGATCGAAGCCGAGGATGTAGAGGTTGCCCGCTGGATCCACCGCCATCGGGGAGAGAGCTGAGTCGAACCCGTCGAACCGGAAAGGGGGGCCGAAGCCTCCGTCCGTCACTCGGTGGAGAACGAACAGGAACTGGGCATTCACGTCCCCTCCGATCACCACGCCGCCGCGCGGATCGACGG
>CAZGVK010000079.1:0-3346 GCA_964529095.1 uncultured Elusimicrobia bacterium
GCCGCGGTTTTCGCATCGCTTCTCCTGACGCTGGTCGACATGATCGAGCTGCATCCTTATCAATACGTGTATTTCAACCGGGTCTTCGCCGGAGGGCTTTCGCAAGCGTCGGTGAATTTCGAGACGGACTACTGGGGCGAAAGCTACAAGGAGGGCATACAGTGGCTGGCGGCTCATTACCGCGACGCGGAGCATCCGCTGCGCGTGGCCAACTGCTCGGCCCCTTTTCTGACGGGCTATTTTCTCCAGCGACCAGGCAATCCGAGCCTGATCGCGACCGTCGATCCGGTCCCGGATATTCTTCTAGCCACGACGAGGTACGGCTGCCATGAGTCCGTGCCGGGCGACATTCTGCACGTAGTGGAACGGCAGGGGACTCCGCTTCTCTATGTCATCCGGGTCCGCCGGCCTGTGTCGCGGACACGTTCATGACGTGCCAAAATAATTCGATTCCGATCCGGCGTCATCTAGATAGGCTTGGCCGAATCGCCAATCTTCCCGTGCGGCGAGGAGCATCGCTTGATGGCCGGTGACGCGCCCGTCAACCCCCATGGCAAGGCTTGGTTTTTCGAACCCACGCGATGCAAGTTCGCGGCGAAAGCAAGCGGATCGGACCGCTGGTGAATCCCTCCGTGATCCAGGTCGTTTCTGTGTAGGTCGGATCCCACAGGGATCGCGGCGCCTGGGCGCGCGTAGATGAAGGGCGAGATGGGCTTGGTCTGCCGCTTGAAATCGCGCAGGGCGCTCATGGCGGCCTTGGGGCTGGGGACCGGACTGATTCTGGATGAATTCATAGGGATGATCGTCACCGATATGAGCACGCAGGCTTATCTGGGCCCCGCGTCGCTTCAGGACGCGATTATTCTCAT
The DNA here is from genome assembly GCA_964529095.1 of uncultured Elusimicrobia bacterium. Taxonomy (GTDB): domain Bacteria; phylum Elusimicrobiota; class Elusimicrobia; order UBA1565; family UBA9628; genus GWA2-66-18. Next base: position 870 of record CAZGVK010000079.1, read on the forward strand.
CACCCTGTTTTCAGCCCTTCTCTTGATCCTCATGGCCATAGCGCGGCGAAGGGCCAACGCAAGTCCTTTACAAGGTAGGAAAAATTAGCCGCTATGGGGAAGCTGCGCGGCAAGCGATGAGCCCGCCAGGGTTTCCCGCACCCAGTCGGGTAGAGCGTGGGCGACGTCCACGAGGCGGCCTTTCGCAACCCGCAGGACCAATCGCGGCTCGGACCCGCTGTTGTCGTAGACCTCGCCGCGATCGAAGAGCAGAAGAGCCGCCGCAAGATTGCCGAGGCTTTGGCTGTAGATTTCCCGGATCACCTCGGGCGCGGCCGAGTGCCCGCCGGCCAGGCCCCGCAGACGAATCCGCTCGACATTCAATTCGACGTCGCCGGTCGCCACGTAGACCATCGACGTAAAGAAACCGGCTTCTTTCGCCTGGCGCGCGTGTTCGGCGGCGACGGCTCTTCCGCCAAGAGTGGTCTCCACGGCAAAGCTGATCCCGGCTCCAATGCGCTCGACCACGAACCGCCCGCATTCTTCCTGCGCCTGCTTGCGAACCTCGGGAGGGATATTCTGGTAGGAGCCATTGAGTTCTCGGCACCGGTCATCCACATTGAAGAAGTCGACGCCGAAGTCCTGGACGCTGAAACGGATGGACTTGCCGCTTCCAGGGGGCCCGGCAACGACGGTCATGGCGGGCTGGGCAGGCAAGAGGGTTTAGGTGGCGACGTCGGTCTTGGAGCCCTTGGCCATGTCCGCCGGCCATTCCTTCGATTTTGCCCGGCCCTTTTCATCCAGGATCCCAAGTTTTCGCATGCGGTCCTTCTCGGACAGGAAGCGCTCGTTTCCGCGCGCCCTGACTTGGCTCAGCGCGGCGTCCCAGGTCGCATCGTGAGCGAGGTTCGGCACCCGAACCGGCTCGGGAAGTATGTCTCGGTTTTGCTCGGTTTTGGGAGCCACTCGTTCTAGTGAAGGCACCACGGCCTGTTTGTATTGGCCGCTGATCTCATTGAGAGCCGCGATGATCCTGCCGGCATGCCTCTCCTTGAGGCTCCAAATATATAAGGACAATGCCTCCCCCAGGAAGGCACTGAAGGTCTTGATTCTAGTGGCCCCCATCAGATTCTTGATCGTCTGGAGTTCCTCGTCGTCGATTTCAAATTGCACCCTGGCCATATAGTCCTCCTGGGATCATCAATGTCGTTTTGAGTGCAAATATATCAAGATACACTCTTATTTCACTCATATTATAATTGTAATATTACCTAATGTCAATGCCTAATTATCTCTTATTTTACTCAATTAGGTCAAGAGAAGGTGAGGGGGGCAATGGAGCCAGGCCGGGTCTATCGGCGACAGGAGCTGGAAGGACTATCTACTGCCCTGGACCGCGACCTCAAGACTCTCGTTGCAAACGGCGAAGTCCGCAAGCTTGCGAACGGACTCTACTGTCGCCCCCGGCAGTCGACTTGGGGAGCTGCTCCTCCCGATGACCGAGAACTCGTTCGCGCTTTCCTGAAAACTGACGACTTCTTGCTGACTTCGTACGATAATTTTACCGACCTTGGGCTTGGCCTGACCCAGGTCTACAACACCTATATCGTCTACAACCACAAGCGCTTCGGAGATTTCCAACTGGGCGGCAAGCACTTCCGATTTCGGCGCGTTCCCGCCTACCCGACCGCTCTCAGCAAGGAATATCTCCTCGTTGACCTGCTGAACAACCTCAACAATCTTCCTGACGATGTCGCGGCCGTGCTTAGGAAGCTGAAGGCACGGCTCGGCGAGTATAATCGCAACAAGGTGTCCGATTGTCTCAAGCTCTACGGCGGTCCGGTCGCCAGGCGTGTGCTGCGAGAGAGCTATGCCTGAATTCCTTCACACGCTAAGCGACGTAAAGATGCTTTTCGAGCTGATCGCCGCGGAGAAGGGCTTGCGCCCGGCCGTCGTCGAGAAATACTACTGGATCATGCACTGCCTCTGGGGTCTTCAGCAAGTGGGACTCCAATTCGAGATGAAGGGCGGGACTTCTCTATCGAAAGGCTGGAGAGTGGTCAACCGATTCTCCGAAGGCATCGACATCCGCTTCGATGCCCCGGTGCTTGAGAAAGACGGATACCGCCTTCTGGAGTTACGGAAGAATCGCTATCTCGAGCTGCTGAAAGAGACCAGGCTAGATTTGGGCCTATGTTGTCAAAGCTAAAGGCTTCGACCGCTCTTCTCCAGGCGTGGCTAGTCTTTGGTTTTCTTGGGGGCTGTGTCCCGGGGCTACTATTTTTCCTCCTCCTCGAGGACCTCGGCGAGTGCCTTTTCCACGTTTCGGCTGAGGTACGCCCGAGCGGCTGCGTCCAGGGAGGCCGCTGTCTTGATCCCCCCCTTGATTGCGGGCAGATCGAGTCGCACCGAAGCGAAGGCGCTGCCGTTGGAGGGATCAAGCCACATCGTTCCCTCTACGGCGCCGCGTGCGATTTCCTTGGCGGCGGCCGCCACGT
>CAZGVK010000080.1:0-4910 GCA_964529095.1 uncultured Elusimicrobia bacterium
CCGTCTCCCCCACCCACCCCGGAAATCTTTCTTGTTTTCCCGTCGGGGAATTTGGTACATTCCTCGCTATGCCTCAGAGCAGCTATATGTATCCCCCCCGCCAGGCCGGTCTCGACCGCCGCTGGCATCACATCGACGCGAAGGGGCTCGTTCTCGGCCGCATCGCGCCGAAGGCCGCCGATCTCCTTCGAGGGAAAGGGAAGGTCACTTATACCGATTATGTGGACTGCGGCGATGTCGTCGTCGTGACGAATGCCAAGCAGGTCAAGCTGACCGGCAACAAAATCGACCAAAAGTTTTACTTTTCGCATTCCGGCTTCGCCGGCGGCGCCTCGGTCATGCCGATGAGACGGCAGATGGAGCGGGATCCCCGCCGGGTCGTCATGCTCGCGGTGCGGCGAATGTTGCCCAAGAACCGCCTCGCCCGCAAGCAGATGGTTCGTCTTAAAATTTACGTCAATGACAAGCATCCGCACTCGGCGATTGCGGTCAAGACGCCGCAGGCCGGTTCAGGGTTGGCGTCAACCCTAAGGACACCATGAGTAAAAACGAAGCGATTTGGGCCACCGGTCGCCGTAAAACATCCATCGCGCAGTGCCGCCTTTTGCCGAGCGGCGAGGGCAAGGTGACCGTCAACAAGAAGCCTGTCGAGGCGTATTTTCGCGGCCTCCCGCACCAGGTTCGCGATGTCATCGAGCCGATTGCGATCATCGACGCCGCCAAAAATCATGACTTTATCATCAAGGTCATCGGCGGCGGCATTTCCGGGCAGGCCGGCGCGGCACGGCATGCGATCTCCCGCGCTCTTGTCAAGCTCGATGAGAAGAATAAGAAATTCCTTCGCGCCGCCGGTTTCTTGACCCGAGATCCGCGCATGGTCGAGCGCAAGAAGCCCGGTCAGCCGAAAGCCCGCAAACGCTTCCAGTTCTCGAAGCGCTGAGCGGAGCGTCTCCCGTTTATGAGGGAGAATCGCGTGCCCGCGGGGTCAACGCAAGAGACGGTTAAAATTCGAGGCTTGGCCCGTCTCGCGGCGTCAATTTTCGCGGGGTGGGGCGCTCTAGCCGCCGGCAAGGGGGTCTATGACCTTTTGGGCGGCGAGCCCGAAGCCAACTTATACGCCCCCAAGGCCTGGGCCTTCGTCACTCGCGCCCAATGGAACCGCTTCGCTCTTTTTGAACTCTTGTATGGCCTTTCCTGTCTGGCGCTGGCCTGGTATTGCCGACGTTGGTCGCAGCGCCTGCCGGAAACCAGCCGGCGCCCCCAGCGCGAACTGGAATTTGATTTATTCGGATGATTAAGGCCGGCTGCATCGGTTATCCCATCGGACGCGATCGCTATTGGAGGTCGCTGTCATTCGTGGAAACCGATACCGGCAAGGGGCTTCCCAAGCTGGAGACTTTGGCTCTGTGGCGTGCGGATATTCCGGCGGGGGGAGAAGCCGCGCTTCAGGCCCTGAGGACGATTACTCACGGCCCGCAAGACCGCGGCTTTCCGCTCTCGGGCAGGAAATTCCCGAAAAATCGCCAAATTCTGTGCGGGGCTTTTCGGGAGAGCTTGGAGGTTTATGAAGCATGGGTAGCCACAAGAGCTTCGGCGGAGGCTTTAGGCGCCAAAATCGTGGTTTTCGAGACCCCGGCATCCTTCCAGCCCGGCGCTGACCGTCTGCGCGACATGTATAGGTTCTTCAAGAACGCTGTCCGTGGAAATTTGACCATCGTTTGGCATCCACGGGGAAGTTCCTGGTCATCTCTTGGGGATAAAGTTTGCGCGGAGCTCGGTTTAATCCGCGCCTTCGATCCTCTCAGCCAGCCCCCGCCGCGAAAAGGAACTTTCCTTTATATGCGCCCCTTTGTCGCGCCTCTGTCAGCGCTCGGCGCCCATAATATGGCCGCAATCGTGAACGCAAGCGGCGGGCGTCCAGCCTATGTGGCGCTTGCCCATCGGGCCGCCTTCCGCGATGCCGAGCGGCTCACGGAAAAATTGAGTGAGAGGGTGTGTTGAGTTTTTTGTCGGAGCTGCGCGTGTTCTGGCAGGCTTCTAAGACCCGCCGCAAGATGAATCATCAGTTTCGCAAGAGTGAGGATCCTTTTTCATATGCGACGACCCTTTACGAAATCGCCCGCCTTGCCGCGATGGACGAGGTTCTTGGATTCGGGCCTCTTGGAATGGTGCTCGAGGTCGGCTGCGCCGAGGGGCATTTTACCGCGAAGTTGAAAAATCGCTCGTCGCGACTTATTGCCGTTGACATCTCAGCTGTTGCTCTGGCGCGGGCGCGCCTGCGTGTTCCATCGGCGGTATTCATTGAGGCCGATCTATTATCCTGGCAGCCCGGAGTTGAAGCTTCATTCGACGTCATCATTATAGGCGATGTCTTGTATTATCTCGACCGTCCTGGCGTCGGCGGTGAGTTCGCGGCGCTATTTTCTCGAATCGCGTCGTGGCTTCGTCCCGGCGGGCGTCTCTTGCTTGCGCATGGCTATTCCGGTCAGACCGAATTGGCTCATCGCCGATCTTTCAGGGAGCGATTTGAGCGGGCCGGATTGGTTCTTGTGACTGAAACGTCGCTTGACGTTAATCGCGACGGCGTCCGTTGCCTTCTGTCGACGCTCAAGAAAATAATTTAATAGACTAGACCAATGAGAATTTTCTCTCTGGTATTGATCGCGGCGCTGACCTGCGGCTCGCGCGCTTTAGCCGCGATGCCGATCAAAATCCGCGTCTATCATACCAATGATGTTCATGGCTGGATCATGCCGCGCCCGGATAAATTGCAGACGCGCCGCCTGATCGGGGGCGCCGCCGCGTTTGCTTCTTTGATCGGCAAAGAGGCCGGCCCGAAGCTTATTCTTGACGCGGGCGACTGGTGGCAAGGCACGCCCGAGGGGGGGGCGCTCACGAAGGGAATGGCCGTCACCGAAGTGTTTAATGCGATCGGCTATGACGCCGTCGTCATCGGCAATCACGAGTACGACAATGGCATAGACTTCTTGCGCCACATGGTCGACAAGTTGAAGATGCCGGTTCTTTCAGCCAACACTTTCGGCGAGGACGGCAAGCTCGTTGCCTGGGCTCGTCCCTGGATCATCAAAGAAGTCGCCGGTGTAAAGGTCGGTATTTTCGGGCTGACCACCGCGAACATGGCCAATCTCTCCTTCCCGAAACACATCGTCGGCCTCGTTTTTCGCCGCGAAGTGGATGTGGCGCGCGCGGCGGTGAAGGCGCTCAAGAGGCAGGGCGCCACGGTTATTATTGCCGTCACGCACATCGGTCTCGAAGAAGAGAACCATGGACGCGAAGGCGACCGGACTCTCGCCCGAGAGGTCCCGGGCATCGACCTCATCGTCGGCGGCCACTCGCACACTTTTCTCAATCGCCCGATTCGCATCGAAGAGACCTTAATCGTTCAGGCGGGCAGGTATCTCGAGAAGGCCGGACGCGCCGAGCTTGTCATTGACCCAAAGACAAGAAAAGTCGTCGCCTCATCCGCTGAACTCATCGAGCTTTGGCCCGACCGCGTGGGTGAAGATCCCGCCGTGAAGGCAATTGTCGCCAAGCACACGGAGGCGGTGGGCATGCTGTTTGAGACCGTCATCGCATCGGCACCCGTTGCGCTGGGCCGCGAGAGCGACCGCGAGAACGCCGTCGGCGACTGGATGACGGATTGCTACCGGGAAATGCTCGGCACAGATATTGCTTTTATAAACGGTGGCGCTATCCGCGCCGATATTCCCGCGGGCCCGGTGACGTTGCGAGCGCTGTTCAATGCGATGCCGTTTGATAACTTATTGGTCAAGCTGATGATGAAGGGCGTTGCCTTGCGCGCGGTGTTCGACCACGGCGTCGGCATGGAGCGTATCGCTCAGATTTCCGGCGCAAAGATCGAGTATTACCGACCGAAGCCCGCCCACGAGCGCATTGCAGCCGCGGCCATCGCCGGCGCGCCGCTTGATGACGCGAAGACCTACTCGATTGCCACCTTGGACTTCCTGGCCAACAGAGGTGATGGCTACTCTGTTTTCGACCGTTTCGTCTCTTCGGAGGCGACGGGTGCGCTTGCGCGCGACCTGTTGAATGAATGCGCGCGCAAGCAAAGCGTGATCGCAGTTCCCGCGTCAGGACGCCTTAAGTTGAGGGAGAACTGACATGGTGTTCAATGACGCGCGGGCAAGAGCCGAGAAAGGCTGGACCACCATGAAGCAGTTCGTCGCCCTGCTGAGCGTGTGGGGTCTATTCTTTAGTCTCATTACCATCAGTCATCTCTCGGTGGCTTTTGATTACGATGACACGCTCGTCAATTCCGCAAAGGCTTATGAAAAAGCCTCCGCCGCCGCCACGCAGCGAGGCAGCCCCACTTTTTGGGCAACGCTCAATAACGCTTATGATCTCGAGACGCTCAAATATGTTCCGTTTTTCATCGCCTGCGCTTTGCGCGGCCTGGGCTTTCGTGTCCTCATTATGGCCGAGCGTCAGGGCGTTGACGGCGACGCCTTGAAAAAAGAGTGGCGCAAGCTTTCGCCGCGCTCTTTTATTTTTACGCCTGATTCGACGGCCAAGTACCTTCATATGCAAGAAGGCCGTTTCGTCGCCTTCTTCGGTGACAGCGACCGGGACATGCTCGAGGCCAGGAAGGCCAACGTTCTCGGCGTGCGCATCCGTCGTGGCGAGCGTCCGGTCAAGAGCGACGCGTACGTTCCTGGAATATTGGGGGAGATCGTTATTCCCGGGTCCCAGTTCTAGAGATAATGGCTCGCAATGAAATAAGCGGCGCAATTCAGCGGCCCGCTGTTGGCCGATTTCCTCTTAGCTCCCCGCTTGCATGCCTATGGCCCTCTCGCGGCCGCACCGATTGTCCATCAGTCGGAAAAAACAACCGACCTGCCTCGGGTGCGCCCGATCCCAGACCCGGCGCA
>CAZGVK010000081.1:0-6153 GCA_964529095.1 uncultured Elusimicrobia bacterium
TCGACGCATCCGGGCGCGGCCGCGCCGGCCCGATCACGCGGGCCAGTCACCGGCGGGCCAGTCCTGGCGAACGTCCCATTGCTCTGAGCTCGTGTCCGCCTGGTCTGCGTCGTCTTGATCCGCCGCGGGCGCCGGGGGAGCACGCGCGGGGCTGGTCGTGGGGAAATGCATCGGCCAGCCTTGATGCGCCAGGATCCGATCGAGTTCGGCGTCATTTAGAATCAGTGCTGTGAGAACCATCACGCCGCCGCACTTCACGCACAGCACCGGGCTGACCTCGAAGATTCTCTTCAAGCACACCGCCCACGCGCGCGCCGACGCGCGGACGGCCTGGCGCGCCGCTCGCTCGACCTTTCCCAACACCGTCACCGCGTACCCGGCTTCCAGTTCGGCGGTACCCGCCTTCTGCCGCGCGGCCTGGCTCACGGCCCAGCGTAAGGGCGAGCGCGGTCCCAATGCTCCGTAGTAGCGGACGAGGTGTTTTCGCGCCGGCGGGATCAACGCCGCCATTCGCCCAACGAATTCGGCGCCGGTCCACTGAAGGACCGCGGGCGAGTCGGGCCTGCCCTTGGCGGGGCGGTAGCGAACGAGGTCCCGCTCAGGCGCATAGGTCAAATGTTTGAGCGACAGCGCCGAGCGCAGGACGTAGAGCAGCAGGCGCTCAAGGCCCGCGCGGTCTTGGGCCTCCACGAATGTCCCGCCATCCAACGAGAAGCCCCCGTGCGGCCAGGCGAGCATCTCGTTGACCGTCGCCTCGGGAAGCACGCGCATGCGCAGCATCCGTTTGAGAATGCGCCGGCGCAGGAGTTCGACGAGCTCAGCGACTTCCTCGAAGGTCGGCGGCGGCGCCGACGTGAAGCGCAGGGTGCCGTTGTCGAGGCTGAACACCCCGTCTGAAACCACGGCGTGGTCATGGAGATGCAGATTGACGCTTGAGCCAAATCTCTGCAAAACGTGAAACTGCGCGGGTGCGGCGTCCTCGGGTGCTGCGGCGCGCCGGCGGTAGAAGTCCGTCAGCGCCTGCGCCAGGAGCCCGCTGATCTCGCCGGGAAGGTGCTTGTCGCGGTGAACGAAGTAGCGCAATCGTTTCGGGAGGACCAGAACCCACTGTCGGTACGGCACGTCGGCAAGAAGTTCCTCGAGAACATGCGAACCGGCTGATGTTCAAGCATCCTTAGCGAACGTTTGTCTCCCATAAACTGGCTCCTGGACTGGGAGGGATCCCTATTTTTGCCGGCAACGTCGGCATCGGGACGACGAATCCCCAAGCTAAACTTCATGTGGGTGGCGCAGCCTTCGCCCTGGACCTCGACTATTGCTGCGATCAAGAAAACAAAACTACACAGACTTTGGAATACGACAATTAATGGTAACTACTCAGGTTCCTCGGCCTCAGGCATTTCATTTTCGATTTGATGGTGGGGTGATTGCTGCGTCGGATCCACCTGGGCATCAAGAACGTGGAATAAAAAAACGTAATGAACGCGCCACTGTTCGCCGGTTGTAAGTCGGACTGACGCTGTTTTGCTGTTCAGTTTTATTACGACGCCGTAGACCTCGCGATTAGTTCGGTTCCTAAAGCCGACCGCATCACCCACCCTCAATAAGTCGCGCCGGACCTTCTGATGAGCTCTGGCGGGGACGTCAACGTTCTGTCCGTGAAGATTAATCATGTAGAACGGGATGTTCCACAGCTTTTTGTCATGATCATTTTGAATCAGAGCGCGACTGCGTTTGATTTCGATAACACAGCCTGAGATTTCCCGGTTCTCGGCTGCCTCGAAGTAACGTATGGGTTGTCCAACACGCAGGCCCGCTCGGACGGCTTCGTTTTTACGGGGATCTTCAAGGGCTCGCGCGAGGGCGGCCTTTAATCGCCAGAGGTCAAATAGAGGCGCTTTGTTCAGGGTCTCCAACAATGATGTGTAGTCCATTTAATTGCTTTGCAGTCAGGCGGCCGAAGTGGGTATGAAGGGGCGGCCAGCGATGGCATCGACGAGGGCCTGGAAGATCGGGCGATCATGTTTGCGGACGGTGTCGATGTAACTACGCACGCGGAGGAAACGTTCGGCGCCCTCGGCGGTGCGAAAGCAACCGGATATCTTCTGGCGAACTTTGATCATGCGCAGGATCTGCTCTGCGTGGTTGTTGGTGAAGGGGACGCGGAAGTCGTGGAGGAAGGCGAGGACCCATTTCTGATGACGCTGCATTCGGTCCAAGAGGTTGATGGCCTTGGTCTTTTTGGGGCGACCGGGGCGAGGAACGAGAGGGGGCGGTGGCGGCGGATTGGCGGCGTAGCCCTCCGCGAGGAGGGCCGCGTAACGTTTTATCCATGAGGCGAGTTCGGCATGTGAAAGCCGGACACGTCCCACCGCCTTGAGTTCGTTGACGCGCTTGTTCATGTCCAAAAGGAGGCGGCGCATTTTTTCGGCCCAGTCTTGGTGAAAGGTTTCGGAGATGAAGACCAACTCGCGCACGAGATGAGCGTTGCACAGGCCATGGAGACAAGGCAACTCGAAGTAGGCGGCGAGACAGTCGTGGATGAGGCGGCCCTTGAAATTGGCGAGGATGCCGAAGTCTTTTATGGTTTGGATGCCCTTGTTGGTAGCCAGTCCGTACCAGGTCAGGAGTGTGGAGCCCAAGCCGTGGACCCACTGGAGCTTGCCTTGAACGCGCAGGCCCGTCTCGTCGCCGTTAAGGATAGCGGCGCGAGGCAAGAGTTGCTCGACCCTTGTTTGGAAGCCTTCGAGGTTTTCAGATGCGGTCGTCTCGGCGTCCTGAATGGTTTGTTCGCCGACGGCGTGGCCATAGATGTCGGCGCAAAATTGACTGACGCGATCTGAGGCGACGAACTGCCTGTTGCGCAGATAGGTCAGCAATGCGAGGAATCGTTCCCCGTATTGTACGGGGGCCGTGACCGTGATCGGGAAGGCCGCGCTCACATCGACGTCACAGGTAGGGCAATGTTTTGTTTCGCAACGGTACTCGGTGACCTCCAGTTTTTGAGGCGGCAGGTCGAAGACTTGGCGGCTTTGATGGCCGATCGGAGTTTGATTGTGGAGTTTGGTGCCGCACCCGTTGGGGCAGAGGTCGATTGGGATTGTGACGGTATGGTCGGGACGTTGCACGGGCTGGAGTGTGCGGCCGGGATGCCCCGGCTGACCACCTGACTTTAGACCCGTGGAAGTTCTGAGGCTTTTGGGCGCGGGTTTGGCATAACCGTCGGTGGAGGACGGCTTGCTACTGTTTTGGCTGTTGAGGCTCAGACGTGCTTGGAGGTCGAGCACGATGGGTACCAACTCGCGGGGCCGGGTGTCCGCCAGGGCAGTCAGGTTCTCAAGGGTCCACACGACAGAGCTCCTCGCGGAAATTGGGAATCAAGGGATAGAGGTAGGCGTCTTTGACCGGGACCTTGAGTGTGCGGTCGCGGTCCTGGCGACTACGTCCCTGAGTCTGGCCGACGCAAGTCCAGTTGGCGGCGCGGTAGCATGTGCCCTTGAAGCGGGAGCGGTCGACGAAGGTTTCGACGAGATGGATGGGATGTCCGTACTTGGTCTGCCAGTCGGTGCTCAAGCGCCGGAGGGTTTGCGCCAGAAGGTGGCTGGCGAGATATGGGACTCGGACCCAGGGCAGGATGAGAAAACGGGTGTTGTTGGTGATCGAGTTTAGCCGCTTGGCGCGAGTGGCATCGTCCCAGGCGATGAAGCGATCACGGGGGGCCATCTTCCAGGCGGCGGCACCGAAGAGGAGGCATGCCACATCGCGCCCATGACGGTCACGCGCCAGATAGGCGATGTTTTCACCGACAGTACCGCGAAAGCCCAGGTAATGATGGCGCGCCAGATAACGCGAGAAGAGTGCGCGGTCGGGAGAGCCCACCGTCACCGCTTCCAGGCGCAGAGGCTGGATGTTCGACAGCGACTCGGCGATAGTGCTCGGCACGAATTCGTCACTGGGCGAGACAGCCGCTATTGGTGAGCGTTGCGTGGCCTTCTGCCGACGTAGCGGCAAAGTGAGAACGCCGCGCTGCTCTAACTTCAGGAGCAGACTGCGGGCGGCTATGTCTTTAAGCTGGCCGGTGCTGGTGCGCCAGTTCCAGACCTGCGCCAGCTCAACAGAAATGCGGTAGCGGCTCCACGCGGGATGCGTCTCAACCAGGCAACGAAGCTCAGCGAGGTCCGGCTCGCTGAGGTGGCGGCCCTGGATGAGGGTGGTGTGTGTCATCCTCCAGATGGTAACAAGGAGGAGAGTGCCGAGTCCAGCAGAAAATAATCACCGCGACGATCAAGAAACAGTCAGAGGTGAATCCACCAGCATCACCAACTTGAATCTTCTTTGCGAGGCGCAGATTTTACCAACCCTCAGGCCGTCAGCCCGCCGACGGCTCTATCTACCGGCGTTTTTTTTGGAGCTTTCAGCGAAGCCGAAAGCCGCCCGCCGCAGGCGCCTGGGCAGTGGGTTTTAAACCCCGGGAAACTTGGAGGGACCTGAGTAGTTACAATTAATGTGATAATAGGAGTTTCCTTTTCAAGAGATAGCCTATAAACGCCCTAGCGCCGCCTTCGCGTCGCTGACAATGCAAAGCGCTGTCACGCCGGCTCTACAAACCATAACACATCCAAGCAAAACTCAAGCAACAGCTCTCCCTCTCGCTATTCCCCCACCTACCGGCCTAGTTTTTTGAGCCGTTTCAGATATTTGAAGCCCGTGAGCGCGTCCGTCACGAAATAATAGGCGTTGACCGCCGAATCGTAGGTGTAAACCCGTTCCTTATCCATGACGAGTTCGCCCATCTTCACCGGAAAGCCGTCGTCTATCCCGCAGGTCAGCTGAAGCCATTCGCCTTTTTTCTTTGGTCGACCCGTCATCATCCGGGAAACATCGTCGTTAGTAATGTCCTTGTCCGTGGCTCCCCACATGCTGAAGCTGCCGTGCCCGACCAGCACGATGCTGACGCATTTCTCATCGCGGACGACCCTCTCAAAATCAGCCGTCTTGGCCCTGAGAATCCAACGCGCCTTCAAGCCTCTGTTGTTGAAATAAGAGGTCCAATAGGGATAAGCGCCAAACCAGGCCGCGGGCGAGGCCCAATAATCGAATTTCATGCCCGTCTGGTCGGAGAGCAAGATCGCGCCGTACTCGTCGCTTTTGAGCCGGGAATTTCTGGCCGTCGCGATGATTCCGAGGCCAAGGTGGATCACGAGGGCGTAAAGCGCCAAATACCGAAAGAAAAACCGGATGTTCCGTCGGGTCAACAGCGTCGGCTCGCCCATCACCCAGCGCTTCAATCGAGGAAATCGGTCGAGCATTTTCTGCAATCCCCGAATAAAAATTTATCCGAACAGCTATCGTAAACCATGGTGTATTCGCCGTATCGCGGCGGGACGCCGGGAGTCGATAGGCGCTTAAAGATCAGCTTATATCCCGGCTTGCCGGAGCCGCATGTTAGCGCAGCGGTCGTCACGGAAAAGAACCTCATGCCGAAATTCGAAAGCGCGCCGGAAGCGAGGCCCAACTTTGCCAGGTCGGCGTTGGTCGCGGCATAATGTCCGTGGCGAAGCAAGTATTGGTCCTGTGCCTCCTTGACTTTTGAAGCCAAGGTCTTGGCCTCGTAGACGCGGCTATGTTCAACGACTTGAAGTGACTTCAGCAGATAAGTAAACGTTAAGGCCCCACCAACCCCAATCAAAAAAACCGCTCCCGGTAATTGGGTATTCCGCAGGGCGTTCCAGACACCCTTATCGGGGACTTCGCCGTTAGCCAAACGCCGGGTCAAGGCAAGGCCTTTCGACGCCGCGAGGCCAAAGTATATCGCGAACGGAATACAAAGCAACGCCGTAAAAGGGAATCTCAAAGCCACTATAATGAAGTACAGAAAAGAAAAAGCGCAGGGAATCGTCAATGCCGCGACAAAGGCTGTCGACACCCACCGCATACGATAGTTTAGACGCGCCCCCTGAAACTTGTGTGTGCATTTTGTGAATAACTAATGTCGATTTAATATGTTCATGTCACCAGGATAACCGCAAGCGCTTAAAAAAGCATGGGTCTTTAGGGGAAGCTATGGGGGGATAAAACCTGTCCTCCGCGCTGAAGAGCGTCGTGCTTCCCGGCGAAACCATGAGCGTGTTCGTTATGAAGGAAGGCAAGGAG
>CAZGVK010000082.1:0-8299 GCA_964529095.1 uncultured Elusimicrobia bacterium
CTCGGGCGAATAAAATCGGAAGCCTTTAATGATCCGGCCGATATTCACAAGACGATGGCTCAGGAGCAGAAATACATCGAGCGCGTCGAATCGGCAGCCGATCTGGTGCGCAAACAAAACGGCCTCAAGCCGCTCGATCGCAACCCGCTCCATGATTCCTATTCGGTGGTGAAAGACGCCGACGGCAAGGTCGTTATGAAGTTCAAGCATATCCAAAATTCCAAGGGAAATATCAGCTTTCAAGAAAGGTCCGCGGGCTCTATCGCAGAACGGGGCGCCGTCCGGGATCCCGGGAAAACAAGGATGGTCAACAAGGTTCCCATAGAAGTCGTGTCTGCCAACGCCGTGTCGCAAAACTCGCTCCATCGAGCTCTTGCCGATCTGGCGCAAGCCCAAGCCCAGGCTGCGGCGGTCAATCCTAATTTCGCCAAATCCGCCGCCAAGGATATCGCCGTGGTTGCCCGGGCTTTGCCTCCTTCGGAAAAAGGATTTTTACTGGAAAAGCTCCGTCGCTCCCGCGGCAACGAATTCGCCGCCGAAGTGGCCCAGGAGATGCGCAAGACCTCTCCGCCCAAGCCGAATAATCCGGCTTTTGATAAGGAGATCGCCGATACCGCCGCCAAGGCGCGGAAGGCGAGCGCCTTGGCAGAGACGCCGACGAAGACAAACCCTCTTCTAGACCAGACGCGCGCCTGGGACCAGGCATTTCAAAAAACAATCGGCATTTCCGCGGAGACCTCCGAGCTCAGTTTGACGCGCCGGCAAGCCAATGAGATCATGAGCAAGGGGTTGCCAAAACTCAATGCGGCTCTCGGTGCTGTGTTCATGGCCAAGGAAGCTTATGACGCCGGCTCCATGATGGGAGAGTTCATGTATCACCTTAACACGGCGCGGGATATAAACGTGCCCGATGCCGTGGCGCAACAGCATTTCGAGGCCGCGCAGCAGCTGGCTTACGGGATGGTGGAAAAAGGGGTATTGGGAACCGCTTTGATGGCGACCATGGAAGCTTTCCCGACCGTCGGGGCCGTGGTCGGAACTTATGCCGTCACTTATGAGGGCACCCGTTTTGTTTTGGAAAACACGCGCACCGGCCAGTTCATTGACAAAACAGCGGGTGGGGCGTTTGACATCGGCTTTCGGGCCGGCGACAAGCTTGCCGATGCGACGTCCGTGCTGACGGGTGGAAAGACAGCGGCCCAACGGGATGCGGAAGAGGGAGATAAGCTTTATGAAAGCTACGTCAGCGCATTGAATGCGGGGCGCATCAAGCTCCGCCCAAATGCGACTATGGCTGAACTGCGCGATGCGGCCATGCAAAGGGATATTGGCCGGATTAGAAGCGAGATCGTGGAAGACGTCGGACCGGTGAAATCGCCGAGCGCGCAGTCGAGTGATCCCGGGCGAACGACGGGGGGTCCCTATGCAGTGGCTATTTTTACGGTCATAGAGGGTACCAATATCAGAGGCGGACGGAGGATCGGCGTCGTTCTGCCTAAGAATGAATTTCGGAAATTCAGGCCGGTCAGATTTGAGGGCCACTATGGCGACATGAAGATGTTAAGAGAAGGCCTGTCTATGGCCGAAGCGCGTCAGTTTATCTTTATTGCACTCTACGGCCCGGATGCCCCCATCGACAAAGGGGACTTCGGCGCGGGCGTCTCTCCCGATTACGAAAAAATGCCCATTCTCAAGGTATACCAGCAAAACAAGAAAGCTATCAATCGTGTGGCGTACATGCGCGCGAATTACCCTGATCTGAAGTTTATAACGGAAGACATGTCTCGATTTGAAGCGGAGACCTGGCTGTGTCTCCAAGTCAAGGTGGTCAAAGGGAATGGTCCTGAAAATTCCTGCGCCGACATCCAGTACATTTTTAAGGGAAAAACCTATCCCGTCGGCTGCACATATGTTTGCGAAGTCTGGGAGAAAGACAATTTATTGTGGGGAATTCCCCTTTCTAAACAAAGGGAAGAGTGGGCGCTCAACCGCATCCCTGAACTTCTGACAGCACCCTTGACGGCGCCGGAAATGGAGCCGGGGCCGGCGACTCAGGCGGCCGGTCTCCCCGCGTCCTCTCCCGCGGCCCCGGCGGCGGCAAGGCCCGCCGGAGCCGTCCTTCCCTCCTGGGTGACCGGAGGCGCGACAACGCCCAAGCCGGCTTTGCCGCTGTCGCGCTCCGACCCGTGGAACGATCCTCAGGTCCAAGCGCTCATGGACGAGTGGCTGCGCTCGGCCATCCCGATGATTGCGGCCCGGCGTCCAGGGAAATGGACATACGACAAGTGGGGTTTGATCGAAGGCCCCGGAGTTCAGGCCGTGGGCGCCCCCAATCATCCTGCCGGCTGGTCGCGGTACCGATCCTTATGGGCGGTGCGGGACAAGTTCGATTCTCTCAATCTCTGTACGCTCGGAGATTTCGTGGAGAAGCGTATCCGCGACGAAAGCGTCGCGGGTTGCGGAAAGCCCCAAAGCCTGCCTTCATGGCTCTCAAAGCCACCGGCGACTCCTCAACCTCTAAAACAAGAGGCTTCCCGGATCGTTCCCGGAAATCACCAAGGTCCAGCGATCGCCGCGCTCTCTGGCGTTCCACCGCAGGACCAGACCTCCCCAGCCCAAGTCTCGGGATTTATCGACGATTGGAATTGCGTCCTGACGGAGACCGGGAGCGGAAGGACGGCGAAGCTCGCTTTTTCGATTGTCAAGTCGGGCTCGGGCCTCGTGTTGGTGACCAAGACGACTGCCGGAAACGTGCTGACCCCCGTATCAAAGATAGAAAACGGCACAGTGAGGTTTAGACTGAGGATTCACTCTCTCGATGACGATGACTCTTGAGAGCAAAGGCCTCGGCCTCTCGGGCGTCGAACACCTCGACCACGACAATGGCAGTAAATCCGATTATCCGATCGCCTGCGACCGTAAGCCAAAAAAGCACTAATACGGAAGAGCATGCCGCCCTTTCCCCGTGCCGAAGCACAGGTACATTTGGCGGCCGAACTTTCGTACTAGCGTGTGCCCCCACCCAGTACGGCAGATCTTTGGATGAATCGTCAGGCTTGTGAGCGACGCGCCGCGTACAGCAACAGGCCGGCGCCGGCCCACAGCAGTTCGCGCACATGGCGGATTAAGCCGACGGTAAAGCCCGTCTCAGCCGCGAGTCCGAGGCCTTTGAAGATCACGGCCTTTCCCGCTTCCTGAGTGCCGATCTTTGCGGGAACCATAAAGGCGAAGGCATCCACGAGGTTGGAGAGGAACTCGATGCACAAAGCGGTCTTGAGCCCGACCGGAGAGCCAAGAAATAAACAGATGAGCCAAATTTCCGTTGCGCCCCAGGCATAGCCGAGGATAAAGAACATGGTCGAGCCCGCCAGGCGCCAGGGATGACATCTCAGAAACGAGCGTAGATGGCCGCGCACCGGTTCTGATTTTTCGATCGCGGACGGGAAGCGCTTCATGATCCATGCCGGCGGTCGCGCGGCAAAGAGGCTCAGGCCAAGAGCCGCGCCAACGAGAATGACGCTCATGCCCGCCGCCGCCCATCCCGCCTGGCCGGAGGTGAAGGCATAAGAACTCGCATTCAATAAATAAATAAGCCCGAAGAGCACGAAGAAAGCTTGCCCTATGGCCTGCGCGGCTTTGGCGATGATGACACTCGTGACCTTCTCCTTGTGGGGCAAGCTCGAACGCAGCATGCCGGGCCTCACGAATTCTCCGGTGATGTTTCCGCTCGGAGTCAGATAATTGACGCCGTCGCCGGCGATGCGCACGCGCACGAGATCCCAATACGAGACTTGGCGCGCCTCGGCAGGGGAGAATGCGAGCCTCCAGCCAACGGCATTGAGCATGTGATCAAAAATCTGGAATGGGAGCACCAGGGCAAAGCCCCAGCCGAAACCTCGAAGTCGAGCGAACACGATTTTCGGCCCGAAAGACCAGAGCAGAGAGATGAATGTCGTCGTGCCGAGGACGAGAATGAGGGCGGTCATCCACCGGCGTGCCTGCTGCATGGCGAGGTCAGGCTGGACCGATGGGCTCTAGCCGCCCTTGAGCTCTGATGTGGAAGAGTTTGTCGCGCCAGAGCACGGTATTAGACCAGCAGGCGCCGATCCAGGCGCCAAAAGAAAACCACTCCGAGAGCGGCAGCAGCCAGAGCGCTTGCGAGGTTTGACGCCCGCCGAGTCTTATGCCCAGAAAAATGGATACGGCTGATTTCGCGGCCCAGATCCCGGCGAGCAAAGCAACGCCGAGCGCGTCAGGCCCCAAGAGAAGAAGGCGCAATGTCAGCAGGGAGAAGCCCTGCGCGATCAGGCTTGCATAAAAGCCGACGGGCTGGCACAGGCGGATCGTGCGCGCCCAGCGGAGCAGGTGCTTGAAATGCTCGGAGCCGCTTTCGATGGAGGGAATCGAATCCACGCAGCCCGGTATCATGTCCAGACGCCAGCCGGCCTTGCGCACCGACTCGCCGAGCCAAAAATCATCGGCGAGGTGGTCGGCGAGGTTGCCAAAGGCGCCGGAGGCCTCAAAAGCCGCGCGGCGGACCATCATGGTAGCGCCCATGGTAAAGCGCATGCCGAGCTCCGCCGCGCAGGCGGCCTGCGGCAGGAAATGGGCGTTGATTGCGAGAGCTTCCATGCGGCCCCAGAGTCCGCGCGCTCCGGATGCTTGATAGAATGAGGTGACGAGACCAACGGAGGCGTCCGTGAAAGGCGCGGCCATGCGTCTGAGAAAATCAGGCGCTATAAGAATGTCCGAGTCGGCCATCAATAAGAGGTCGTATTTGGCGGCGGAGTAGCTGTTGGCCATGTTGTTGACTTTCGGGTTGCACCCGATCTGTTTTTGAGAAATCACAACCTCGATATCGGCGCCCGGAAACTGCGCCTTCAGGCGCGAGACGGTGGCAAGCGCGGGGTCATCGGAGCTGGCGAGGCAGAATAGTATTTGAAAGCGGGGATAATCCTGGCGACAGAAGCTGGCAAGGTTTGCTTCCAGATCACGATCCGCGCCCTTGAGCGGCTTGATCACCGTGATCGGGGGAAACGCAATTGAGGGGAGAGCCGGTTGGGCGAGCAGAAACCTCCGCGCGAATATTCCCGCCACGAAAGCGAAGGCGAGGGTAAACGCGCCGCAGGCAAGCGCGACAACGGAGAACGCGGCCTTCCCCGCCGCAACGAAGGCGAGAATGGGGGCAGCGATCATCTAGCGAGCCATGTCGTGGAAGATCAGGACGCGACCAATTCCTTGTGCTTGGTCTGGCCGGGGGCGAGCCGCGAGACGGCCGGTTTTTGGCGGCCGCGGAGGTAATCGAGGAACTCCTTGCCCTCGCGTAGGCGGCGCCGGCGCTCGAGCGGGTCCTTAGCCATATTGACGAGCATACGCATGATCGGAGTAGGCCGCGCGTAGAACTTCGAGTAGAAGCGCTTCACTCCGGCTTCCATCGCCGCCGCGTTGAGGTGGGGGTAGGAGATAGCACTTGCTTGGGTTCCATCGTCGCGGATCAAGGTTTTTTCGTCGTACCACTTATTGGTTCGCGCCTGGCGGTACAGCTCGGTGCCGGGGTAGGCGGCGGCCAAAGACACTTGGATGGTGTCCACATTCAGGCCGCAGGCATACTTGATCGACTCCTCAATGGTGTCTTTTGTCTCACCCGGAAGGCCCAGGATAAAGGTGCCATGGATGATGATTCCAAGCTTGCGGCAATTTTTCGTGAATTCCTGGGCGATATCCACACGGACGCCTTTCTTGATGTTATTGAGAATTTTCTGGTTGCCTGACTCATAGCCGACAAGCAAAAGCCGCAAACCATTGTCTTTGAATATTTTCAAGTAATCGTAGGGCACATTGGCGCGGCTATTGCATGACCACATGATTTTCAATTTCCCCAGGCCTTTGGCGATCTCGGCCGCCCGGGTGAGATCAGCGGTGAAGGTGTCGTCGTCAAAGAAAAATTCTTTCACCTCGGGGAACAGTTCCTGCGCCCGAGCCATCTCGGCAATGACCGCATTGGCGGACTTCGTCCGGTACACATGGCCGCCGACGGTCTGAGGCCACAGGCAGAACGAGCAGCGCGCGGGACACCCTCTGCCCGTGTACAGGGAGAGGTAGGGGTGCTTGAGATAGCCGATGTAGTAATTGGGAACTGCGAGGTCCCGCTTGTAGACGTCGAGCACGGATGGGAGAGCATCCATATCCTCAATGAGAGTCCGGTCGGGATTGTGGATGATCGTGCCGTCCGGTTTTCTAAAAGAGAGCCCCGCGATCATGTCGAAGGCGCGGCCTTCGGCCACTTCCTTAATGGTGTAGTCGAACTCCTCGCGGCCCACGAAATCGAGAGCCGGAGCATTCTTAAGAGATTCCTCGGGAAGGACGGCGACGTGCGCGCCCACAAAGCCGATGCGCATTTCGGGGTTCTGGTTCTTGAGCGCGGTGGCGACTTTGGCGTCGTTATCAAAGGAGGGAGTCGAGGTGTGGATGACGCACAGATCAAAGCCTCGCGCGCGTTGGAGCACCTGAGCCAAAGTGAGGTCATCGGCCGGAGCGTCGATGAGTTTTGAGGAAGCGATGAGGGCCGCCGGTTGAGCCAACCAGGTCGGGTACCAGAAAGACTTGATCTCGCGGCGCGCCTGATAACGGGCACCGGCACCGCCGTCGAATCCTTCAAAGGAAGGCGGGTTGAGAAACAATGTTCGCATCGTGGCCATCGTCACTCCGTATGTCTTGGTCTTAAATCGCTGAGACGCCTGATTTTACCAAAATCGCGCCTGGGAGGCAACGACATTGACACCTTTCAATGAATAAATTATGCTCGCGCAATCGCGCCGCGCAAGACCTTGAGCCGACATATCATCCGTGGTGGCCTGTCTGCCGTTTTTCTGCTCAGCGCCTACGCCGGCGCCCGGGACGGCCGAGGCTGGAATTGGCGGCAGAGCCAGACGCCTCATTTCATCATCAATCACCAAAACGCTTGGCTTCCGGCGGGCTTTACCATGGGAGCGGAGCGGGCGCACTCCCGCCTGCGCAGGGACCTGGGCATGTTCTCGCCCTGGATGTCGAAAGAAAAGATCAATTTATTTATCTATGCGGATCAGGCCAGCTTTTTGGCGGGCGAGTTCTCTCCGCCCAAATGGTCGAACGGCTTGGCCATCTATGACCGCAAGGCCGTGGCCATGCCGGCCATGAAGGACCCGCGCAAGCTCCTTTCGATTATGGTCCATGAGACGACCCACCTGCTCTTCGAGAGTTACTGGCGGCAGGCGCACCGCGAGCCCCCGTCTTGGATCAAT
Source organism: uncultured Elusimicrobia bacterium (assembly GCA_964529095.1). Lineage (GTDB taxonomy): Bacteria > Elusimicrobiota > Elusimicrobia > UBA1565 > UBA9628 > GWA2-66-18. The sequence continues at coordinate 7,281 of CAZGVK010000082.1, forward strand.
GAAGGCCTGGCCATGCTTGAGGAGGCGGAATCTCCGGATCGTCCGGAGTCATCGGGGTGGTATCAGCAGATGAGCGTCCTTGATCCTGCGCAATTTCCCGACCTGGAGATCTTTTTTACAGTGACGCCAACTAGAGATATCAGCGACGAGCAGGCCGCGTCCAAATGGTATGTCCAGGCTTATTCCGTGACCCATTTTCTTTTGCGCAAGCATTCTCAGCTTCAATTTAAAAGCTTGTGCGCGGCGTTGCGCGACGGCAAGCCCGTCGCGGACGCGCTGTGGCTGGCGTACAGATACAAGCGGATTGCCGACCTCGACAAGAAGTGGCGGGCGTGGCTTTCGGATCCGGTTCACAAGCGCCGTGTGGCGGCCTTGTCGGGGGAGGCGCGCAAGGGCCTCGATGAGAGGTCTGTTGAGCAAGATGAGCGGAAGTCTCCTTCCTTCAAAGGCTTCTCAACGAGCTTTCCCCGGCCCAAGGCAGAAGACCGATAACTCCCGGTGGCAGGCCGAGGCGAAGGTCAAGGGGATCAACCTGCCCGTGATCGAGATCGGCACGGGCCTAACACCGGCCCCGCCGTCGTCGGCAACATGGGCTCGACGCTGCGCGTCGACTACGCGGTCCTGGGCGACGACGTGAACCCCGCCTCGCGCCTCGAGGGCCAGTCGAAGACCTACGGCGTCCACGTCGTGATCGGGCCGCTCACGCGCGAGCAGACGCCGGAGTTCGCGGCGATTGAGCTCGACCTGATCAAGGTGAAGGGCAAGACCAAGCCCGTCAACATCTACGCGCTGCTGGGCGACCCTGCGGCCGCGAAGCACGCGGCCTTCTTGGCCGCTTATCGCTCCGCGCGCTTCGACGAGGCCGCGAAGATCCTGGCCGAGGCCGCCGCCCTCGGCGAGCCATGGAAGCTTGCCAAGCTCTACGACCTGTACGTCGAGCGGCTCGAGGAGTTTAAATCCGCCGCTCCGCCTCCCGGCTGGGACGGCGTCTTCACCGCGACGTCGAAATAACTTATCCC
>CAZGVK010000083.1:0-11168 GCA_964529095.1 uncultured Elusimicrobia bacterium
GCATCCCTAATGCAAGTTCAGCGGCCGCATGAGACAGCCAGGCTTGGTCCGACCAAGGCTCGATATCGATGGCTTTAGAGCTTTCCTCAAGAGCTTCGCGATTGCGTTTAAGCGACCGCAATATTGTTGAGCGTGTAGTGCGCGCACTCGCATAGTATGGAGAAAAGTCTACGGCCTTGTCGCAGAAGGAAAGGGACTTCGTGTATTCCTTCTTGAACCTGTAAATATCGCAGAGAAGGACATTTGCGCCGGCGTCCTTCTCGTCGAGCGCAAGGATCATCTTGGCGTCTACGGCGGCGTCATCGTATCGATCCATAGAGATTTTTGCGTCGGCACGATAGAAGTATCCGCCCATCATTTTCGGAGATAACTCGATAGCCTTCGTCAGATCTTGCAGTGCGAGGGGTAACTCCTCCGGGCGATCTTCGCTATCTGCACGATCTCTGTAGATGTGTCCACGCTTTTCCCAATAAGAGGCGATCTGAGGCGCGATACCGACGGCCGCAGTCATGTCGGCGAGCGCGTCGTTGGTGTGGTAGAGGTTCTGATGGAGTTGGCCGCGCTTAAAATAGATGTCCGCGCGGCCGGGGAGAATCTCGATGGCCTTGGCATAGGCGGCGATGGCTTCTTTATCGCGCCCATGCCCTTCCACCCTCGCCAGCGTGGAGGCCTTGCAGAGAAAGGCGGCGGCTAGCCGGGAATTTTGGGCGATCGCCTCATTGCAGTCTGCGAGGGCGCCGTCTAGATCCGAACGCTGGCGGCGAAGACGGGCGCGGCTGATCAGAGGGAAATATGATTTTGGCCGCTCTTTGAGCAGAAGGTTGAGTTCATCCTCCGCTTCGCGATTGCGGCCAAGTATTTCCAAAAGGCGCGAGCGCACCGAGCGAAGCTCGGCGCGCTTGGAATCGGCTGCCAGGAGGGAGTCAATATCGGAGAGCGCGTCCAGAATGTCTCCCAAGCTCTCACGCGCCAGCGCTCGTTGGTAGGCGGCGCCAGCGAGCGACGGCTCCAAATGGAGAGCGTGCGTCAGGTCTTCGATGGCCGCAGGAAGGGAGCGAAGTTCACTCCATGCGAGGCCGCGGAAGTAGTAGGCTCGGGCATTGCGCGGCTCGGTGAGAAGAACCTTGGTCAGCAGGGAAACCGCGTCGTGGTAGCGGCCACGGTAGAGTGCGGCAACACCGGCCCGGTAGCGGCCCTGTGGAGAGCGTTCCTCTTTCGCCCTCTGGACGTTCTGGAAACCCAGAAACGCGCCGACGGCGGCGAGCAAGAACGCTGTGATAAGGGCTGGCCGCCTCATTTGAAAGGGTTGGATTGCATTCCGCTTCGCATCCTGGTCATACTGCCGACTTACGATTGTGTCATTTTAAGAGAAAAAATTACTTCCTTATGCGTAGTCGAGCATGTCGGCTTCGACTTGGTCGAGGAGGCGGTCGCTGATTTCCCAGAGTTCGTGGCCTTTTAGACGCGCGGCGATCTTTTTGGCAAGCGCGTCGGGGATAAAGGGCGTTACTTTTGAGCGCTTGTACTCATTCTCCTTTTCACCGTACAGGCCGAGGAAGGTCTTGTCTCTGAACCAGGCTTGCCGGTTCGCGGCGGCGGATATTTTTTTGAGCAGGGCCGGGCTCGGGTCGCGCTGCACGAATTCAAAGAAGGTCGCCGTTGGACGCCCGCCCGGGATCATCCACTCGCCGCTGAACACCTGGATTAAGTCATCGGCTGCGTCCTTGAGAATCGGCGTGATGAAATTCACGCCGCGCGCAAGACAGAACTTATGGAAGCCGACGAGGTCGGGCGTGCGCAGTGCGATATGCTGCCAATGGCAGCCGCCGCCGCGATTTTTGAGCATGGCGCGGACATGAGAGCTTTGCGTCTTCGCTTCGGTCGGCTGGACGACGGCGATGATAGTTGGGCTGGAGGCCGAGGGATTTTTCCCGATTCCAATGCGCGTTGCGAAGGTCATCGAGGCGGGTTGCCTTTGACCGGGCCAATTGGAGCGCTTTTCATAAATCAAATCTTCCTTTGCCGCGCCGAAGATGATCCGGAAAAGCGCATAGGTTGTTTTGTAGATCTCCGGATCGACGAGAAGGGTCATGTGGTCGACGACGAAATTATGAAAGGGCCGCTTCTTCACTTAAGCCTCCGGGCGCGGCAGTTCAAACGCATCGTTTGTGCGCGCGTACCAGGCGCCCTCCATGCGTCCGACCGCATTAATGTCTTGATGGCGGATATGCCCATTATTGTAGATCGAGTCGGCGCAGTGAAAATAAACGACCTGGCCGACAACCAGATTTCCGGCCAGCGGACCTTCCCCGATGCGCACGATCTGCAGAAGTTCGCATTCATAGGCCACCGGGCTCTCTTTGACGCGGGGCGGCCTTACTTTCACCGAGGGCAGAGGCGTTGTCTCGGTCTTTTCGAATTCATTGACACCATACGGATAGGGCGCGGATGTCCGGTTCATTTTGACGGAGTTGCGCTCATTGACGATGTTGACCGTGAATTGTTTTGTCAGCTCAATGTTGATCAAGGTGTCTTTTTTTTTGCCGTTGCGGTCGTTGACGGGGGCAAAGCACACGGTCATCGGGTTCGCGCAGATTCCCGTGAAGAACGAGAACGGCGCCAGGTTCGGAATGCCGTTAGGCGCCAGGGTGGCGACCCAAGCGATGGGGCGCGGCAGGATCGTCGCAATCATCAGCAGATAGCGCTCTCGGGCCGTCAAAGTCGCCGGATCGATTTCCATCTTAAGCCGCTGAAATCCCCTGCGTGTCTCGGTTCCAGCTCAAGGCATAGTCCTTGTCGGCAAGCGCTAATGCCTGCTTGGCGACTGCGAGCGGTTCGTAAAAGGTGTCGATCATGATCGCGAGGTAGTCCGAGAGCTTGCCGCGCTCGGCGAAGGATCGTTTTGCGGCCATGCCGTGCGGAGAGTGGGGCAGCGAGCCCGGGTGAAACGTGAATGAGCCCGGTTCGACGAGGCCCTTGCGCGCTCCGTAGCTGGTGTTGGAGAAGAACATGACTTCGTCGCTGTCGACGTTGTAGTGCGCGTACGGCGCGGGCACGTCGCGGGGGTGCCAGCCCTCAATTTGACCCTTGAACGTGCAGACCGAGAAGCCTTTGTGCGACGGCGCGCCGGACTGGAAGGTTTGCCGCGCGGGGGGCGCGGTGTGGATGCTCCGGACCACCGCATGGTGGTCGTCGGTATGGAAGGTGTATGGATAGAGTGCGCCCTCCCAGCCGATCAGATCGAAAGGATGATGGCCGAGGAACATTTCCGTAACGAAGCCGCCGCCATGCTTGGTCCAAACGCGAAATAAGCCCTCTTCATCGCGCGCGGGCCGATACTCGGGCAGGCCGATCTCGGTCTCGACAATCGGCGCTGTCAGGTGAGCCTGGCCGGAGGCATTCAGGTAATGGGGCGCGAACTGAATGGGTAGGCGCGACTCGATAATGAGCAATGAGCTCGCCGGACTCTCGAGCTCGAGGCGGTAGGTCGTGCCTTTGGGAAGGCTCACATAGTGACCCTTCCTGAATGGGAGCACGCCGTATTCCGAGGCGATGAGGCCGGAGCCTTCTTGTATAAACCAAAGTTCGTGGCCGTCGCCGTTGCGGAAGAAACGGTCGGCCGAGCAGGATTTTTCAAAATGGGCGGCGGACACGAACGCTGTCAGCCCGTAGATCAGGGGCACGCGTCCGCTGATGTGGTCGCCGTGAGCCTTCAGGCGTCCGGTGCGGATATGCCAGGGTTGGAGCGGCTGGGGTGGGAGCGGTTGGGGGCGCAGGTCGAGCGGCAGGCGGTGCGGCTCGCGCACCTGTTGGGTCGGGTATTTACGGTAGTGATACTTGCGCGACCAGTCGCCGCTGAAACCGGAGACGCCGTGGATCTCCTCGAGGGCGAGAACTTCAGGCTCCGAGTAAAACTCAGTGTGCGGCGTCTTCGGCACGCGGCCGCGAGAGATTATAACGCTCACGCGTAAGCCCCGGTTTTTTTATATTTAAGATGCAAAGCGCCCGAGGGCTTCCCTACGGTATTTTTTAAAATTCCCAGCGGACCCGCGTCGAGTTCGATTATGTCGGCAGGCTTGATCCAGCGCGCCAGGTCGAGACCGCAGCCGGTGAAGTAGGTGCCCGAGCCGATGATGTCGCCGGGAAAAACATCCTCGCTCTGTGAGGCGTGGGAGAGCATGGTCGAAAAATTCCAGTAAGGCTGAACGCCCTTTGAGCGACTCCATTCTTTGCCGTTCACGCGCACCGTGAGGTCGGGTATTTCTCCGGGCCATTCGTCGGCGGTCACGAGCCAGGGGCCGAGCGCCGTCGCGAAATCCTTTCCCTTCGCCGGTCCCATGCGGCAGACCATCTCGTTTCTCTGGATGTCGCGCGCTGAGCAGTCGTTCATGACGAGGTAGCCCGCGATGTGCCGCAGGGAGTCCTTGACCGCGATATTCCTGCCCGCCTTTCCCACCACCGCCGCGATCTCGAACTCGAAATCAAGCTTGCGCGTGAATGCGGGCCAGGGGATCGTGTCGTTGGGGCCGATGATCGAGCGGGGGTTCCCTTTATAAAAGACCGGCTGGTCATACCATTCGACAGAGAGTTGCTCATTGCGACGCCGCGCGCCGGCTTTTGCGTGCTCCTCGAAGGCGAAGAAGTCGCGCAAGGATCGAGGACGGGGGAGCGGGGCTTTGAGCGTGACCGCATTTTCTTTCCACACGATCCGCTCGCCTTTGGCGCCGGTGGGCTCTCCCGTGAGCGCGTGGAGAGCGGACTTGGCCTCGGCTAACGACTCGCGACCGCCGTCGAGAAGGCCGAGAAGGCAGGCGGGCACGAAGAAATCAGCGCGCGCCTCAGGCCGTGCTTTCCCCGCTGTCCTATAAAGGAGAGCGGCGGCAAGATTTAAGTCCGTGATCCTCCCGTCGTGCCAAGATCCCAGGCGTTCGACCGGACCTAAGGGGGTGGAGACCTCAAAAGTGACGAGCTTCATTGGTGTCTTATCAAGAGGGCGCGCAGAGGCATCGTCACGGGCACGATTCTAACATAGATAGCGCATGGCGATGAGCAGGCGCTTGCGGTTGCCTGCTGATGCTCAGCGTTCCGGCCACCTCTGAGCGTATGGGCCTTAATGCCTGCTTGACCCTGGGTCTAAAGCTTGAGTGAGCTTGCACCATTGGGCCCATGTGCTGCGCAACGATGGGGGATATAATGTGGTTTCAAAGCAATGACTCAAAGGAGAAAATTTATGTCTCTGCAAAAAGCAGCGACCTTGGCGTTCATCGTCGTGGCGACACTCTCCGTCCCATTATGTCTTTGCCTGCAAGCGCAGGTTCCGACAACTTTTTCGGAGGCAAATGCGGATGCGACTCCTGCGGAAAGTTATGTTTGGACATATCGTCGCGTTCCGCTCGGGGTCGAGTTGAGCGGGAAAGGCCTGCCAATGATTTTAGTGACGCATGATCAATCGGGCCCTCAGGCGACCATCGACGGGAAGCCGGTGAAGGTCGTTTTTATCGGGGGTCCAGAGCTGCCTCCTGTTGCGATGGTTCTGCAAGGAGAAGAGGAAACGCTCAATATTAATTTTGATGACCCCATTGCGATCACCGGCGTGATGTCCGGAGAAAATATCTCTACTAAGGAAAACATCATTAGTTATCGCGGGATGGATTTTAAAATGAACATAGGAAAGACCGTTAGTCTGGCAAGCCTTCAAGCGGGGGATGTCCCCGTTCCCGTGCGCCGTTTCGCGGCTTATATGCTGGTCATGATGTCCGTCGTTTTGAGCGCGCATGGACAATGACCGGAAAGGTCTGGCGATTGGGCGGTGGAAACGATAACACAGGGATCGGGCGCATGAAGCGGTTGAAAATGATATTCTAAAACCGCTCGACAGGAGACCCTGATGAATAATATTCGCTTGTTGACCGCGCTCTTTTCCATGCTGCTTGCCGCTCCCGTAAGCGCCGAACTTTCCCGTGATGACCTCCAGAAGGCTCTTAACGCTAATCCTGATCTTGTGTTGAGCGCCCTCACGAAAGCTGATAAGATAAAGTTCTTCGAATTGATCGTCGAGTCTCAGCGGGAATATCAGAAGAATAAGGCCGCAGAAGAGGCCAAGCGCGAGGAGATGGAGCGCGACAATGCCATCAAAAATCCGCTGAAGCCCGAGATCGGCGCAAATGACCGGGTGCGCGGAAACGCGAACGCTCCGATCACCATCGTCGAATACTCCGATTTTCAGTGTCCCTACTGCGTGACGGGCTACAAGAACCTGGAGCAATTGCGCAAGGCGCACGGCGACACGCTTCGAGTGGTCTTCAAAAATATGCCGCTGAGCTTTCACCCGTTAGCCATGCCCGCCGCGCAGTGGTTCGAGGCGCTGGCGTTGCAGTCTCCGGAAAAGGCGTGGGCCTTTCATGACGCCCTGTTTGAGAACCAAAACAAGCTCGGCGAGGACTACTTTAAGTCGCTCACCAAGGACCTGAAGCTTGACGTCCTTAAAGCAGCCAAGGATGCGAAGAGCGACGCCGTTAAGAAGAAGATCGAGGCCGATATGCAAGAGGCCAAGAAGTTCGGCATCGAGGGCACTCCTGTTTATCTAATCAACGGCGTGCCTCTGCGCGGCGCCTATCCTGTCGAGGCGTTCGAGAAGCTTATCGCAAAGCTGCTGGCCGCGAAATAATCGGCCCGCGTTTCTGAAGGCCCCGCCGCGAGGCGGGCCTTCAGCTCGTCAGCGCGATGAGGCACTCGTCGAAAATATCCAGGCCCTTGTCTGCGTCATACCGGGTCAGCACGAGCGGGGGGGCAACGCGGATCGTGGACCGGCCGCAGCCAAGCAGGAGCAGGCCCTTGGTGAAGGCAAGCTGTTCGAGCGCCGCCATCAGAGTGTCCGCTGGTTCCTTGGTCTTGTGGTCCTTCACGAGTTCGAGGCCGATGAAGAGGCCTTGGCCGCGCACGTCGCCAATGCAGGCATGTTTTAGCGCGAGTTTTTTAAAGCCTGCGAGCAGATGCGCACCCATTATTGCCGCGTTTTCAGCGAGCCCTTCTTTTAGAAGAGCGATCGTCGCAAGCGCCGCGGCACAGGCGACGGGATTGCCTCCGAAAGTCGATCCGTGCGAGCCGCGCGGCCAAGTCATCACGGATTCCTTGGCGATGATAGCGCCGATGGGCATTCCGGAACCGATGCCCTTGGCCGTGACGAGGATGTCCGGGACTACCCCGAAATGTTCGCAGGCCCACATCTTCCCGGTGCGGCCGGCGCCGCACTGAACCTCGTCGAAGATGAGCAAAATTCCGTGGTCGGCGCAGAACACGCGCCAGTATTCGAGAAATTCTTTTGAGGGAATAATATAGCCGCCCTCGCCCTGAAATGGCTCCATGACGACGGCCGCGACATCGGAGGCGTCGAGCTTCGTTAGGAAAAGGTCTTCTGCGGCCTGCACGCAGTCCGCTACCGTGTTGCGATAGGGATTATGGAAGGGGAGGTGATACACCTCGGGCAGGAGGGGTCCGAAACCTTTGCGGTACTTGACCTTCGAGGTCGTCAGGGTCATCGCGGCATAGGAGCGGCCATGAAAGGCGCCGTTGAAGGATACGATGGCGGCGCGCCGAGTGCGCTGGCGGGCGAGTTTGACCGCGCCCTCAATTGCTTCAGTGCCGGAATTCGTCAGGAAGCTCCGCCACTTGCCGCCGCCGGGCGCGGACTTCGCGAGGGTCTCGCAAAGGTCGGAAAATCCTTGATAGTAAAAATCAGTGCCGCAGATGTGCAGGAACTCACCCGCCGCCTTCTGCACGGCGGAGACCACTGCCGGGTGGTTGTAGCCGGTTGCAGACACCGCGATGCCGGCCATCCAGTCGATGTAGCGGTTGCCGTCTACATCCTCGACCATCGCACCCTGGCCGCCGGCGATGGCGAGCGGATATTCCTTTATGTAGGACGGCGAGGAGAATTCCTTGTCCTTGGCGATGATGGCCCTGGCATTCGGTCCCGGGGGTGCGACGATAATGCGCGGGTAATCAAGCATGGGCGGCGCCATTTTCGCGATCATATTACTCCATGATGGTGCGCGACTGCTCGCGCATGAACTGTGCGACGTAATAGGGGCCGCAGCCGCCCTTGCCCGAAGCGCCCGAGCCTTTCCAGCCGCAGAAGGCCTGCACCCCCGGCCATGCGCCGGTCGTCGCGCCCGAGGGGCGGTTGGCATAGCAGACGCCGGATTCGATTTCATCGAAATATTTTTGTATTTCTTCTTTTTTAGCCGTGAAGATGCCGGCCGTGAGGCCGTAGTCCGCTTTATTGGATTCGGCGATGGCCTGGTCGATGTCCTTCACCTTGCCCACGGCAAGAATCGGCACGAAAAGCTCGCGCATGAATAATTCGTGATCAAGAGGCAGCTCGACAATCGTCGGCGCCACAAAGTGCCCTTTGTCGAAGAGGCCGCCCATGAGGCGTTTGCCGCCGAGAAGGACGCGCCCGCCTTTCTGCGCGGACTCAACGGCGCTTTCGAAGGTGGTCACCGCCCGCGCGTTGATGACGGGGCCGAAGTAGATATCCTTCTGCGTGGGATCGCCCATGACGATCGCACGGCTTTTTTCTAGAAGTTGGGCGACGAAGGCATTGTAGACGGCGTCGTGCACGTAGACGCGCGAGCACGCGGAGCATTTTTGCCCCTGCAGCCCGAAAGCGGATTTCATGACGCCGGTTGCCGCGTCATCGAGGTTGGCGGTCTCGGAGACGTAGGTCGGATTTTTGCCCCCGAGCTCCATTAAGGCCGGTTTTGGAAACACGGAGGAGAATTCCTTCATCATGCGCATGCCGACTTCTTTGGAGCCGGTGAAGACGATGCCGTCGACGGCGGGATTCTTCCAAAGCGCGTCGCCGATGGCGGCGGCAGCGCCGGTGATGAAGTGAAAGCAGCCTGCGGGCACTCCCGCGTCGCGGTAGCACTCGTAGAGCATGAGGCCGGTCCAGGGCGCGTCCTGCGCGGGCTTATAGACGACCGCATTGCCCGCGAGCAAGGCCGCCGAGGACATCCCCGTTGACAGCGCCATCGGGAAGTTGAATGGAGCGATGCAGACGAACACGCCGTAGGGTCTTAGGACCGAGCGGGTGTTTTCATTGGGCAGGAGCTTTGCCAATGGTTTAAGGAAGCCGTCGGCGCTTTCCACTTGCTGCGCGTAGTAGTCGATGAGGTCTGCGGATTCCTCGGCGTCGCCCATCGCCTCCATTCTGCTTTTGCCGATCTCAAGGCTCATCACAGCGCCGATCTCATACTTGCGTTCGCGGATTAAAGTCGCGGCCCGGCGCAAAATCGCCACGCGAGATTGCCAGGGCTGCAGGCCCCACGCCTTCTGCGCGGCCTTCGCCTCGAAGCAGGCGCGGTCAACGTGCGCGGCCGTGGCGGCCGAAAATTTTCCGAGCAAAGCGCCGTCAATCGGAGAGAAGTCCGATAAGAGCTCAGACGACGATTCAACGGCCGCGCCGGATATCCAGAGAGGATGAGAGCGGCCCGCTTTCGCGCGCACAGATGCAAGCGCCCGGTCAAAATCTTGGTGAAACTGAGTCAAATCTATGTTGACTGAGGTATAGGTGATCTTGAAGGCGGCGGCGCTAGTGGACATGGGTTTTCTCCAAAGTGCGGTCGAATGCTTTTTTGAAGCGGACGATGATTTCATCGAGTTCCGCTTCGGTGATGATGAAGGGAGGGGCGAGCATGACGAGGTCGCCATTCTCGCCGTCGGCGTGGCCGGTGTTGGGCCAGACGATGAGGCCCAAGTCCAATGCCGAGGCGACGAACGTCTCGGCAAACTTCAGGGAGCGCGGGAACGCCGCCTTGGTTTTCTTGTCGGCGACGAATTCAATTCCCGCCAAGAGACCGAGGCCGCGGACGTCCCCGATAAACGGCAGATCAAGCAAAACGGCAAGCTTTTTATGGAGCACGGCGCCCATTGCGGCGCAACGAGCGATCAGGTTATTTTTTTTAACATAACGAACCGTCGCCAACCCGGCGGCGCAAATGACGGGGGAATGGGAAAATGTTTGGGCGTGCTTGAAAGAGGCGGAACCTGCGGCGATCGGATTAATTATTTTTTTCGTTGCGAGCAGGGCAGACAACGGGACGCATCCGCCGGAAAGGCCTTTGCCCAGGGTCATGATGTCCGGCGTAACGCCGAAATGCTCGATGGCGGACCATTTCCCGGTGCGGCCCGCGCCCGAGAGAACCTCATCGGCGATCAATAAAACATCGTGCCTGTCGCAAATCTCGCGGACTTGCTTGAAGTAGCCTTGAGGCGGCGACGAGGCGCCGGTTGAGGAGCCGCCGACCGGCTCGGCGATGAAGGCGGCGACTGTTTCAGCGCCCTCTTGCAGGATGGCGGCCTCAAGGGCCGCGCCTGTCATCGCGGGCGAGCCGGGCGCACAGCGGTAGGGATAGGGCGCTGGGATCATGGTGACAGGCACGAGCCAGGGCCCGAATATTTTTTTGTAGCTTTCGCGCGCGGAGGCGGAGAGCGCGAGGAGAGTGTTGCCGTGATAGCCGGGCGCGCGTGCGATGATTTTATGCTTGCCGGGATGTCCCGACTCGACCCAAAATTGGCGGGCGAGCTTGAGCGCCGCCTCCACGGCCTCGGATCCGGAGGAAAGGAAATAGGCGAAATCAAGGCCCTTCGGACTCAGCATTCGCAACTCGGCGGCTAACAGCTCGGCAGGCTCATTGGTGAAGGCGGTGCCGTTGACATAGGCGACCGCGCGGATCTGCTCAGCGACGGCGTCGGCGAGTTCCAAGACGCCGTGTCCGAGGTTGGCGACATAGGCGCCGCCGCATGCGTCGAGATAGCGGCGTCCCATCTTGTCGATCAGCCAGCACCCCTCGCCGCGCACGATCATCGGGAGCTCGCGATCCAGCGCACGGTAAAATACACCGGTTTCGGGGTAGCGCGGCATGCGTTCTATTTTAACATAAGCGCATGAGCCGCTACGGGGACTGGTTCGTATCGGTATTTAAAAACACATCGTTATTGTGAGCTAACCCGCATACTTTGCAACCTAAGGAAGTGTAACGAAATAAATGAGCGATTTATAACGCCGATGCATCCCGCCTGGCTGCGTTGCTCATCGCTCACATACCTAGCGGTATGCTCGCTCTTCGCGCCTTGCCAGACGGGCGCCTCGCCGCCATAAATTC
>CAZGVK010000084.1:0-4752 GCA_964529095.1 uncultured Elusimicrobia bacterium
TCCCATAAGCCCGCCATCGAGGCCCATCGTCAGTCCGCCCGAGGACTGCATTTTTTATTGCCGCCCCATTGATGTCGGAGCCTGGCAGTGATCGTGCGCGCGCAACAGGTAGAATAGGCGCGTGACGATCCTTAAAATGGGCACGCGGGGCTCCGCGCTGGCGCTCGCGCAGGCGCGATTGATTTCCGGTGCCCTCTCCGCGCTCAATACAAAAATAGTGGTCGAAACCATTATTATCAAAACCAGCGGCGACCTGTTCGGCGCGCCGCCACCGGAGATCGTCAAGACCTTGCCTCAGGGGGCCAAGGGCTTGTGGATCAAGGAGCTTGAAGAGGCCTTGCTTGATGGCCGGATTGACTTCGCGGTGCATAGCGCTAAGGACTTGCCCGCTTTCCTTGCGCCCGGCTTATCGATTGCGGCCTATCCGGAACGCGAGGACGCGCGCGACGCCTTTGTTGCGCGCAAGGGCTTGAGCTGGGCGTCCCTCGGCGCGGGCGACAGAGTGGCGACCTCTTCGCTGCGCCGCCGGCTGATGCTCGTCGCGGCAAAACCTGGAGTGAGAGTTCTGGATTTGCGCGGGAATGTGGACACGCGCCTGCGAAAATTGGCGGGGGGGGAATACGACGCGATGGTGATCGCTGTCGCCGGACTCAAGCGCCTCGGCCTCGGGGACGCGCCGTATGAGCCGATTGATGCAAGGGTCATGATTCCAGCGCCCGCCCAAGGATCTCTCGCTCTTGAGGTCCGCTCTGACTGCAAGGACGCTGCGGAATTTCTCGGTCCGCTCGATCATGCCGCGACGCGGACCTGCGTGGAATTTGAGCGCGCGTTTCTCGGGAACGTCGGCGGCGGTTGCGGCGCTCCTGTCGGCGCATACGCCCGCCTCGAGCCCGGCGGCGTGTCCTTTGAGGGTTTCTTCGCGCACGAGGGCGCGGCCTCCGGGCGGCGCGTGACGGGCCTGTGCGCGGACCCCGCGCGGCGAGATGGCTTTATTGCGGGCCTAGCCGCGCAAGCGAAAGCGCGATGAAGAAGATCGTCGGCGTCCCCGGCAGCGGGGCGCGCGCCTTCCTTGCGCGCCGCATTTTGGCGGGAGAGCCGCCCGAAGCAATTGCTTCTCTCCGGGGTCCGCTCGTCTTTGTTCTGCCGAACGCCGACGCCGTTGAGGACATGGTCGATGCGTTTAAGGCATTGGCGCCTCTTTTCGGAGGAAAGACTGAGACTGTCGCCGTGTTCGGAGATGACGCGCGCGAGCGTTTAGCTTCCCTGGAAATACTTCGCGCCGGCGCGCGCCTCGTTCTGTCCACACCTGAAGGTCTAGGGGCGTCGGCGCCTGGACGCGCCGACTTCTCCTCGCGGACCGTGCGTTTTCGCGCCGGGGATATCAGCCCGCGAGACAGCGCCATCGAAGCTCTTCTCGCCGCCGGCTATCAGCGCGTGGAGTTCGTGGAGAGTCCCGGTGAATTTGCGGTGCGCGGCGCGGTGCTCGATTTCCATGCGCTTGAGCCTGCCGTGGCCTATCGCATTCTCTACGATGAGGATCGCATCGCCTCGATTCGTCCCTTCGACCCGATTTCTCAAGAGCCCTCCGCCGTTCAGGCGCAGGCCGTCGCGACACCCGCGGAGGAGCCTTCCGTGGCGACGAGCATTGCGGACTGGCTGAGCGAAGGAGCGTTATGGCTTCTTGATGAAGGCGTCAATATCATGGTCCCCGCCGGCGTTGCGAATTTCACTCTTGCGCGAGGCGCTGCAATGGAACCGGAGGAATGCGACTTCGGCGCTCGCTCGCTGGGCCCCTTCGGCGGCTTCCCCGGGAACGCCTGGGCGGAGATGAAACGTGAGGCGCAACGCGCCCAGACGGTCGTTCTATTCAGCTTAAACCACGGCGAGGACGCGCGCCTACAGGACATACTGAGCGAAGAGCTTCCGGGTGTTGCGATCCAGTTTTTGATAGGCCCCCTGCGCGAGGGCTTTCGTCATCCCCGGTCTTGCCTGGCGGTTTTTGCAACATCGCAGATTTTCGAGCGCGATTGGCGCGGCGTCGGGCGCTGGAAGCGATTCTCTGCAAAAGGCATTGGAACGGCGCGCTGGCGAGAACTCAAATACGGCGACTTCGTCGTCCATCAAGATTACGGCGTGGCGAAATATCAAGGGTTGGAGCCAATTTCAGCGCCCGGGCACGGTCCTCAAGATTGCGTGAAGCTCGAGTACCGCGGCTCGGATCGTCTCTTTGTGCCGCTGACCGAGTTCGACCGCGTGCAGAAGTATGCGGGCGCCGATGGCAAGCGGCCGCGATTATCGAGCCTCGACACGCGGAACTGGTTGGAGGTCAAGAAGCAGGTCTCTGAGGGTGTGCGCGAACTCGCCGAAGAGCTCCTGCGCATGCAGGCCGCTCGCGCGGCAAAACCCGGCTACTCTTTCCCAGCCGAGGTAGAGATGGAACGCGAGTTCGCCGATGGCTTCCCCTACGAGCCGACCGAGGATCAGGCGCGCGCGATCAAAGAAACGCTTGAGGACATGATAGCACCTCGGCCCATGGACCGCCTCGTCGTTGGCGACGTGGGATTTGGAAAGACCGAGGTGGCAATGCGCGCGGCGTTTAAGTGCGCGATGGGCCTCAAACAATGCGCGGTGCTGGCGCCAACGACCGTTCTCGCCGATCAGCATTTCCGCACCTTTTCGCGGCGCATGGCGGGCTTCCCGGTACGCCTGGCCATGATGACGCGCTTTCAGACCAAGGCCGAGCAGAAGGCGATCTTGAAGGATTTGGCGGCAGGCAAGGTGGATGTTGTGATCGGAACCTTGCGCCTGCTGCAAAAGGACGTGCGTTTTCATGACATAGGCCTGATCGTCATCGACGAGGAGCACCGCTTCGGCGTCACGGACAAGGAGAAGCTAAAAAAAATACGCGCGAACGTGGATGTTCTGGCGCTCTCGGCCACGCCGATTCCGCGATCCTTGCACCAGTCCATGACTGGGTTGAGGCAGATTTCATTAATACAAAGCGCTCCCAGCGGCCGGCAGCCGATCGTGACGCGCGTCGGTCCGTGGGATGAACGGGTGGTCTCGACGGCGATTGCCGATGAGCTCGCGCGAGGAGGCCAGGTGTATTACGTGCATAACCGCGTACGCACCATGGCCGAGACCCTGAAGCAGGTGCGCGAGCTCTCGGGGGGCGCTCGCGTGGCCATGGTTCACGGCCAAATGAAGGGACCCGACATCGAGAAGGCGATGTGGGATTTAGCTCAGCGCAAGTCCGACGTGCTCGTCGCCTCGACGATCATCGAGTCGGGGCTCGATATTCCGAGCGTCAATACGCTTTTGGTGGAAGACGCGCAGGATTTCGGGCTAGCCCAGCTTTACCAGTTGCGCGGGCGCATCGGCCGAGAAAAAAGCCGCGCGTTCTGCTACCTATTCCATCCCCTCGACGCGGAGATGAAGGATTTGCCCGAAGATGCAGTCAAACGCCTGGAGGCGCTCAAGGAGTTCGGAGCGCTTGGCGCGGGCATTAAGCTGGCGCTGCGGGATTTGGAGATTCGCGGGGCTGGCGACCTCCTCGGCGCCAAACAGCACGGCTTCATGAACGCGGTGGGCGCGGATTATTACGCGCAGCTGCTGGAAAGCGAAGTGGCGCGTCTACGCGGCAAGCGCGTGGAGGAAGATCGTCTTGTTGAGGTGGACCTCCGCCTGCCTGCCTATATTCCTCGGGATTATCTGCCCGGCGAGATCGAGCGCCTGAAGATTTACAAAAGGGCTCTGCGGGCGACGCCGGAAGAGGCAAAGGCCATCTTAGACGAGCTTGAGCGCCTTTCCGGCCCGCCGCCGCAGCCGGTCAAGAACCTTTTTGAACTGCTCAGCTTGCGCGCGTCGGCGCGGCGCGCCAAGCTATCCGAGATCACAGAGAAGGACGGCTGTGTCGAACTGCGCTGGCGCGCTGACGCTCCGCCGCACCCCGATGCGGCCGCGCGCTGGATCAAGACCTTCGGCCCGCGCCTCTCCTTCATTCCCTCATTTGAGGGCGACGCCGTGCGCCTCACCCTCGGCGAGCAAAGCGCTGTCGCGATCGTGCGCGAGTTCCTGAAAGCTTAGGGCTCGCCTGTATCCCTGCCGAAAAGGAAAATCACGGAGTGTCAAGAGAACCCGCACGGTTGCAATATTTTTGTCCGAAGCGCTTTGCAGGATAAGGGTAAATTTTTCTAAAATTGACCCAATGAGACGGCAGGGGTTTACACTCATTGAGATGATGATCGTCGTGGCGATGATGGGGGTATTGGCCTCGCTGGCGATTCCGCGCATGGCCACTCTGATCCGCAACGCCAACGAAGCCGCGACGAAGAAGAAGCTTCAGGCATTGCGCTCGGCGATCACGCTCTATTATTCCGATCTTGAGGGATTGTATCCGAGCGATCTGACGCCGCTGTTGCAGCCTGGGAGCAAGTATCTGACCAACGTTCTGCCCGTGTACACGGTCGCGCATGGCAACAGCAACCAGGTAACTCTTGTCGCCGACGCGCCCGATGGCGCGGATGTGGGCGGCTGGGGATTCGTCAGTTCAGGCGCGCAATCGGGCCAAGTCTGGGTTCAGTGCACGCACACCGACACAAAAGGAAATTTATGGAACAGCTACTAAATCCCGCCGAGACCTCGCGCGAGGTCCGCCTGGCCGTGCTTGTCGCGCGTTACACGACCCCTCTGGCAATCATCTTGGTCTGCCTCGGCATATTCCTCTCGCAACCTGTGAGCCCGGTCCGCGAA
>CAZGVK010000085.1:0-7366 GCA_964529095.1 uncultured Elusimicrobia bacterium
GGGCGCCGTAGTCGCCCACGGACGCCCCTCTCCGGTCCATCAGGTGAAGCGGATGTAGGGCTGGGCCATCACGCGCTCGGAAACTTCCTCAAGAGAGGGCGTCTCCCAAGCGAGCTTCGGCTCGGCCTTGGCATCCGTCACGGTTTTCTGGTCGTTCATGTTGCTCCTGTTTTCCGGTCAGACCACGACCGGCATAGCGTTTAAATTATCGAGCGGCACCCATTGATTGGCTAAGGCCGCCAGCGAGGGCTCAGCGGCAAGATCCTCAAGAGCGTGTCTCACGCGCGCATCGTCCCAGGCGAGCTTATACGCCTGCCAGGCTTCAAGGAAGGTCTGCGTTTTCAGATCGGCACATATCAACGGAAGAGGTGCCGCGACCTTCACGCGCCCGTCGGGAAGCACCAGCAACGCGCCGGAAGGCTCTAAACTCCGCAACGCCATCTCTTCTTCCAGCGAGAAGGGTTTATAGCAAAGCTCCATCGTGCCCAAGAACTCTCGCTCCTTGCGCTTCAGCGCCTGCAAAAAAGACGCATATTCGGACTGCGTCGGCTCGAGGCGGTCCCACAGTTTTGCGGCCGTGCCCAGGCGCATGAGTTGGCCCGTGTTGAAACGGAAAGCGCCCAAAAAAGCGGCCAGATCGATGACCGCTTCGGCTTCAAAGATGTTTAATTTGGTCGGCGCGAAGGTGATCTCCAGAGGAAGCCCGGCGGCGACAGTCGCTTGGCATGCCGTTATGGCTTTTTGAAGAATTCCATTAACCCGTTGCCGCCCGTATGTCGCCTGCGAAGCGCCGTCCAAGGAAATCTGAACCGATCGAACCCCGAGACCTGTGAGACTATTGACATCGAAATTCTGGCCGTTGGTCTCGATTTTAAGAAGCACTCCTCCATCCGAAAGCATTTTGCACACCTGCGCAAAATGAGGAACCAAAGTCGGCTCGCCGCCGACGATCATTGCGTACGGAACGCCCGCGGCAACAATCTCGCCGCAGAGCTTTAGGGCTTGATCGCGCGAGAGTTCTCCTGGAAGCGCTTTGCCTGGAGAGGAATCCGTGCAGCAATGCAGGCAGGCCAGGTCGCAGTCCCGGGTCAACTGCCAGGTGACCATGGTGGGGGCGGAAAAAGATTGGATTCTCATCCCAGCGCCATGGTGAAGGCGAAAAGCGCTGTGGCGACGGCGTAACATTGCACGATTGCGCGGATGGCGGGCATGAACAGACGGGGCGTATCCCAGGTATCGCGACCGGCGCGCAGGCTGATGATCCAAAAGGGAAGGCCCGCCACAGCGGCGAGGACCGTCAGCTTGGGGAATAGGCCTAAAAACGCTCCTGCCGGGATAATAATTAATCCCAGAGCGGACAGGCTGAGATACAAGCAGCGTCCATTTTTGCGCCCGAGACGAACGACGAGATTATTCTTTCCGACCAGCCGATCCTGATGAAAATCGGGAATATTATTGACTGTCGCCAACGCCATGATCAACAGTCCCGGCACGAAGGACGCGAGCAAAGCGCCTCCGGAAAAACGGTGCGTGTGCAGGTGAAGAGAACCCAGCACCATCCACGGACCATAGGAGAGCCCGATGGCCGCCTCGCCGAGCCCCCGGTAGACCCAACGAAAGGGCGGGCCGACATACCAGACGGCGGCAGCTCCGCCGAGAAGCGTATAAAGGAGGATGGGCCAACCCCCGCGCCACGCCAAATAAAAACCGATCGCCGCGGCCAAAGCAAAAGCCGTGCACCCCAGTTGAAGCATCCACTCCGGAATATTTTCCTCCGCGTCGCAATTAAAGACGCGGTCGGTACCCATCTTCGCGTCGAAGTACTCGTTAAAACTCTCCACGCCGACGACGGCCAAGAAAATACCCAATAGCCCCTGAAAAAATAGAGAAGGATTAAAAGTCGCCTCAACACCGCGCGCCCACGCCGCTCCCAGAAAATACGGAAGCAAGCCCGCGTACAGGAAGAAGCGATAGCGCACGATCGAGGCGGCCTTCATGAGCGCCGTCTGCCCGACCGGAGCGTGCGGGGCGGCGAGGATGTCGGTCATGCGGCCCCGACCTCCTCCCACTGGTGCAGGCGCGACACGATATTCGGATCCTCCGCCAGGCGCTCGATGAAGGCCGCAACCCGCGGGCTTTGCCAGGCTTTTTGGAATTGGGCCCAAACCTGGCCGAGCGTCTGCCGGCGCAAGTCTCCGCAGGTGAACGGCAAGGCATTGATGAGCTTCACCTTCCCGTTGGGAAGAATGATAAATAAAGCCGCCGGGTTTTTCAGGCGGTATCGAAGTTCCTCGAGTAAACCCATCTCGTGGAAGTAGACCCTCATTTTCCCCTTGTATTCTTCGGTCTTCAAGCGAAGCGTATCGAAGAATTGGGGATAATCGGCCTCATTGGGAGCGGTGATCGCCCAGGTGCGGACCGCGTTGCCGGTGAACATCAGCTTCCCGGTGTAGAATGAGTACGCGCCGATCTCATGCGCGAGATCCACAGCCGCGCCAATTTCGTGAATATTGAACTTGGCGGGAACAAAGTTTATTTCGATGGGAATGCCGGCTTGACGGAGGTTCTTGATGCCGCTCAATGCCTCAGCAAAACGTCCGTGCACGCGCATCTTATTGAAAGACGCAGCACTCGCGCCATCCAAGGAGACTTGAACCGCTTTGACGCCGAGCGCTCGGAGCTTGGCGCAATTTTCCGGGGTCAGGAAGTGGCCATTGGTCTCGATTTTGAGGCCGACGCCGCCGGACGTGATGCGCTCGACCATGCCGAAAAAGTCGGGGCGAACCATGGGCTCGCCGCCGGAGAAGGAAACGTACGGGACCTCACTTTTCACCAGCTGGTCAATGACCCCGTAGACCTCCGCGGTGGTCAATTCATCCTTGAAAGCCTTGCCCGGGCCGGACTCCTCGATGCAATGAAGGCAGGCCAAATTGCACTCATTGGTGATCTGCCATGCCACATACAGAGGAGCGCCGAGGTCCGAGGTTTCTTTATCTTCCATGATCACTCGATGATCAGGCCCTTATCCTTCAACTGCGCGAGAAACGCCTCGGCTTCCGTCCTCATCTTGCCGCTCGGGTCCTCGAATTTTTCCTGAAGCTTGGCGACAAGATTGGACGATTGAGCGCCGGCGATGACCTCACGCACGACGGCAGCACCCGTGGGACTGAGCGTGTAGACTTTTTCAGAACGCGTCTCAAAGAGCACCGCCCCGAACTTTTCTTCTCGAAACTTCACGAATGGCGCAAGCTTCATAATTCCCTCTCTATGGGCGACGAGGCAGGAGTTGGCATCCCAGCTCTCGCGCGCCGCGATTTCTTCGACTTCAAGGCGAACTTTCCGCCGACTCGCCGCGCCGGAAGATCGCGCGGCCCCGTCGATGGCGGCCGCCGCGATTTCAGACACGATTAAGTCTCCGCTTTCCCAGGCCTTGCGCAGCAAGGCTTCATACGACATCGTTAAAACTCCCTCTTCGCCATCATTTCGACGAAGAAGCCGAGTTCGGCAGCCTCGGCCTTGCACGGCAATTTTTTAATCATAGCGAGCATCGAGTCCACAACCACACGGCCATGGTCGCGTGTTTGCTTGATAAAGCCGTGCTCCAGAAGAAAGGCGGCGATTTTAGCCGCATCCGGTTGAGGCTCGTTCCACAGCGCGAGAAAGCTCCCGCGCGCGCCCGCGTCTTGCAAGGCGTAAATGCCGGGCAAGGTCTGTCGACGATTCGCCAGATCCTGGCCCTCGTCCTTTCCAGAGATGCGCTCGGTCAAGGTGTAATCGTGAATGTCATCGACGATCTGAAGCAGAATGCCGGCCGCGCAGGCCAGACGAGGCGGGTCGCTCGACGAATGCGGGAAAGGACTGAGTTCCGAGAGGACAGCGCCCCCCCACTCAAACAAAGCGCCCGTCTTGCGCGCCGCCACGCCCATATAGGTGTCGATCGACACCGCGGTTGACCCTTTCAGAAACTCTTCCTGAAGCTCGCCGACCGTCATTTCACGCACGGCGGTCACCAGAAGTTTTGGGGCGTTCGGCGAAATATCGATGGCTTCTTCAAGACCCTGAGAAAAGGCCAGGTCGCCTAAGAGAAGGCCGACGGTGGTGCCGAATATCTTGTTCGGGGTCGGCCTCCCGCGGCGCAGGTCGGCCTCATCCACGCAGTCATCATGAAGCAGGCTTGCGTTATGCACAAGCTCCATGGCGCGGCAGACGCCCGTCGCCTTGTCCTCATCCACGCCCAAAGCCCCCGCCAGAAGCAACGCAAAGCGCGAACGCAGCATCTTGCCGGGGCGAGAGAGATGGGCCGCGAGCTCATGGCCGACGCGGCCTTCGATGCGGCGCGCGCGGCTTGCCAGGCCCTCGCGAACCTTGGTCAATGAAGCTTCCACCGAGAATAATGAAATTGGCATACGCCCTTTGATTATACCTATTGGATCAGCCCGCAATCGCGACCGAGCGCGCCGAACTTCTCAAGGGCAAAATCAAGATCGCCTCGCGTGTGACCTGAAGACACGATCGTGCGCAGGCGGTCCTTGCCTCGGGCCACGATTGGAAAGCAGATGGCAAGAGCCAGCACGCCCTCCTCGAAGAGGCGGGCGGAGAGCTCCTGAGCCTTCTTTGCGTCGCCGATAAGCACAGGCGTAATCGGCGTCTGCGACGCCCCCGTGTCAAACCCCAGAGAGCGAAGACCTTTTTTCCAATAGCCGTCATTTTCCCATAAGCGTTGTATTCTTTCAGGCTCTTCGAGCATCACATCGATGGCGGCCGCACAGGTGGCAATCACCGAAGGCGGCTGAGAGCTTGAAAAGGCGAAGGGCCGCGCGGTCGCCGCCAAGTAATCGATCAGGCGACGCTCTCCCGCGACGTAGCCGCCGACGGCGCCGACGGCCTTGGATAAGGTGCCGATGGCGATCTGAACTCTCTCGGCGATCTTGAAGTGATGAGGCGTACCGCGGCCATTCTCACCCATCACCCCTGAAGCATGCGCGTCGTCGACCATCACAAACGCGCCGTAACGTTCGGCGAGCTCCACGATCTCCGGCAAAGGCGCTAAGTCGCCATCCATCGAGAACACTCCATCGGTGACGACCATCTTGCGCCGCGCGCCGCGCGCTTCCGGCGACTCCAATATCCGCGAGAGCGCTTGCATATCCTTATGCGGATACACCTTGCGAGCGGCCTTGGCCAGGCGCGCGCCGTCGATGATCGAAGCGTGGTTGAGTTCATCGGAGATGAGGAGATCTTGCGGGTCGCTCATCAGGCTCTGGCAGCAGGCGACATTCACCGCAAAGCCCGACTGAAAAACAAGCGCCGCCTCGGTCCCCTTGAATTGGGCGATCTTGCGCTCAAGATCCAGATGAATATCCTGCGTGCCGATGATCGGACGCACGGCGGCGGTTCCCGCGCCGTGCGTGTCGAGAGCCGCCTTCGCGGCGGCGATGAGTTTTGGATGCCCGGTAAGATCGAGGTAGTTGTTCGAGGACAAATTGACGACCCTCTTGCCGTCGACAATCGAAACCGGTGCCTGCCGTCCCGTGACGACGCGCGCACGAGTCAACCGCCCCTCGGCCTTGAGTTGGGCGAGGTCGGCATCTAAAAAATCCATCGCGCCGGCGTTCAGCACATGGTCCTATTTAAAAAGATCGTGGGTCGTCGTATATCCGGCCTCTAACGATACGCTGCTGGTGCGATCCGTTGGAACTATGCCGTAAACACTCGGATCAGGGAGCTTCCTCTGGGCATACGATAATCCCGCATGAAACCCCTTGACGCCCAGGTCGTTCAAGCGCACGCCATAAATTTTTTCACTGATGCTCGTACTCTTTGGGTCAAGCCAGTAGAAATTGTCTATTTTATCTCCCTGGAGACTGAATTTATTATAAGCCGCGTAAATAACGCCTGTCGCCTGACTGAACTTTTTTTGCAGGCTCGCCTCGATAAAATTTCCCTCGGAGACAATCGGAGGAACCTGGTCCTCTGTCCCCCTCCCGCCTTCGCGCCAAGTTTTCCCGCTCTGGGTTTGGTAACGGCCGCCACGCACACGAATCCAGTCGTCCGGCGCCCGGAATTCCAAAGCGAGGACCCCGCTAGTATTGTTGGTTTTTTCGCCGGGATTAGATCCCGCGTGAGCCGCGACTGCGCCGCCCGTTAGGACCACGGCGCTCTTGCTGACGACGCCCAATGCGCGAAGCAGGCTCAAAGAACCCTCAAAAGCATATGCGGGATAGCTATTAGAAACCTTCTTATCATTGTCAGGCTGGAACTGGTTCCTATCGCCACGGATGACGCTGAATGCCCAGCGAGTCGCCGCCTCCGGAAGATCCGATTTCGATCCAAACTTAAGACCGGTATCATAACGGTCGGTCAGCAGTTGGTGCAATGGCTTGACAAGGTATCTGTCGCTCTGTCCGGGAAGCGGCTCGATGCCGCCGACAGGGATGATGCCCATGCGCAGACGATATTTTTTAAAATCGGCGACGATCGAGGCGATGAGCGGAGGCTTGCTCGTGCTGCCCGTGACGCGCAGCCAGTTTTTATTGAAGGCTTCAGAATTATTGGGATCGACGGAGACGGTGTGTTCGGGAAGCAAAGAGAACCTGGGGACCTCGATTCCAATGGCTTTGAGACGCGGCCCATTCACCGTTTTCATGTACCGCACGCTGACATGGCTGTCGAAAACAGGATTATTTTCCGCCCCAGCATCGTAATTGAACTGATTTGCGTCAACAACGGCGAATTCCGCAGTCAATCCAACGCTCAAGTTCCCATCAAATCCTTTGCCCGCATTGAAATTGTCAGGGGTTGGGAGCAAAGGGGAAGCCAGTTCTCCTTCCCGCCCTTTTTGAGGGCCAACAATATCCCGATTTTGAGGTGCGGCCTCAAGACGGCTCGCGCATGACGCTTTGACTGCATCATTCAGGACTATGCCTAAACCTTGCGCCAGCAGGCAAAATTTGTATTTTTCAGGGTCGCCACCAAGAGAGTTGAAAGCGCTCATGCTCATGTCGGAGATAGGCGCACCGACTTGAATCTCTTCGCATCTGCCCGCAATGCCTGTTAAAGACAACGCCCCGACAAGAAAGGCTTGAGATATTTTAACCATCCCACAGTATAACGGTCGGCTCTCCAGTTGCGAGGGTCTTAAGACCCATATAATACAGGACTTTCGGCCTATGAAAAAATTGCGATGCCCACCATGAAGTCTTCTAATGTGAAGGCGACGCGCGGGACCTAAGGAAGTGTAACGAAATAAATGAGCGATTTATAACGCCGATGCATCCCGCCTGGCTGCGTTGCTCATCGCTCACATACCTAGCGGTATGCTCGCTCTTCGCGCCTTGCCAGACGGGCGCCTCGCCGCCATAAATTC
>CAZGVK010000086.1:0-9009 GCA_964529095.1 uncultured Elusimicrobia bacterium
GCCGGAGCTTTGGACAAGGCTTTTTCCGATGGTACAACACGGAACATCGCCACGGGGGGATCGGCTTGCTGACCCCGGAGGCGGTTCATTATGGTTTAGCGGAACAAATGCAAAAAGCCAGGGGTGAAATCCTGAACACCGCCTACGAGGCGCATCCGGAACGATTTGTAAGAAAACGACCCGTTCCACCCGCTGTTCCTCTGGCGGTATGGATCAACAGACCAAAACCGGTCTCTCTAAGCGAGGAGCCCGTACACTAAATTCAAAAGAAAGGTGTCTCAAAATCATTGACACATTCCGGGCGGCCTCCACGATGCGCTCCGCGTCTTTCACAGGTAGCTCACCGGAGATGAGTTTGGACAGGAATACGTCGCGCAGGTCGGCGATCATGGGCCCTTCCTTGGCCGCTTTGATGACTCGTCCAGCACCGACTCCGGCGCGTTCAGAGCGTAAAACTCATGCAACTTGTCCGCAAGAAGTTTCTTGTCAGGTAGTTGGGTCTGATACTCGGCAATGAGCGCGGGTGACAGAGAGCGATTGAGCGCGTATTCCACCACTTCGCTGTCCTTTGATGCGCACAGCAGAACGCCGATCGCTGGGTTTTCACGCGGCTTACGGTGATCGCGGTCGAGGGCTGCGAGGTAGAACTCCAGCTTGCCAAGGTGCTCCGGCTCAAAGCGGCCCACCTTCAGTTCGATGGCTACCAAACAATTGAGCCCCCGATGAAAGAACAAGAGATCGAGCGCAAAGTCGCGCCCGCCCACCTGTATCGGGTATTCCGATCCGACAAAGCAGAAGTCGCGCCCAAGTTCGATCAGAAACGCCTTGAGCCATGCCAGCAGGCCACGATGCAAATCCGCCTCGCTGTGTGCCTCGGGGAGGTTCAGGAACTCGACCATATATGCGTCCTTGAAGACGCTGGCGGCGGCCTCGCCATGAATTTGTGTCACCGCTGGTGACGCTTTTGGCGGGCTGAGCACGGCACGCTCAAAGGCAGCCAGACGGAATTGGCGTTCCAACTCTCGTTTTCCCCAGTGCTCCTGGATGGCCATGCGCAGGTAGAACTCTCTCTCTCTTCCATCCGTTTGGACTGTCCGAGGATGATCAGGTTGTGCGTCCATGGCAAAACTCTCACCAGTGGTGAGAGTTTTGAATCGTCACGGTACATCTCGAAAAACTGCCGCATGCGCCAGAGATTTTGTGGCGAGAAGCCACGCAGACCGGGCGCGCGCCGCGCGATGTATACGGCAAGCTGCACAACGGTTCCCTTGGCCCAGCCGTCTGTCGCGATCTTGTGATGCAGGTAGTCGCCGATACGCCAGTAGAGGTCGATTAGCCCGGTATTCACTGCCTGCAAGGCACGCTGGCGTGACTGTTCAATCATCGCCACAATCTCATCAAACGCCGCCTCGGGAGGCGAGGCGGTAGGCTCCAGGGATGCGGTCTTCGTTTTGGCAGGTTTCTTCGTCCTCTTCGTCATTTCGCGCCTCTCTTCAACAATCCATCCAGCAGCCCCTCGGCTTCCTTCTCGACGGCGAGGATGTCGGCGCTAATCTCCTCCAACGTGCGCAGCGGCTGCGGCTTGTAGAAGTGGCGAGTGAAGCTCACCTCGTAGCCGATCTTGGCGGCGGCTTCCTTGATCCACGCATCGGGCGTGTAGGGCAGCACCTCGCGACGGATAAAGGCCTCGATACCGCCTTCTTCCAGAAGCGGCACCTGCTCGGTGTCGCGCAGGTCGGAGTCGGGCTCGTATTCGACAATGGCGCGCTTGCCGTCCACGGTCGCCTGGAACAGGCCGCGCAGTGGGTCGGCCTTGACCTTACCGGGCTTGTGCACCGCAGCACGGACCGGCGGCGCGGCGCGTTGCTCCGTGATGCCGCTCTTGTCGAGCATCTTCTTGGTGTCGAGCACCGCCTGTTTGGTGGGTTCCAAAACGGCATCCATGCGCCGGATGACGCACATCGGCAGGATCACGTCCGGGTACTTGCCGCGCTTGAAGAGGTCGCGCAGCACGTCGTCCGCGATTCCCCAGATGAAGGAGACGATCTTGTTGTGAGTTGCTTGGTCCATTATCTTCACCCCTGCTCATTCATCAGTTCACAGCAGACGATTGCCGCTGGATAGATTTACCGCAACGCTTTCAGCCGCCCTGTGAATCTGCATGTTCATGTTCATGTTCATGTTCACGCGGTCATCTCCGATTCTCATTCTTGCCGACAACGGCGACAGCAACGGCTCACGCGCGCAGGTGCAGATTTCCCGCATCAGATCTTGAACAGGTTTCATGCGTTTGAGTGCTAATAAAATTTTTCCACCCCACCATTTCCTGAATGCCACCCTCTGCGCTTCTTATTTACGCGGCCGATTATTCCGCGCGCTTGACGACGATCGGCTTAGCAGAAAGCGGAACGGCCTGTACCCGCGCAGACGCAGCGTCGAATCCCGTTTCCTTATATGAGACCACAATAAACTTTCCCCGATCCTGAACGCTCACTATGCCGCACCCTGTCGGTCCCGCCAGGAAAAGAGCCATTTTCTCCGGGAACCCTACGACCGGGGGCTCTCCCGGAAGGCCGGCGGCGGCCCAGGCCGCCGAGAGCGCGTCGGGACTTTTGAGAGGCAGCGCCCTGACGACGGCGGCTTCCTCACGTCCGCGCGCAGAGCCGCCAGAGAAGGAGCGTGGTAATTGAAGCGGGGCCCGCAGGACCATCGACCCGCGTCTGTCGGAAACGCGATTCGATTGCGCGCCCTTATCAATGACAGAAATGATCCCCATCCGCTTCTTTTCTTTCTCTAAGCCCTTATAAAGCCGTTCGTTGATGGCGGAGCGTTCTTCTTCGCTGCGCGCGCTGAACGATTCCTGCTTGACCGCGCCGGATTTAAGCAAGTCCAGGTCGGCGATATGAACAGAGGACGCCGCGGGGATTTGGTTCTCGGAAATTTCAAGAGGTTGTTTCCGGGTGCCGATCGCGTCAAGAGACATAACAGCTTTATCGACGGACGCTCTCTGAGAGCTTGGGCTGGAAGGCAAGTCCGTCGCGACGGCATTTTTTGAAACACCTTTCGACGGGCTATCCCCACCCCCTGCGGAGAGACGACCGCTGACATCTATGGAGGCGGGCGCCTCGACGGCGGTCTGGACCGCGAACTTCACTCCATCCCAGCCGATGAGAGTCTCTTTAATTTTAGACGGAACTTGAGTTGTGTTCCAGAGAACGAGGGCGACCGCCGCAGCGGCAAGCGTAGCCGCGAAGGGACGGGACGCGGGCGGCAGAAGAAAATAGCGGCGCTCGGTGTTGAAGCCGCGCATGCGGCGGGCTTCAAGACGAGCCCGAAAGCCGGCGGGCAATTTCGCTTTAGGCAACCCCCTGACGGCGCTCGAAACCAGGCGCAGGGCCTCGAGCTCAGTTCGCATTTCGGCCGAGCGCGCCAGCTCCAGTTCGACAGCCTGGCGCTCCGAATCAGAAAGCGCGCCATCAAGATAAGCGGATAATTTTTCACGGATATCATCATTCATGCGGACACCTTGTCGAGAAACGTCTTAAGCTTGGCGCGGGCGCGGAATAGGCGCGACTTGACTGTGCCCTCGGCGAGTCCCATGACCGCGCTGATCTCGCCGTAAGAGCACTCCTCGATCTCACGCAGGACTATAATGGCTCGATCATCCGCGTCGAGCTCAAGCAGGGCTTTCTGCACGACGACGGTCGTTTCCTCCTTTTCGCACTCCCTATCGAGCGGAGCGTCTTGTCCCGTCGGCTCATACATGGGCTCATCATCGTTCTGATCATTTCCAAATGCCCCGAATGAAATCGTTTTCCAAAATCCACGGCTTTTCTCGGCCCTGACCCTGTTCTTCCATGCATTCACCGTGATCCTGTACACCCAGGTCGAGAGTTGGCTGTCGCCGCGGAAGCCCGGCAGGGCCTTCAAAGCCCTGAGCAGAGAGTCTTGAGCGAGATCTTCGGCGTCGGAACGATTTCCAGTCAAGCGCAGAGCCAGATTAAAAACAAGCTCCGATTGTTTTTCCAGAAAATCCTGTTCCGATACCGCCTGTTGCGACCCGAGGGAATTCAAAATGTTCCTTTAGTTGGCGTAGGCGGCGACCATGTCGGCGATTTTAAATGGCGCTCCGGTCAGCGCCCGCACGGCGTCGACGGTGACATGAGGCGCGAGCGCTCTGAGGAGCAAACCTTCTTTCGTCAGATCAAAAGTCGCAAGTTCCGTGACGATGATGGAAACAACTTTTTTTCCGGTGAGCGGCAAGGTGCATTCAAGCAGTATCTTGGGTTTGCCATCCTTTGTGGCATGCTCCATAGCCACGATAACGCGCCTGGCCCCCGCGACCATATCCATAGCGCCTCCCATTCCTTTGACTTTTTTCCCCGGGATCATCCAATTGGCAAGGTCGCCGCCTGCGGAGACCTCCATGGCGCCAAGCACCGTTGCGTCAAGATGCCCGCCGCGCACGATGGCAAAAGAGTCGTGGGAGCCGAAGTATGAACAACCGGGAAGCTCGGTGACGGTTTCCTTGCCGGCATTGATCAAGTCCGGGTCCTCTTCGCCCTCATGCGGATAAGGCCCGTAGCCGAGCATGCCGTTCTCGGTATGCAAAGTTACCTCGACACCCTTGGGCAGATAGTTTGGAATGAGCGTTGGTATGCCGATTCCCAGATTAACATACGAACCGTTCTTGAGCAAGGAAGCGGCCTGACGAGCGATGATGACGCGTGCATCGACAGCTTCAGGCATGAAAGACTGCCCTCCTCACGGTCAGTTTCTCAATAGGCTTTTTGTAGCACGCGCCCTGAAGCACGCCCTCGACATAGATGCCCGGCGTATGAATGCGCTCGGGATGGAGGCCGCCGACTTCGACGATTTGTTCGACTTCGGCGATGACCCAACGCGCGGCGGTCGCCATGACAGGGTTAAAATTGCGCGCGGTCTTGCGGTACTCCAGGTTGCCAAGCGCGTCGCCTCTCCATGCCTTAATGAAAGCGAAGTCGCCCGTGAGCGGTTTTTCAAACACCATCCAGCGTCCATCGATAAAACGCGTCTCCTTGCCCTCGGCAATGGGCGTGCCGTAGCCGGTCGGAGTAAAGAAGCCGCCGATGCCAGCGCCTCCGGCGCGCAGGCGCTCAGCCAAGGTGCCCTGCGGATTCCACTCGACCTCGATGGTTTTTGTCAAAGTCATTCCCTCGAAAGCCTTGCACTCGCCTCCGTAAGACATAATCATTTTGCGGACTTGGCCGTTCTTAAGTAAAGTCCCGATGCCGAAATCATCGAGACCGGCGTTGTTGGAAACCAAGGTCAGGTTCCTGGCGCCACCGTCGCGGAGCGCGGCGATAAGATTCTCCGGAACACCGCAGACTCCGAAGCCGCCAAGCAGGATGGTCGAGCCGTCCTTAACGCTCGCAACAGCCGCAGCGGCATCGACTATGGTTTTATCCAGAAGATTTCAAGCGACGGCGAAGGCTTTCTTCATCTTTGCAGTCTTGCCGAGAACTTCCCCGCGCAGAGCGTCCGCCTTGTCCGTTTTCTCCCACTCGAACCCTTTTTCCATGCGGCCGAAATGGCCGTAGGCGGCGGTCTGGCGGTAGATCGGGCGGCGCAATTTAAGAGTCTCGATGATCCCTTTGGGCGTCATCGGAAACAATTTACGAACGGCGGCCTCAATGCTTCCCTCATCGGCGCAACCGCTACCATGCGTATCAAAGTAGACACCGACGGGCTCGGCGACGCCGATCGCATAGGCAAGTTGGACTGTGCACTCCGTCGCAAGCCCTGAAGCCACCACGTTTTTAGCGATGTAGCGCGCCATATAACAGGCCGAGCGATCCACCTTCGTTGGATCCTTCCCGGAGAACGCGCCCCCGCCATGCGGAGCGCGGCCGCCATAGGTATCGACAATAATCTTGCGCCCGGTGAGGCCGGTGTCGGAGGCGGGGCCGCCGACGACGAATTTCCCGGTCGGATTGACCAGAAAACGCGTTTTCTCATCGATGAGCCGCTTTCCTAAGACAGGGCGGATGATCGTATCGATGATTTCCTTGCGCGCCTCGGCGGTGATCTGGTCGCCAGACTTGTCGAGGATCTCCGGCCCGTGCTGGGTGGAGAGCACGACGGTGTCCACGCGGACGGGACGGGCGTCCAGATATTCAACGGAGACCTGAGATTTCCCGTCGGGGCCGAGATAGGAAAGCTGGCCGGATCGGCGCACGTCGGCGAGCTTCTTGGTCAGCTTATGGGCGAGCATGATGGGAAGGGGCATGAGTTCATCGGTCTCGCGGCAAGCATAGCCAAACATAATTCCCTGGTCGCCGGCACCGCCCGTGTTCACGCCCTGGGCGATATCGGGAGACTGCCGCCCAATGGCATTCAAGACGGCGCAGGAGGCGGAATCAAAGGCGTACTCAGGACGAGTGTAGCCGATCTCCTTAATGACCGAGCGCACGAGCGTGTCTACGTCGAGCATCGCTTTCGTGGTGATCTCACCGCCGACGATGACCAGGCCGCGGGCGACAAAGGTCTCGCAGGCAACACGGCCCATGGGGTCCAGATCGAGAACGGCGTCCAAAACAGCGTCGGAAATCTGGTCGCAGACCTTGTCAGGATGGCCTTCCGTCACCGACTCGGAATTGAAAAAAAATTTACCTTTGCGCTGCATATTCGTTAATCCTCCAGGCTCTCAGATTGGGCACGAACCACCGCCAGCAGTAGGTGATTATACAGATTTATACGCTCTGGTGCTCCCAAAAATTTTGACCACGCGCTGAGATGGACGAGCACAGTCAAGTCCCCTCGTTTACGACGATGTCGCGTTGACGGTCCGTTCCTGGAAAGCTTCGGGCGCGGAAGCGAAGTGTTTCTCGACGGTCGATCAAGCTGAGATTCGCGGGTTACCCCGGCCGAAGGCCGATGCCGAGCCGCATGATCTTAATTCGTCGAGAGCTGCCTCGATCTAAGATTCTGCGTGGCGCCCAAAGGGCGTTGCACATAGCGCGTAGCGCGGTCCCGCCTCATTGACGAACGTCAGCACTCCGCGCGAACGCAGGCGCTCCACGAATATTTTCAGCGTGACGAGGGTGCGCTCGAACTTTGCCGTCAGCGCGACCTGATCCGAATCAGACGGCAGGACCCCGGCGACGATGCTTTCCTTGTGGACGTCCAAACCAACGACCATCTTTTTAGGTCCGCCGGAAGGACTCCTTTATATCGAGTGACGAAGAGTTCTTGGTCGATACAGGGACGCGGTCTTTCTTCCTCTCAGCGCTTGAAGGAACTCGACCCCATGCTTTGGTCTTTGGATTCCATATTTCGTTGACGCGACTGGCATGATCGAATCGGTAGCGGTCCCCCGATTGAGACTCATGTTCCGAGATGCGGGTTGCGGGGTCGTATCTCTCCACGACGCTATCCTCGGATGAACGCAGTTCAATTTGGTTGCCCACCCAGCGGATCGAGTAGGAGTAGATGGCAGGGCTTCCCACGCTGTCTAGAAGCTTTTCCGATCGCAAAGGTCCGTTTCCAACTCGCGTGAAGAGATAGCCGTCCTCGCCGTTGCTTTCCGCTAGCCAACACCACGTGTTCCAGTTCACGTGGGATTGAATGAGTCCCCATCCCTCAGTCTTGGCCGCCGCCCAAACGCTAAGTCCCAACAGGAGTGAGGAGAGCGCCCCCCGAAAAATCCACTTCGCAGGCAAGCTTGCGTAGATAAAGCGTCCTCGGCGCTCGAGTTCTAGGAGGGCAGGCACCCAAGAAAACAGCAGGATAAGGCGCAGCCAACGCCAATCTCCGCTAGTCGCAAACCACGGCTCTTCTATCCAGAAGCTGGTAGCCGCTGCGGGTCCCACGGCCGCTACAAGCAGTAGCAAAGGAATTTGGATGCTCTTGCGACGGATCAGGATAGGAAGCGTTACGACTCCGACCAGCGTGGTTGCAACGCAGATCAGCAAGCCTAACAATATAATCAAGGCCATAGTTTAACCTTTGCGCTGCATATTTGTTAATCCTCCAGGCTCTCAGATTGGGCACGAACCACCGCCAACAGTAGGTGATTATACAGATTTATACGCTCTGGTGCTCCCAAAAATTTTAACCACGCGCTGAGATGGACGAGCACAGTCAAGTCCCCTCGTTTACGACGATGTCGCGTTGACGGTCCGTTCCTGGAAAGCTTCGGGCGCGGAAGCGAAGTGTTCGGGAAGATGTGTTGGCGATGACCTCGTTGGTCCCGCGGCCCCAGGTCTCCACGGCTCCAGTAAGGCCATAGTTTATAAAATCTTAAAAGGTCCTGAGGCCGCCGCAATTCCCGCATTACGGTGGCACCTGAAAACTGACATAATGTGTTCGTCCTGATTCGGTGTGGCTCTCAGCCGTTTGCCGCCGGTTCGTAATTTGGGGAACACACTCATCTCGACAAAAAATCCGGATAATTCGACTTCACGAAAACTGTGAAGTCGAGAGATGCTTAAAAGTCAGCGTTTAGTCGTACTGGTAGGGTGGCTGAGCGGTCAAAAGCACCGGTCTGTAAAATCCCCGGCAGCAGCCGACGCAAGTCCTAAATTCGCCGCTAAAACCGATTGCTCGACGAGGAATCGATCATTACCGCAAACTCCACTTTGTTCGAGTTTGCGGTTTTTTGTTGGTTTTTGGCGTTATCTCGACACTCATCTCGACAAGATTTTCAGCGACGCTTTTTCCCGTACCCTTCGGATCAGCGGCAATTCCCGGACTCAGACCTTACCTCTAAGTTGAGGCCGCCAGCGTCGCGCGTCCCATCTCCGTTTCGCGATAGTTCGCGATAGTTCGCGATAGTTCGCGAAACGTTAGCGCCCTTTTGATAGGACATAAATGGTCGCGCGGCTCTTGCCAGACATGGTTACATGACCTGATTTGCGAAGCTGGCCGAGTTCCTTCTGTATTATGCGAAGGGAGCTTTTCTCCCCCAAGGCCTCGAGCAATTGCGGGGCCCGGAGCGGGCCGGAGCGCCGCAGATTTTCCAAAATCTTC
>CAZGVK010000087.1:0-55985 GCA_964529095.1 uncultured Elusimicrobia bacterium
GATCAAAGCGAACCGCCCCGGCTATCATGACCTCCTCGTTGAGGCCGCCCAACTCAAGACCACCATACACGGCCACCCGCAGTTCGCCGCCTTCATCGCCGGGCTTGAGGCGCATTTTGCAAAGTGGCGCAAGACCGCTGCTTTCAGCCTGCGCAAGCTTAAGCTCGACTGCCTGCCGAAGGAGGTCATCCACGAGCACGCCGAGCACCTGCTGGCCCATGCCGAGGGCCAGCCGCTCATTGATCCCTACGCCGTCTATCAGCACCTCATGGACTACTGGGCCGAGACTATGCAGGACGACTGCTACATCATCGCCGCCGATGGCTGGGTGGCCCGTACCGCCCGCATCCTGGAGACCGATAAGAAGGGCAAGACCAAGGACAAAGGCTGGACCTGCGACCTCGTGCCCAAGCCGCTCATCGTCGCCCGCTACCTCGCTAAGGAACAGGCCGCCATCGAGGCCCAGCAGGCCGCGCTGGAAGCGGCCACCGCCAGTCTCTCTGAGCTGGAGGAGGAACACGGCGGCGAAGATGGCTTCCTTGGTGCCCTGGACAAGATCGCCAAGGCCGAGGTCAGTGCCCGACTCAAGGAGATCAAAGGCGACAAGGGTTCCAAGGATGAAGCCGCCGTCCTCCAGCAATGGCTGAAGCTTAATACCGAGGAAGCTGAGCTCAAGAAGGCCATCCGCGAGGCCGAGGTCGCGCTCGACAAGCTCGCCCACGACAAATATCCCAAGCTCACCGTGGCCGAGATCCAGACCCTCGTCGTGGACGACAAATGGCTGACCGCTCTGGCCGCCGCCGTGCAGGGCGAGCTGGACCGCGTCTCCCAGACCCTCACCAGCCGCATCCGTCTCCTCGCCGACCGCTACGTTACTCCGTTGCCGCAGATCGTGGATGAAGTCGCCGCACTGGCCGCCCGCGTTGATGGACACCTCAAAAAGATGGAGGCGTCACCGAAGTGAAGCTCAGCTATAAAAATACTGAGGCGGGCGTGATCCCGGAGGACTGGGATGTAAAGTCATTGGGTCAATTGGCCGAACTCACTTCAAGCAAACGAATCTTCGAGAGCGATTACGTTCCATTCGGCATCCCTTTTTATAGAGGGAAGGAAATCAGCAGGCTGGTCGAAGGCAAGATGCTTGACGACGTCTGCTACATCTCCGAAGCGCGATTCACGGCGATCAAAGCCAAGTTCGGTGCGCCAACTCGTGGGGATATTCTAATTACGGCAGTCGGGACGCTGGCCAACATTTACGTTGTCAATTCCGACGAACCTTTCTACTTTAAAGATGGGAACTTGATTTGGCTTCGCAGCATCCAAGGAGTTGAAGCGTCCTTCCTGGGCATCCAACTGAGAAGGGCGAGAAGCTCGATACTCGACGGCGCTATCGGCACCTCTCAAAAGGCACTAACGATTGTAGTCCTGCGTGATCTGACAGTTGCCATTCCAACATCGCCCGAACAACGCGCCATCGCGGAGGCGTTGAGCGATGTGGATGCGCTGTTGGGCGCACTGGATCGGCTCATCGCCAAGAAGCGCAACCTCAAAGAAGCCGCCATGCAGCAGCTCCTCACCGGCCAAACACGCCTCCCCGGCTTCCACGGCATGTGGGAGGTGAAGCGGCTGGGAGATGTGGCCGAAATGGGAAGCGGAGGAACCCCGCCCTCATCAGTCTCGGCATACTACGACGGTGACATTCCGTGGGTTTCGATTTCCGACATGACCAAAGGCGGCAAACTCATCTTGAGCACCGACCGCAATCTTACTCGTGAAGGTTTCGCGAACAGCGCAGCGCAGATGTTCCCAGTCGGGACGGTGCTCTACGCGATGTATGCCTCGCTCGGCGAATGTAGCATGGCTGGGATTTCACTGTGCTCAAGTCAGGCAATTCTCGGCATTCGGGCCAAGGACAGACTTAACGGGGATTTCCTCTACTATTTCCTCATTTCGCTAAAGTCCACGGTGAAGGCATTGGGGCAGCAGGGCACGCAGGCGAATTTGAACAAAAAAATGGTTCAAGACTTTCGCCTTTCGCTTCCACCCCTCGCTGAGCAAGCCGCCATCGCCGCGGTGTTATCGGATATGGACGCAGAACTGAGGGGCCTACAGCAGCGCCGCGACAAGACCCGCGCCCTCAAGCAAGGTATGATGCAGGAATTGCTCACCGGGAGGACCCGTCTCGTATGAAGCCGCTCCGTATTTTTATCAGCAGCGCGCAAAAGGAGTTCGCCGAGGAACGGGCGGCCCTGCGGGACTACCTTCGCGGCGACGCGCTGCTGCGCCGGTTCTTTGAGGCGTTTCTCTTTGAAGAAGTCCCCGCCGCCGACCGTCGGGCAGACGAGCTTTACCTTGATGAAGTTGAACGCTGCGATATTTACGTGGGCCTGTTCGGCAACGAGTATGGTTTCGAGGATGCCCAGGGTGTTTCTCCCACGCAGCGCGAGTTCGAGTTGGCCACGCTACGGCACAAGCAGCGCCTAATTTTTGTCAAAGGCGCGGATGACAGGCAGAAGCAGCCCAAGATGCAGGCGCTGATCCAACGCGCGAACACGGAGCTGATCCGGCGTCGCTTCATGTCCAGCACTGAACTGATCGGCGGTCTGTATGCGGCGCTGGTGCAGTATCTGGAGACGAAGAAGCTGATTCGCAATGGGCCATTCGATGCCGCCGCGTGTCCCGAAGCCGCGATGGCGGATTTGTCGGTCGAGCATATCCGGCGGTTCGTTGGCATCGCCAGGCGGTCTCGTGGTTTTCCTCTGGCCGAGAACACGGCACCGCGAGAAGTGCTGGAACATCTTCACCTGCTCAGGGAAGGCAGCCCCACCCATGCGGCGGTGCTGCTGTTCGGTACCGCGCCGCAGCGCTTTCTCATTTCGTCCGAGATCAAGTGCGCGCATTTCCACGGCACGGAGGCCCGCAAGCCCATCCCGTCTCATCAGGTTTACAAGGGCACGGTTTTCGAGCTGGTGGATCAGGCGGTGGATTTCGTCCTGTCTAAGATCAATCTCGCCGTCGGCACTCGCGCGGAGAGCACGCAGGCACCGGTGGCCTACGAAATGCCGCCGGAGGTTGTGCGCGAGGCCATCGTGAACACAGTCTGTACGCAATAGATAGGTTCGAGTTCGAGCGCGCGGTCAATTTCCCGGAAGCTTGGAAGGAGCGCCAGAGGAGGCGCTACGAGAAACGATACATCGGCGACCTCGGCGCAGATTGAATTTGTTCATATATAAATATAATATTATGAGATATGAGACGACGCAGCACCAAGATAGAGCGGATCAAGCGGATCAACCGCGCGGTGCGGCTGCTCCAGGATTTGCGATCGAATCCGAAGGCGATCAAAAGATTGAGAGAGGAGTATGGGATCTCGCGGCCTCAGGCGTATCGTTATGTGAAGGAGGCCGGGAGAGCCGGGAAGGCGTTGCGCGTTCCCGAAGTGAGGGAAGCGGTGCTGGTGAATTTGCCGAGGAGCATGAGCAGGCATGTTCGGCGATTGAGGACGAAACGGAAAGGAAGCATCAGCGGCATCGTGGCCGAGTCGTTGGAAGTTTATCTGAAACGACATGGTGCGTAAGAAACAGGAAAGGCGCGCAGAACTTCAGTATGAGTTTGATCGTTTGACGAAGCAAAAGATGGAGCAGGTTTATGATATTTTGCTGTCGAAAGTTTTGCGGGACATAGAGGCGGGCGTGAAATCATTGGCAGGTCAGGAGAAGAAACGGTGAACTTGGCGGCGATTTATACGCGCGTGTCTTCGGATCGACAGAAGGAAGACCAGACCATTGAGAGTCAGGTGAGCGCATTGAAAGAGTTCGCGGCCGCGCAGGGATATACGATTCCTGAGGCATGGTGTTTCAAGGACGATGGGTACAGCGGAGCCGTGCTCATCCGGCCGGGTCTCGAGCGGTTGAGGGATCTGTCGGCGGAGGGGCAGATCGCGGCGGTCTTGATTTATTCTCCGGATCGTCTGAGCCGAAAATACGCCTATCAGGTGCTGCTGATGGAGGAGTTCAGCCGATGCGGAGTGCAGGTTATTTTTATAAAATCACCAAAGGCAACG
Organism: uncultured Elusimicrobia bacterium; assembly: GCA_964529095.1. Lineage (GTDB taxonomy): Bacteria > Elusimicrobiota > Elusimicrobia > UBA1565 > UBA9628 > GWA2-66-18. The sequence continues at coordinate 4,064 of CAZGVK010000087.1, forward strand.
ACGCCGGAAGAACATCTGCTGTTGCAATTTCAAGGAATGATCTCCGAGTATGAGCGCGCTCAGATTGTGGAGCGTACGCGCAGAGGGAAAAAGCATCGCGCGAAGATGGGCGTGGTCAACGTCCTTTCCCGAGCGCCTTACGGATATCGGTACGTGAAAAAATCAGAAGGGTCCAACGCTTCCTATGAGATCATCGAAGATCGAGCCGAAATGGTTCGTCAGATTTTTCACGACTACGCCGAGGTTGGTCGGCCGATGTTGGCGATGGCGCGCTCGTTGAATCAACAAGGAATTCCGACCAGCACGGGCAAGGGGAAGTGGGTGCCCAGCAGCATCCGGAATATTCTTCGGAACCCGGCTTACAAAGGACAGGCGGCGTTTGGCCGGCATGGAACAAAGACGGCCGAGCCCAATGGAACGCGTCGGCGCTGGCGCGGGAAACCGGCGAAGGGGCTGCTGACTATAGAGCGCCCTCCCGAGGAATGGATTTCAGTTTCCGTTCCGCCGATTATTTCCATTGAAGTATTTGATCTTGCGCAAGAGCGGTTGAAAAAGAATAAACACTATGCGGCGCGGAACACGCAGATCCATACTTTGCTGCAAGGGTTGTTGGTGTGCGCGTTATGCGGGCATGCCATTTACCGAATGTCTGGGCCGACGACGAGTTGTGGAGGCCGGAAGTTGCATTACTATCGCTGCTTTCGTTCGCAGCGTTATAGAATGGGAGTAGACCGGGTTTGTCCGAACCGACCTATTCGGCAAGATTATTTGGATGGGTTGGTTTGGAGCCAGATCGTTCAACTTCTAGAAAATCCAGAACTGATTCGAGCTGAGATTGATCGGAGGGTTCAACAGGCTCGACAAACAAGCCCCGTTCAAGTTCGCAAGGAATCCCTCGCGCAAGAACAGATTCGTGTCAAGAAAGGGATGGATCGATTGCTGGACGCTTATCAGGAAGGACTGCTTCCGTTGATCGAATTGCGCCAACGAATTCCGGATCTCAAGAAAAGAGAGGCGACGATACGAATAGAACTGCAATCATTGGAGGCCAATGTTCTGGACCAACAGCGGCGTCTCGAGCTGTCGGCCAATCTCGAGGAGCTTCTTAAACGGTTGCATCAATCCGCCGCCAGCTTGGAGCTTGCGGACCGTCAGAAGATTTTGCGTCTTATCGTGAAGGAGGTTGTGGTTTCCCCGGAGACCGTCATCATCAAGCACTCGATCCCGATCGTCCAGAGTTCAGCAAACGCCAATGAACCAAACTATCAATTGTGTACCAATCGTCAATGCCGTGGCGCACCGAGACTACACGAGCAACGGCAGCGTCCAGGTGATGCTGTTCTCGGACCGGCTGGAAGTGTGGAATCCGGGCACGCTCCCGCTCTCGCTGACGTTGGCGCAACTACGGAAGCCGCACGGCTCGGTGCCGGGCAATCCCTTGTTGGCGGAACCGCTTTACCTGACCAAATACATCGAACGCATGGGCACCGGCACGGGCGACATGATCGAGCGTTGCCGGAACGCCGGCCTGGCGGAGCCGGAGTTCACCCTCACGGATGGCTTCGTGACTATACTGCGGCGGCAACCGGAGCGGGCCTTTGCCACTGTGGGCGGGGAGGTCGGCGGGCAGGCCACCCCACCAGTCACCCCACCAGTCACCCCACCAGTCACCCCACCAGTGGAAGTGCTCGTGCGCCTGTTGGGGCAGGCTGGTGCCTTGGGCAGCGCGCAGATCCGCACGCACCTTGGCCTCAAGGACCGAACCCACCTACGTGAGCGGTATCTCGATCCGGCCTTGGCGGAGGGACTGATCGAACCTACCGTTCCGGACAAGCCCAACAGCCGCCTACAGCAATACCGGCTCACCGATAAGGGGGCCGCTCATCTGGCATCTCTACGGAAAAGTCAGCCGTGAATAATCGACCGATGTCCAACAAGGGCATGATATGAACATCGGCCAACCCGAACGCGCGACTCAGAACCGCGTCATCGCCCTGTTCCGCGACGAACTCCTCACCGGCAAGACGCGCCTCATTTCACTGGAACCAGCCCATGCCTGAGCAGCCCCGCTCCGAACGCCGCACGCAAAACCGCGTCATTGCCCTGTTCACGGACAAGGCGCATCCCAATTGCCTCGGCTACCGTTACCTCGGCGAATGGAACAAGCGGGAGAGCAACCGCCCCATCGAGACGGCGCTACTGCGGGACAATCTGAAAGCCCGCGGCTATTCCGGCGCGCAGATTTCCGCCGCCCTGCAAAAGCTGGAGACCGCCGCCGACGCCACGAGCATCACCCTCTATCAGGCCAACCTGCGCGCCTACCAACTGCTGCGCTACGGCGTGCCGGTGCAGACCGCCGCCGGGCAGGCCCACGAGACGGTGCATCTGGTGGATTGGGAGCACCCAGAGAAGAACGACTTCGCCCTCGCCGAGGAAGTGACCCTGCGCGGTGGCTACGAGCGCCGGCCCGATCTGGTCCTTTACCTCAACGGCATCGCCATCGGGGTAATCGAGCTAAAACGCAGCTCGGTCGAAGTGGCCGACGGTATCCGGCAGCTCGAAACCAATCAGGAGGAGATTTTCAACAAGGGCTTCTTCAGCACGGTGCAGCTTGTCTTCGCGGGCAACGATTCTCAAGGGCTCCGCTACGGTACCGTCACCACGGAAGCAAAGTTCTTCGTGGAGTGGAAAGCACAGGACGGCAGCAAGACCCCGCCGACCGCTGGCTCCTTGCTCGATCAGCCACTCGCGCAGATGTGCGAGAAGTCCCGCCTGCTCGATCTCATCCGCAATTTCATCATCTTCGACGCGGGCCGGAAGAAGGTGCCCCGCGTGCATCAATTCCACGGCGTGAAAGCGGCACAGGAACGCATCGGTAAACGCGAGGGCGGCGTCATCTGGCACACCCAGGGAAGCGGCAAGAGCATCCTCATGGTGCTCATCGCTAAGTGGCTGCTGGAGCATGATCCCGAGGCCCGCATCCTCATCATCACCGACCGCGATGAGCTGGACAAACAGATCGAGGGTGTGATGAGGAATGCCGGAGTCATCGGCGCGGAGTCACCTTCGCCCCGTATCACCTCGCGGCGGGAGTTCCTGGATAAACTGGCGGCACCGACGCCCCGGCTGCTGTGCGCCCTGCTGCATAAATTCGAGCCTGACCTCACCAGCCCGCCCCCGCCGATTCACGGGCGTTTCTACGTCTTCGTGGACGAATGCCACCGTACCCAGGGTGGTGACATGAACAAGCAGATGAAGCGCTGGCTGGGCAACGCGATTTTCATAGGCTTCACCGGCACGCCGCTGTTGCGCCAGGACAAGCAGACCACGCGCGAGGTCTTCGGCACCTATATCCACACCTACAAGTTCCACGAGGGAGTGGCGGACAAGGTGATTCTCGACCTGAAATACGAGGCCCGTGACGTACCCCAGCGCCTCACGTCGCAGAATGCCATCGATGCGTGGTTCGCCCAAAAGACCAAAGGGTTGAATAATTTCCAGCGCGCTGTCCTGCGCAAACGCTGGGCGACGATGGAGGAGCTGATGAGCGCGGGCGAGCGCAAGCAGCGCATCGTCGCCAGCATCATCGAGGACTTTGGCCTGAAGCCGCGCCTGAACAACGACCGCGGCACCGCGATCCTCGTGGCGGCCTCCATCTACGACGCCTGTCACTACTACCGGCTCTTCCAGAACACATCTTTCGGTCGATACTGCGGCATCATCACGTCTTTCGAGCCCAACCACAACGCGATCTCCCGTGAGCCGGCCAACAGCGACGAGCGCTACAAGTTCGACACCTACACCCAGCACGTCCTGAATAACGGACAGACGACGAAGGACTACGAGGACAAGGCCAAGAAGCGCTTCATCGAGGAACCGGCGAACCTGAAGTTGCTGATCGTGGTGAGCAAGCTGCTGACCGGCTTTGACGCTCCGAGCTGCACCTACATCTACCTCGATAACGAGCTCCACGATCACAACCTCTTCCAGGCCATCTGCCGTACCAATCGGCTCGACGGCCACGACAAGGACTACGGCCACATAGTGGACTTCAAAGAGTTGTTCGAGGACGTGCAGAACTCCATCGCAGTCTACAACTCCGCTGTGCTGGACACCGACACCGACGGAAAAGATGGGAACGTCATCGTGAAGGACTGGCTGGTGGAGGGGAAGACCCAGCTTGATGCCGCCCGCGAGGTGCTCCGCTACTTATGTGAGCCGGTGCCTCTACCGCGCGAGATGGAGCAGTACCTCCGGTACTTCTGCGGTAATGCTAATAACGCCGACGCACTCGCTGATGCCGAGCCGCTGCGGATATCCTTCTACAAGGCGACCGCTACCTTACTGCGTGCATATGCGGATATTGCCGCGAATCTTGCTGAGGCTGGTTATTCAGCAGCTGGGGTTGCCACGCTGACGAAAGAGACGATATTTTACAGCGATACCCGCGCCGCTATCAAAAAGCACTCGGGCGAGGAATTGGACATCAAGCCCTATGAGGCGGACATGCGCCACCTCATCAACACCTATATCCAGGCGGACCCGGCCGCAGATTTGGGTAACCTTAATTCACTGTCCCTGACGGAGCTGATCATCGAGACCGGCATCCACGATGCCATTGCCCGGAAGCTGAATGAGAAAGGCAAGCTCTCGAAGAACGCCATCGCCGAAGGCATCATCAACAATGTCCGCAAGACTATCATCCGCGACCAGCTTACCGATCCGAGATTCTACAAGGAGATGTCCAAACTGCTTGATGATCTTATCGTTCAGAGCAGGGCGGATACCGCCGCCTACGAGTTGTTCCTCAAGAAAGCCGAGGACCTCGTGAAACTGTTGGTGAAGAAATCACCCATAAGCGGCGTCCCCGCCATGCTCCACGGTAAGCTCGAGGCGATTGTGCTTCTAAATAACCTATCGACAATTCCGGCAACGACCTTCGTGTGCCCAGCGGACGAGGATGGGAAAGCGAAGTTGGCGCTTGAAATTGATCTCGCCATGCGCGAGCGGGCACCGGCGGGCTGGAAGGGGGACGAAATCCGGGAGAGACAAGTACTCAATGCCTTGTTCCCCATCATGTTGCGTGATCGCGATGCTACGCAGGCCATCTTTGAGATCATCAAGAATCAGCCCGGCTACTGATGACTAAGACAATCCACATTGGCGCACTTTCGATTCGTGTAACGAAGAAGGACATCAAGAATGTCCACTTATCCGTTCACCCGCCCCATGGGCGCGTCACCATGGTTGCGCCTAGTTCTACGCGCCTCGATGTGGCCCGCGCCTACGCCATTACCAGGCTCGGTTGGATCCGCGAGCACCAGCGGAAACTCAAGAACCAGGCACGGGAAGCTCCCCGAAGATTCATCGAGCGTGAGAGCCACTATCTTGGGGGGAAGCGCTATCTCCTGACTGTTGTGTATCGCGACGCCAAGCCAGGCGTAAAGCTCGACCACAAGCGCATTACCCTTTATATGCGCTCGGGCAGCACGCAACCTAAGCGTGCCGAAGTGGTTCACGAATGGCACAAGTCTCTACTTCACGAGGCAGTGCCTGCACTCATTCAGAAATGGGAGAGGAAGCTCGGAGTTCGAGTCGGTGGCTATTTCCTTCAGCGAATGAAGACCAAGTGGGGCGGTTGTAATCATCGGGCCGGGCACATCCGGCTTAACACGGAACTCGTCAAGAAGCCGAAAGATCTTCTCGAATACGTAATCGTTCACGAAATGGCTCATCTCCTGGAACCAACGCACAGTGATCGTTTTCTCGCGATTCTCAATGAACACTACCCGACCTGGCGCGAAGCCCGCGCCGAGCTCAACGAGTTGCCTCTGTCTGCTCAAGAGTGGAAGCGATGAGGGCTATCGTTTTTCTGAGATGGCACCAAATCCGGCACCCCTCATTTCTCATGGCCTGGCAGAGTGCGGGATTATCCAGTAAACTTCAACGTATCCGGGCCGTTAGCTCAGCGGTAGAGCGTCCCCCTTACACGGGGCAGGTCGGGGGTTCGAATCCCTCACGGCCCATGTTTTATAGACGGCTTTTTTTGGATGCCGATGCTTCACTCTCACTGCGTTCCTCGATCCCTTTCTTTAGGATTTGGAAAGAGACACTTCCTCGCCTTATGGCTCGTTCGAATCGCACCGCTTATTTTATCGCGAGCCTTTACTGGCCTTCGAGGCTTTTGATGGGGGGGACAGAGGAGGGGCGCAGCGCGGCCAGGCGCTCGCGCGCGCTGGCGGCCTGTTCCTGAACGGAGGCAAGGAACTTTTTCGCATAATGACCCTGGATATCGTCGGCCTTGTAGTAGGGGATCTCAAATTTAAGATTCTCGGCGGTCTGGTCGAGGCCTGCGAGCAGACGTTCGAGATATTCGGCCAGCTTAACGGGATCTGTGGGCTCCATGATACATTCTCCCACATACGATGCATTGCGTCAAATACCGATGGGCGGGCGGGTGCCGCGCGGCGCTATTCTGAGATGCTCCGCCGGTCATGATTTTGTAGGATAAAAAGCGGAGGGGAATATGGGGATTGACAGAAGGACGGGACCTGTTTATACTTTGCCCTGCTGAAATTTTTCACGCCACCACATGAAGAATAAAGGTCGCCTGCTTGACGCCGCGATGGGGCTTGCTCTGAGTCTCTTCGTCATAGGCAGCTATATCTGTAAGCTCCCGCTTCTTGAAAGCGTCGAGTTCAAGGCCTATGACCTCAGGGCGAAACTTCGCCAAGACTTGACCCCCCCGCCGGAGATCGTTCTCGTAGCCATTGACGATGATTCTATCGCGCAACTGGGACGCTGGCCCTGGCCGCGCTCGCGCATGGCCGCTGCGATTGACAAACTTAAGATGGCGGAGCCGAAGGTGATCGGCCTCAATATCCTTTTCTCCGAGCCCGAGCAGAATCACGGACTCCTGGAGATCCAGCGGCTTGAAGAGAAGTATCAGGCGCTTGTCGTGGAAAAGAAAATTACGCAGAAAGGCGTTGATTTTACGCTCGAGTTCTCCGCAGCGAAGGTTGCGATGGACTCAGACTCGAAATTTCTGGCTTCTTTAAAGTCAGCCGGCAATGTCGTTCTGCCTCTGTTTTTTCCGGGCGGCACGGTCGGCGGCAGGTCTGAACCTGTTCCGCCTGCGGTATCGAGTTCAGCTCTTGGCGCCCCCGTCGCGATTTCTTTCATAGCGGAGGAGGCTAAAATCGCCTATCCGATCCCCGTGTTCTCCGCGGCGGCTGCCGGCCTAGGGCATGTGAATCTCTATCCTGAAACCGACGGCGTCCTGCGCCGTGAGGCGCCGCTCGTGCAGTATGGCGCGGAACTCTATCCGTCGTTTGCGCTGCGCTTGACCATGGCCTATCTCGGTCTTACGCCCGCGGATGTCAAATTCGAGCCGGGTGTTTTGTTGACTTTGGGAAAGCTTCGTGTGCCGCTTGACGCCGAAAACAAGATGGCCATTATTTTCAATGGGCCGCAAGAAACGATCCGTGTCGTGCCTTTTGCAAACCTGATGGCTGACAAGGTGAGCGCTGATTTCTTCAAGGGCAAGATCGTGATCATCGGACTGACGGCCTTGGGCGCGTCGACGCAATGGGTGACGCCGGTTGCTCAGGTCTTCCCAGCGCTGGAAGTCGCGCCAAACATCATCGCGAACATTCTGCATCAAAAGTTCTTGACCCGTCCTTCGTGGGCGGAACGCGCCGAGCTGGGACTATTGGCGCTGATGGGCCTGTTCATCATGGTGATTCTTCCGCGGCTGAAGGCGCTGTGGGGCTTGGTTGTCAGCATCATTCTTGCGGCCGTCCTGTTTGGATCTGGTGTTTACACATTTATGAACGGCCAATGGCTTCAGGTTGCCTACCCGATGCTGTTGCTCCTGACCGGCTATATCGTCAGCGTCTCAAAGAGCTTTCTTGTTACCGAAAAGGGAAAGGAACTTATCGAGGCCTCCGCGATCGAGACGAACAAGATGCTCGGCTTGTCGTTCCAGGGCCAGGGCATGCTTGACATCGCTTTCGAGAAGTTCCGCCTCTGCCCGCTTGATGACAACATGAAGGATACGCTGTACAATCTGTCGCTTGATTTTGAGCGCAAGCGCCAGTTTTCTAAAGCGGGCGCCGTACTTGAGCACATCGCTGCCAAGGACGCGAAGTACAAGGATGCCGTCGAGAAGGCCAAAAAACTTAAAGAAGCTTCCGAGGGGGCCGTATTCGGAGGTGTCGGAGGCGTTAAAAAAGAAGGCACGGTGCTGATCACCGGCGGCACGACGAAGCCCACGCTCGGTCGTTATGAAATTGAGAAGGAGCTGGGTCGGGGTGCCATGGGCGTGGTGTACCTCGGCCGCGACCCCAAGATCAATCGCATGATCGCCATCAAGACCATGATGCTCGAAGAAGGCTCTAATGGCGAGTCCACCCAGGCGGTCAAAGAGCGGTTTTTGCGCGAGGCTGAATCGGCGGGCACGCTCAATCATCCCAATATCGTTCGCATCTTTGACGCCGACGACGAGAATGACGTTGCTTTTATTGCAATGGAGTTGCTCGATGGACACGACCTTGTGAAGTATGGGAAAAAGGAGAGCTTGCTTCCTTTTGAGCAGGCTCTTGACTATATCGCTATCGTCGCAATGGCGCTTGATTATGCTCACGCGCAAGGAATCGTTCACCGCGACATTAAGCCCGCGAATATCATGCTCTTGAAAGACGGCTCGATCCGCGTGACCGACTTCGGCATCGCGCGTATCACCTCATCTTCGAAGACGGCGACCGGCACCGTGATGGGAACACCGTCCTACATGAGCCCCGAGCAGGTCGCCGGCAAGAAAGTGGACGGTCGCTCCGACTTATTTTCTCTTGCGGTCGCGCTTTTCGAATTGACGACCGGCACAAAGCCGTTTATGGGCGGCGACGGCATCGGCACGTTGCTGTATCAAATTGCCAACGACATTCATCCGGACATATTGACTCTCAGGCCCGGCCTGCCGCCGGCGTTGCGCGCTGTCATGGATCGCGGGCTCGCCAAAAATCCGGATGAGCGCTTCCAAAGAGGGTCCGAGTTCGCGTCCTCCATTCGCGCGGTGCTCAAAGGAGGAGCGCCGGTGGACCCGGCGCCCGCGCCGAAGCTGGCGGCGTCCGATCAAACGATCTCGATGGGGTCCGGGGCCGCGATTGCAGGGCTCAACGACAAGCCCGCTTCGCCCTCTGATTTCGGTGCGATGACCATTGAGCATCCGCAAAAAAGCGGCGTTGGACCGGCGGTGATGGCATCCATGCCTGCGGCTGAAGAAACAATGCGCATGGAGCCCACTCAAAGTCCGGAGGCAACCGCACGGATCAAGCCGCACCCGCAGACGCCCGTATGAAGACCAAGGATGGAGTCGAGTTCGCCGGGGCGACGGATCCAGGCTACAGGCGCAAGAATAATGAGGACAATTTCGCAGTTGAGCCGGATCTCGGCCTTCTCGTCGTCGCCGACGGCATGGGCGGGCACAACAGCGGCGAGGTCGCCAGCGACATTTCCTGCAAGACCATCATTGAGTATGCGCGCAAGATGCTTGGCGGGGAGAAGAACATGGTCCCTGAAGGCGGTCGCTCAGAACTCACGCCGCGCGGCCGGCAACTTGAATTTTTTATCAAGTCAGCCAACACGGTGATCTATGAGAAAGGACGCGCCTTTCCCAAAGATGCGGGCATGGGCACGACGATCGTCGCCGCTCTCCTCGACTCAAAATCGATGACCGTGGCGCACGTCGGCGACAGCCGGCTTTACCTTTGGCGCCTCGGTGCGCTGACGCAGCTTACCGAGGACCACAGCTTCGTCGGCGAGCAGGTCAAGCATGGCCGGATCACCTCCGATGAGGCCGCACGTTCAAGCATGCAGAACATGCTGACCCGAGCTCTCGGTGCGGATAAGGACGTGCAGGTCGACATCTCCGACCACCCTCTTCTTCCTGAGGATATCGTGTTGCTTGCGACCGACGGTCTCTCGAAGATGCTTCTCGACACGGAGGTCGCCTCCGTGATCGCCGTAGAGCAGACGCCGCAGAAAATTACCGATTCGTTGATCGCCAAGTCGCTCGCCGCCGGCGGGGTGGATAATATTGCAATCGTGGTCGCCAAGGTTCCCTCTGCGGGCAACTGCGGATTTAAGAAACTAGCGTGGCGTCTATTGGGGCGCTGATCTTGGCACAAGGGGGGTATCGATGCCGAAGCTGCTGTTGAAGTTTGATGCGGCCGTCATTAAGGAAGTCGCCATGGAGAAGAAGTCTATTTCCGTTGGGCGCAAGCCTGATAACGATATCATCATCGACAATCCGGCGATTTCCGGCCACCACTGCAAGCTGACGCTTGAAGGCGGCGGCTACTATGTCGAGGATCTCGAGTCGACAAACGGAACCTTCGTCAATGAGAAGCGGATCAAGAAGTCGGGCCTGCACCATAATGATATCGTGGGCGTGGCCAAGCACTCAATCCTCTTCCTCAACGAGGCGCAGCCGTCTTCTGACGCGACGTTGGTTCTCACTCCGCAAAAACAGGCGGAGCTTCGCGCTGCCTTGGTACCCGCGGCTAAATCCGCAGGCGCGGAAAAAGCGGCCTGGCTGCGCATCATCAAGGGTGTTGTCGCCGCCCCTGAGTACGAACTCAAGGGCATGTCCACCTACATCGGCAAGTCCGACCGCGTGCAGATACAGATCAAGGGCGGGGGATTGTTCGGCTCGGCGCCCGAGGTCGCGGCCTCCGTGCACCGCAAGCCGGAGGGGTATATCCTTGTTGCTGTCGCTACAGGCTACCCCGTTGTCAACGGCACAAAGGTCGCGGGTTCCGTTGCCCTCCTTGAGGGTGATATGATTGATTGCGGCGCCACGACGATGCTGTTTGAATTGCGCGAACCGGGGCCATTGACTTAGATCAATACATTGCCCTCTCGCCGGGGGTTATAATAGGCGAAGCAGCGTTGCACCATCGCGACTGCGTCCAGCGGAGAATTTTCGTGAATGATACCCCCATCCTGTCGAAGTTGGTCCCTTTGCCCGTGACGGAGATTGAGTCCGCCGTCATTCGTTTTGCCGGCGATTCCGGCGACGGAATTCAACTGACCGGCATGCAGTTCACCACGACGACGGCCTTCGTCGGCAATGATCTGTCCACCTTGCCCGACTTTCCCGCGGAGATCCGCGCTCCCGCGGGCACGACCGCGGGCGTCTCCGGCTTCCAGATTCAGTTCTCCTCGCGCCAAGTTCTTACTCCCGGCGACGCGCCCGACGTGTTCGTGGCGATGAACCCGGCGGCGCTTAAGGCCAACAGCAATGACGTCAAGAAGGGCGGAATGATCATTATCAATAAGGACACCTTCAACGCGGGGAATTTAAAGAAGGCCGGCTACGAAGTCAACCCGCTTGAGGATGCCTCGCTTTCCGACTTTCGTGTGATCTCAGTTGAACTTGGGCGCCTGACGCGCAACGCTCTCGATGGCATGGGCCTGACCGTGACGGAGACCGAGCGTTGCAAAAACTTTTTCGCGCTCGGAATGATGTACTGGCTCTATGACCGCCCGCTGACCGCGACGCTCAATTGGATCGAGGTGAAGTTTAAGAAGAACCCGAAGTATGTCGAGGCCAACCACAAAGCGCTTCATGCGGGGAATGCTTACGCGGAGACCGCGGAGATTTTTGGCCATCACTTCCGCGTGCGCAAAGCGCCGTCGGCGCCCGGCGTGTACCGCAATATTACCGGCAACGAAGCGACGGCCCTCGGCTTCATTGCGGCATCGAGCGTCTCGGGTCGTCCGCTGTGGTACGGCTCGTATCCGATTACGCCCGCTTCAGATGTTCTTCATGAGCTTTCCAAGAACAAAAACTTCGGCGTAAAAACATTTCAGGCTGAGGACGAGATCGCCGCCGTGGGCAGCGCCATCGGCGCCGCCTTCGCGGGGCACTTGGCGCTGACCGGGACTTCCGGCCCCGGAATCGCGCTGAAGGCCGAGGCCATCGGCCTTGCGGTCATGACCGAACTTCCTCTTGTCATCTTGAACGTCCAGCGAGGCGGCCCGTCCACGGGCCTTCCCACGAAGACCGAACAAGCCGACCTGTTTCAGGCATTGTACGGACGCAATGGCGAGTGCCCGGTCGTGGTTGTCGCTGCCGCTACACCCGGGGACTGCTTTGCTATGGCCTACGAGGCGAGCCGCCTTGCAGTCAAGTACATGACCCCTGTGTTCCTGCTGACGGATGGCTATCTCGCCAACGGCGCCGAGCCGTGGTTGATCCCGGATGTCGCCACGCTGACGCCTTTTGAGAAAGTTTTCTTGCCGCCTGTGGGCGAATTTAAGTTGTATCAGCGTGATCCGCAGACGCTGGCCCGCCCGTGGGTGGCGCCCGGCACGCCCGGCTACGAGCACCGCCTCGGCGGGATTGAAAAACAGGACATCACCGGCAATATCTCCTACGACCCCGACAACCACGAGCGCATGGTGCGTTTGCGCGCGGCCAAGGTCAACAAGGTCGCTCAGGAGATACCGCCGCTGAAGATCCTCGGCGCCCGGACGGGCGCCGTCCTTCTTGTCGGCTGGGGAGGAACTTACGGAGCGATCACGGCTGCCGTGCAGAATCTCCAGAAAGAAGGAAAAAAAGTTTCCTCCATCCACCTGCGCTACCTCAATCCCCTCCCGGCGGACCTCGGCGACATCCTGTCGGGCTTAGAGCAGGTGGTCGTACCCGAACTCAACATCGGCCAACTGCTCAAGGTCATCCGCGCGAAATATCTTGTGCCTGCGACGGGCATCAATAAAATCAAGGGCCAGCCGTTCAAGGTCTCGGAGATTGAGGCCGGAGTTCTCTCGATCCTGGAGGGAAAATAATATGGCCGCTGAAACAGACGACGAGATGGAACTGCTTCCGGCGGCGGGGCCCATCATGCAGACCGCCAAGGATTTCAAGTCCGACCAGATGGTGCGCTGGTGCCCGGGGTGCGGGGATTTCGCGATCCTCGCGAGTGTTCAGAAGATGCTTCCCACGCTGAACATTCCCAAAGAAAAATACGTCTTCGTCTCGGGCATCGGCTGCTCATCGCGTTTCCCGTACTACATGAACACCTACGGCTTCCACACGATCCACGGCCGCGCGCCCACAATCGCGACCGGAATCAAATGCGCGAATCCCGAGATGCAGGTGTGGGTGGTGACGGGCGATGGTGACGGTCTTTCCATCGGAGGCAATCACCTCATCCACGCCCTGCGCCGGAATGTGGATCTCAAGATACTTTTATTCAACAACCGCATCTACGGATTAACGAAGGGCCAGTATTCCCCGACCTCGGAAATCGGCAAGAAGACGAAGTCCTCGCCGATGGGCACGATCGACGCGCCCTTAAATCCTATCGCGCTGGCGCTCGCCTCCGAGGCGAGTTTTGTCGCGCGCGCCGTCGACACGGACCTTCCATTTCTAGGCGAGGTGCTCACACGGGCGGCCCATCACAAAGGTTCGGTATTCATTGAAATATTCCAAAACTGCATCGTCTTCAATGACGGCGCCTTTGATGCCGTGGCCGCCAAAGAGATCCGTGAAGAGAAAATGATGAAGGTTGCCCACGGCAAGCCGATGATCTTTGGGGCGAAGAAGGATAAGGGCATTGTGCTCAATGGTCTCGAACCCGAGGTGATTGCCTTCGACCCGGCAACGCCGCCCTCGACTCTCTTGGTGCACGACGAGAAGTCGAAGGCGACGACTCTTGCGAACATGCTTGGGCATATGGCCGAGCCGGTCCCGCAAGGCGTTTTCCGCGCCGTGGAGAGGCCGATGCTTCATGAGTTGATGGCAGCGCAGATCGATCATGCCCGGAGGGAGAAACCGGCCAATCTCCAGAAGTTGCTCAACGGTCCCGAGACATGGACTGTCGCAGCCTGATTTTATGAAACTTCTCGAGCACGAAGGCAAGGACATTTTAAAGACGCGCGGCGTGCCCGTGCCGCCGTTCGGCGGCTTGATCAAGTCGACGTCCCAGGTGCGGGCCGCTCTTAAGCGCGCGGGGAAAGCGCCTTGGGTGGTGAAGGCCCAGGTGCTCGCCGGCGGACGCGGCAAGGCCGGCGGCATTAAACTTGCGAAGACCCCAAAGGAAGCCCTGGAGTTTTCGCGGGCGATGCTCGCCATGAGCCTGACCACGCATCAGACTCATGGCCAGGCCATCAAGGTCAAAGAGTTGCTCATCGAAGGCGGCGTCCAGATCATGCGCGAGCTTTATTTTTCCGTCGTCATGGATCGAAAGAGCGCGGGTCCGATGATTATCGCCTCCGCTTCAGGCGGCATGGAGATTGAAACGCTCGCCGTCGAGCAGCCTGAGGCCATCGTCCGCATGCCTGTCGATCCGAATATCGGCCTGCGTGATTTCGCGGCCCGGCGTCTTGCGTTTCAGCTTAAGATCCCCATCACTCATGTTGGCGCCTTCGCGCGCACGGCCAAGATTCTTGTCAAGACCTTCATTGATCTCGACTGCTCGATGCTGGAGATCAATCCATTGATTCTGACTCCGAAGGATGTGATGGCGCTCGACTGCAAAATGAGCATAGACGACAATGCGGTATTCCGCCAGCCTATGCTCGCCAAGTTGAGGGACCATGAGGCCACGTCGTTGGAGAGGCAGGCGAAGGCTGCCGACATCTCCTATATTGGTCTTGACGGCACTATCGGCTGCATGGTCAATGGCGCCGGTATTGCGATGGGCACGATGGACACCATCGCGCTTGCCGGCGGTAGCCCGGCGAACTTCCTCGACGTCGGCGGCGGGGCCAACGAGGAGCGCGTCACCAAAGCTCTCCAGATCATCCTAAAAGACAAGAAGGTCAAGGCTATTCTTATCAACATTTTCGGCGGGATCGTGAAGTGCGACATGATCGCAGTCGGCGTCGTTGCCGCGTTGAAAAAGATAAAATTGAAAATTCCTCTCGTCGTACGCCTGCAAGGAACGAACGTCGATGCCGGGCGGGCGATTTTGGCAAAATCGGGCCACGCGCTCATTGCCGCAGATGACCTGTGGGACGCGGCGCAGAAAGTGGTTTTGGCGGCGCAATAACATGGCTATCATCCTCAACAAAGACTCCAAGATAGTCGTTTCCGGTTTCACCGGCGCGCAGGGCACATTTCATTCCCAGCAATGTATCGACTACGGTACGCAGATCGTTGCCGGCGTTACCCCTGGACGCGGTGGCCAGATACATCTCGGTCGCCCCGTCTTCAACACGGTCTCCGACGCGATTCGCGGCACGGGTGCCTTCGTTTCGATGATCTTCGTGCCGGCCCCGTACGCGGCGGATTCCATCATGGAAGCTGTTGATGCGGGCTGCTCCACGGTCATCTGCATCACCGAGGGCATCCCAGTGCTTGATATGGCCAAGGTCAAGCGTTATATCCAGCAACAGACCCTTGGCGGTCGAGAGTTGATGTTAATTGGGCCGAATTGCCCCGGCGTCATTACGCCCGGGCAATGCAAGGCCGGCATCATGCCCGCTTTCATCCATCGGCCCGGAAACATCGGCGTCGTATCACGCTCGGGTACCTTGACCTACGAGGCCGTTGACCAGTTGACCAAGTGCGGTCTTGGCCAGTCCACCGTCGTCGGCATCGGTGGCGATCCGATCAACGGAGCAAGCTTTACTGACATATTGGCCCAGTTCGAGCGGGACGAGGCGACCACGGCAGTTGTTATGATCGGCGAGATCGGAGGCAGCGCCGAGGAAGATGCGGCGCGCTTCTTCAAGGACAAGATGACAAAACCCGTGTTTGGATTTATCGCCGGAAAATCCGCTCCGGAGGGGCGGCGCATGGGTCATGCGGGCGCCATCGTCGAGGGCGGCGCCGGCACGCACGTCTCCAAGATCAAGGCGTTGCGCGAGGCGGGCATTACGATAGTCGAGAATCTCTCCGGCATCGGCGCCGCTGTCGCTCAGTCGCGCAGTTTGCTGGCGGTGTAGTGGAAAGAAGGATGTCCTCAGATTATAATAATTCAGCCAGCGCTTCGCCGGGACTCATTACTCGGATTGTTCGTGCTCTCCTCCCCATTAAAAATCCAAAATGTTTTCGATCCCCAGTGACTAAAATGTCGCAACGGTCAAAAGCTGCGGCAAGAATCATCAATGCACCTCCAATGCTAATAGGGTAGATGAAACATGGCAAGTTGTAGGAATGAAGATTTTTTGATTGGATGACAGGACAAAGCTATCTGGACAAGTTCCAGATGCCCTGATACACTCCAGGAGATGGCCATGCCTGATTTAGAGGTCGAGAAGGGGCGCGCGCAGTTCACGCTCTGGCTTGTAATTGGCGGAGCTGCTTCCTTGCTGCTTCCCCTTCTGGGTGTTGTTTACATCGCGCTCAATGAGCCGAAAACAGCGCTTCCTCCGGATAGCATGGTCATGTTCGAGCGGCGTGAGAACGGGCAAGCGAAGGTCACAGCGTCGCAGACCGTCGCAATCGCTAGACCTGCACCCGTGGCGGGTTCAGCCACAGCGCCCTCAACCTCCTCGCTTGATTTTATTAAAAATGGCGTGGACAACACCTATTTCCGAGACGCAGCGCCTGTCGCCTCAACGCAGACCGCCCCTGCCGTCGTCGTCAAACCTGCCTCCAAGGACGCTGTCCACAAGGATAAAAAGAAGGCGTTCAATATTCCCAAGCTTCAGGGCACCAAGGGCTTCAGTTCCTTCAAGGGGGCCTCGCCGAAGCCGACCGGTGGCCAGGGTCTGACCGGCATAGCCGAATCACAGGACGGCAAGGGCGGCGACATGGCCGATTTGCTCAAGAATGTGCCTGGCGGAGTCGAGAATCCTGAAGTTAAGAAGTACCTCAAGAGCCAGGGCAAGTAGGCGGCGCGCAATTCGCCCGGCGCAGCTTTCCGCGGGCGCAAAGGTCCAAAATTTTCCAGGTCCTTTGCCTCGCTTCATTTGGGACTTTTGGCCCATCACTTCCACGCGCGCGTGGCGAATTAGGTCATCATCTGTTAAACTAGAGACACCATGAAACTCAGGGTTATCATAGAGAAGGATGAGACGGGCTACTACATTGCCGAGGTGCCGGCCCTCCCTGGCTGTATGAGCCAGGGCAAAACGCTTCATGAGGCTCGGACCAACATCCGTGAGGCAATCACCGGTTGGGTGGCCGTCATGAATAAAAAGGCCAGGCAGCACCATGCCCACACGACGCACGAGGTAACCGTCTGAATCGTCTTCGGCTCTGCTCTGGGGCCGAAGCTGTTAAGAAGTTCAGGCGGGCGGGTTGGGCGGTCGCTCGTCAAGCGGGCTCCCATGTGATGATGGTCAAGCCCAGCTATACCTACACTCTATCGATCCCGCAACACCCCGAACTCGGGATTGGTCTCCTTAAGAAATTGCTCCGGCAAGCGGATCTGGCCGTGGAGGAATTTAACTCGTTGTGATTAACGACGGAGGCTTCCTGGCCCGAGTTGTTCGCGAGCTGGCGGATCGGAGCTTGGAGCCGCGCGCCGTACGATCTGGCCGCCCGTCGTCTCATCCTCAAGAGCCAGGGCAAGTAGGCGGCGCGCAATTCGCCCGGCGCAGCTTTCCGCGGGCGCAAAGGTCCAAAATTTTCTAGGTCCTTTGCCTCGCTTCATTTGGGACTTTTGGCCCATCACTTCCACGCGCGCGGCTGATATTATAGGCGCGGCAGGATATTTTAAAGCCGTGGAGATGGGGACAATTAAATGAAAAAAACAGCGCTTGCGTTCATGGTCATGGCCCTCGGAGCCGTATGCGGGTATGACGTTGCTTCGGCTCAAGAGGAACCGGTCGCTGATGCCAAGATAATCGCCTTCTTTGGCCGGGAGGATCATGGGCTCTTTAAAACCTTCGGCGCGTATGATATTCCGACCAAGCGCGAAATTTTCGGGCAGCTGTTGACGACGGATGCCCCAGCCCTGGGCGACATGCTCAAGCGGGACCGCGGCATTGCAATGCCGAGGAGCGAGCTTGAGGCTGTCGTCCAAGAAGCGCGGGCGGTGGCGTCGCAGGCAAGCCTCGCGACTTTAAGACGAGATGAGTTGCTTGCGCTGGAGAAGAGACCCAAGCAGCTTGCGGAATTAAGCAAGCGCATCAGCGCTGAGCAGGTCGCCGGTTATTCGGATGCCTTCGACGGAGCTAAGACGGGCGTGCACTTCCAGCCTGGAGTTTCTTTGGGCTACTTGTCTGGAAAAGATTTCTCCGGAGGGGGATTCGAAGTCAATTTGGCCACGGTGAAGTTGGGAAAGAATATTGAAGCCAACTTGAGCCCGGGATACTATTCAGTCAACGGGACAGATGATAACCTCTTGTCCTCCAAAGTTCTGGCATCGGATTCAAGAGGTGTCGTCCTGAATAATCAATGGCAAAACGACTATTACTTCGGGAGTACGTATGTTTCGTATTCCTACATCGACGAACGCGGCGAGCGCAGATATGATCATGAATACCTGGGTTATACGGACATACGCTTGGTCCGGGCACCGTCTCAAAACGTCACTTTAACGAATTCAAAGACCGAAGAAGAGAGCGTAAAGACAGCGTCAAACCTTTCGTTGATCACCATCGGCAACATCTTGGCCACGACCGAGGTCGGCGGCTTTATGAAACTTTTTATCGGGCCGGGAATCGCCCACCGGGATCTGAAGATTTCGAGCGAAAAGCACCGCCAAACAGTGCAGACCGATCAAAACGCTGTGACGACCAACAACAGCGAGTTGGTCTATCTCCGGGACTATGATTCTCCGCGTTCCGGGCATGATGTCGCCGTCGCGGATGAATATCGCTTCGAGACTATAACTCGCGAGAGCGTCGCGACAAACCGTCAGGTGCTCAGCGACGAGGTGACGCCCGGAGAGTCGCGGAGCTACTCCGGTTTCGTGCCGACGTTGACCGCCGGCGTAAGCGGCGCCTTTAGCAAAAGCGTGGCGGGAGTGCTGAAAGTGTTATATGTGTTTGCTCCCGAGGCTGAATCGAGAGTCACTACAGTTAGCGCTGGGATCGTCTTTAATTTGGACTAGGTTCGTCAAAACTTCTCAATGCGTTAGGGTTGACGCAATAATAACTTTGTGAATTTTGGATGGCGAGGCGATACTCTAACAAGGCGCGAGAAGGGAGCATACCGATAGGCATGTGACCGCCGACCGCGCCATAAGGCGCGGAAGTGTCCCTTCCAAAATTCTGAAGAAAGGGATCGAGCAACGCCGTTAGAGTGAAGCATCGTCATCCAAAAACACATAGTTATTTTTGCGCCAATCCTTAGGCTTCATCAGTTTTCAGAGCGACTGATGAGGGGGCGAAGTCCGTCTTGAATCCGTAACACCCGTCCCTTACAATCCATGAGGCGATACGCGTGTGATGAGGAAAGCGTTGGCTTGGCCGGTATTCTGAGGAGAGAAGATCATGGCGCTTGATGATAAATTCCCGCCGCCCCTGCCGCCGGTGAGAGGCGGGGGTTTCCCGATGCCGCCTCTAGCGCCGGCATTCAAAATCACGGCGGCGTCGGAGGCTGAGCGTGCTCGTGAGCGCGAGGAAAAGATTGAGAGCCTGAAGGATGAGTTTGAGAATAAGCTCTTAGACCTCGAAAAGAAGCTTCGTGATGAGCGGGAGAAGCCCCTGCTCACGCAGTCGCGCGGTCAGGAGGAGACGGCGACCGCCGCCAAGGCGGAGATCTCTCTCAAGGAATTCCAGGACAAGCTCCAGCGTGACCGCCGCGACATGGAAAACGAGGAGACGCGTCTTAAGCTCGAGCGCAGGTCTTCGGATCTTGAGGCGCGCCTAGTTCAGGAGCGCGAGACATGGGCGACCGAGCTCAAGAGTCAACTTTCTTCCCGCGAGACGCAGGATAAGGAAATCGAGACTCATTTCGCCGCGCGTCTGCAGGAGATGGAGCGCCGCTGGCTCGAGGAGAAAGCGCAGTGGCAAAAAACAGCGCTTGCCAAGGATGATGAGATTCGCACGTTGCGCGCGCTTGCTGATAAGCTGCGCGGCGCCGATGCCGAGCTTGCCAAGGCGGTCAGCGAGCGAAAATTGCTCGATGAGCGCCTGGCTGAAGTCGTCAGGGAGCGAGGGGAAGCCCTCCTCCGTTTGCAGAGCGCCGCGGAGCGTGAGAAGGAGGCGATTCAATTGCGCGCCGATCTCACGCTGACGCGTCAGCAAAGCGCTTTGATTCAGGAGCGCCTTGAGCGAGATCTGGCCGCGTTGCGTCAGAGCTCCCATGAGCGTTCGGAGCGCTTGGTGTCCGATTCAGAGAGGCTTCAGCGTGATCTCGCGACGGTCAAACAGCGGCTGGAAGCGGAGCACGAGGCGGACCTGCGTCGCGCGCGGGCTGAGCATGACGCTGGGAGCGTCCTCTATAAGGATCGAGCGGAGAAGTTGGCATTAGAACTACAGCGCCTACGGGCCGTCGCCGCGGCGCTCGAGCGTCAGGGCGCTGCGGCGCGCGCTCAAATCGAGGAAATGCGTCGCGCGAATGTCGCGCGCGAGGCCGAGATCGCTAGGTATAAAGACCTCTCCGAGAAATCGACAGTGGAGCTGCAGCGTTTGCGGGCCGTCGCCGCGGCGCTTGAGCGTCAGGGCACCTCGTCTCGAGTTCAGCTCGACGAGATGCGCCGTGCGACGGCCGGCTGGGAGAAGACCCAGGAGCGCTACAAGGCTGAGTTCATGGTCCTTCAGCGCAAATGGGTCGAGCGCGAGAAGGAAGTTCGCGCGGAGGCCACGCAGGCGTCTTTGCAGTTGGTTGAGTCCGAGAAGATGCGCCTGCGAGTGCAGGCGCAGGACGAGCTCAATACGCGTGCGGCAAAAATCGCCGACCAGTTGCGGCTTGAGAATGAGTCCGAGCAGAAACGCCTTGAGTCGCGCCTGCGCGCCGACCTTGAGCGCGAACTCGCCGAGCGCCGTCAGGCGCTGATCGCCGAGAGCGACACGGCGCGTACCCAGTCTGAAATGGAGCTCGGACGCCTGCGCCGCGAGCTGCAGCAGAAGGACGCCTCCTGGGGCGAGCGTCTATTGGCCAAGGAGTCGGAGCTAATCACCCAGCGTTCGCGCGCCGATGAGCAGTCGGGCAGGCTCTCCCGCGAGGAGGAGGGACGAACGACAGCTCTGCGCGATAAAGCGACGCTCGAAAAGCAACTGGAAAGTCTGCGTGAGCAGCTCGGTTCCCAGCAAGCGTCCTTGCGCGCTTTTCAAGACCGCCTGGCAATGGCGGATGTGGACAAAGCGCGGCTTGAGTCGGAGAAGACCGACCTCGAGCGTTTATCCACCGCCCAGGCGGCGCAGGTGCATGGCGTTCAGGAGGCCATTGAGGGCACGCGTCTTCAACTTGCCCGGCAGACGCAGACGAATAAGATACTGCAAAATGCGCATGAGCAGTCTCAGAAGGCGCTGGCCGCTCAGAGGATGGAGATGATGCGCAGTCTTCAGGCGCATAGGGTGGAGTTCGATCGTGTTCTACGGGCGGAGAAGGATCGAGCCGATGCGGCTCAGAGTGAGATGGCCAGGATGCAAGCCAAGTTTGAGGAGCGCCTCAAGGAGTCTTAGAGTTGGCGCAAATCTAAAATTCGCGGAAGGCGCGACTGGCGGCCGAATGATAGAATACCCTATGGCTGTCTACCTTGATCACAACGCGACCACGCCTATCCGCCCTGAAGTCATCGATGCGATGTTGCCGTGGTTGCATCAGAGTTACGGAAACCCAAACTCGGTTTATGCGCTCGGGCAGCAGGCGCGGGCAAGCGTTGAGCGCGCCCGTGAACAGGTCGCTGATTTGCTGGGCGCTCACGACGCTTCCGAGATAGTGTTTACTTCCTGCGGATCGGAGTCCGATGTATTGGGGATTTCAGGTGGAGCGTGGCAGGCCTATGATGACAGCAAGGGCCGACGCCGCAAGATCGTCACAACACAGATTGAGCATGACGCGATTCGGACGCTGATCGGCCAGTTGCGCCGTCGTGGCTTCGAGGCGTTCGAGGGGGGCTGCGGCGCTGACGGCGTGGTCAAGGCGGGAGAAATTGAGGCAATGATCGACGAGACGACCGCCGTGGTCAGCGTGATGCACGCCAATAACGAGACCGGCGTTCTTCAGCCTGTGGCTGAGCTTGCCGCAGTTGCGCGCGCCGCCGGCGCCTTGATTCACACGGACGCGGTTCAGTCTCTCGGCAAGGTTGCGCTCGATGTAAAAACGCTCGGCGTGGACCTTCTTGCGATTTCCGGACACAAAGTCAACGCGCCCAAGGGCGTGGGAGCGCTTTATGTGCGGCGCGGCGTGCGTTTAGTTTCTCTGATCACCGGCCACCAGGAGAAGAATCGCCGCGGCGGCACCGAGAACGTGGCCGCGATCGTCGGCTTCGGGCTCGCCTGCGAATTGGCGGGCCGCGAGCTTGCTCGTTCTGCCGCGCATGCGCTTGCCCTGCGCAAGAAGATCGAGGCGGGCGTTCTGCGTGTGTGTGGAGCGCAACTCAACGGCCATGCCGAGCGAAGGCTGCCGAACACAGCCTCTTTCAGTTTTTCTGGAGTTGATGGGCAGAACCTTGTTGTGGCACTTGACTTGGAGGGCATCTGCGTTTCAA
Organism: uncultured Elusimicrobia bacterium; assembly: GCA_964529095.1. Classification (GTDB taxonomy): domain Bacteria; phylum Elusimicrobiota; class Elusimicrobia; order UBA1565; family UBA9628; genus GWA2-66-18. Next base: position 26,626 of record CAZGVK010000087.1, read on the forward strand.
GCGGTCCCGCGTGTTCCTCCGGCGCTTCAACGCCCTCGCATGTGTTGAGCGCGATGGGAGTCGCTCCGGATCTTACGATCGGCTCGATTCGGGTGTCGGTTGGATTCAATAGCACGGATGCGGATGTCAACTCTCTGCTCGCCGCACTGCCGCAGGCCGTGGAGAAGCTTCGTGCCGTTGCGGTCGGCGGCGTGTTATGAAGAAGCGAGTTCTCGTCGCGATGAGCGGAGGCGTTGATTCCTCCGTTGCCGCCGCTCGCGTGTGCGCGCGTGGAGACGAAGTTGTGGGTGTCACGATGAAGCTTCTCGCTCGCGCAGACACCGGCTTCGGCTGTTGCGGCTCCCCTGCCGATGTTGACGATGCCAAAAGAGTGGCTGAGCGTCTTGGCATCGCCCACTATGTATCCGACATGGCCGCGATCTTCGAATCAAAGGTCATCAGGCCCTATCTCGATGCTTATCTTGGGGGCATGACGCCGAATCCCTGCGTGGAGTGCAATCGATCCCTGAAATTTGGGCACCTGCTGGCGCTTTCTGAGGCATGGGGCTGCGCCACGCTCGCGACCGGGCATTACGCGCGCATCGAGAACGGGCGCCTGCTTAAGGCTCTCGAACCGGGCAAGGACCAGAGCTATTTCCTGTACGCACTCGATGCGCGGGCGCTTGCGCGTGCCGAGTTCCCCGTTGGCGGCATGGGCAAGGATGCGGTTCGCGCGATAGCCCGTGAGCTTTCACTTAAGACGGCCGATAAGGCCGAGAGCATGGAGACATGCTTCGTGCCCGATCGAGACGTGCGCGGCTTCGTCGCCGCCCATGCCGGTGAAGGCTCGCCGGGCATCGCCGCAGGGCCGATTCGTGACCGAGCCGGCCGCGAGCTTGGCCGTCACGCCGGCCTTGCCGCTTATACGGTGGGCCAGCGTTCCGGCCTTGGGCTTCCCGGTCCCAAGCCCTATTTTGTTGTGCGGCTTGATCCGGCGGAGAACGCGGTCATCGTCGGCGGCGCCGATGATGTTTGGTCGCAAAAAATCAGCATCGGCGCCTTGACCTGGACCCGCCGCGCGCCTGCAGGCGCTCTCCGTGCCGATGTTCGCATTCGTCATCGGCATACGCCTGCGGCTGCCTCCATTGAAATTCTTTCGGATAAGACCGCGAGGATCGTTTTCGATGAGCCTCAGCGCGCGCCCGCGCCGGGCCAAGCGGCGGTGATCTACTCAGGCGAGGAAGTTCTTGGCGGCGGAACGATTTTGAGAGGTGACGCGTGAAAAAGATACTGATGGCAGTCTTGACTTTTCTGACGGCGGGTTGCGGAGGCATGTTCGCAAAAGACAATATCTCCGCGGACTTCGACATGGAGACGCGAAAGAACGAGGCGCGGGTTAAGGAAGATCGCGCCCGCTCGAGCCTGGCGCAGATCGAGGCGGGACTGGCCGACTATACGAAGACGGAAAATAAAATTCCGGCCAAGCTGCAGTTGCTCGTGCCTAAGTATCTCACCGAGATTCCTCCTCTCGATTTGCCCATCTGCGGCAGCGAAACGAACAAGGTCGAGGCTTATTCATCCCAGATTCTGCGCGATGGCCAGGTGGACGGCTCGCGAATCAAAGGCACCGGACGTTGGGGTTATGTCTTCACCTCGGATCGAATCGTGATTTTTGTGGACTGCCTCAAACCCTCCTTGCGCGGCCTGCCCTGGTACCAGGAGCGCGGCGTTTTTTAGCGGTATTGCCCGCGAGGACCATTAAGGATATAATTCCCTCGTTGTTCGAATGCCTGTTCTGCCGGATCGTCCGACGCGAGATTGCCGCCCAGATCGTCCATGAGGACGAGCAGGCGCTTGTCTTCAAGGACATAACGCCCCAGGCCCCGACGCATTTGTTGGTGATCCCGAAGAAGCATTTGGGATCGCTGAGCGCGTCGACGGATGGGGATGCTCCTTTATTGGGGCATTTGCAGAGGATCGTGTGCCGAGTCGCAGAGAGTGAAAAGATTCATTCATTTCGCCTCGTGATGAATAATGGCAAGGGGGCCGGGCAGTCCGTGGATCATCTGCATTATCATTTATTGGCTGGTCGCCCGATGGCTTGGCCTCCAGGTTGAACGTCGCGCCGCATAATATTTTTTCTCAGTCTATAGAAAGGTGGTGAATTTTAAAATATGGTTTTCATTAAACTGCGTGAAGGCGAAGGTCTCGAAGAGGCTCTGCGTCGATTTAAGCGGGAGTGTGAGCGCAACGGAGTGCTTAAAGAGGTCAAGCGCCGTGAGCGTTACATGACGCCCGCGATGAAGCGCAAGCTGAAGGCCGCCGAAGCGCGCCGCAAGTTGCGCCGCTCCAAGCGCCGTCGCGTGCCCTAGCAGCCTTGCAGCGACGGGCCGGCGCCGCGTTTGCTCATGGCGTCGGCCCATCCGATTTTCAGGATATTTAATTTGCCCCTTATACCTTCAGAGACGCTGGAACTCATTCGCTCACGGCTTGACATTGTCGAGCTGGTGAGCGAGTATGTCCCGCTGACGCGCGCCGGCCGCAACATGAAAGCGCGTTGTCCGTTTCATCTTGAGCGCAGCCCCTCATTTATCGTCAGTCCCGAGCGGCAGACCTTCCACTGCTTCGGTTGCGGCGAGGGCGGCGATGCGTTCTCGTTTGTGATGAAGTCGGAGAGTCTTTCATTCATGGAGGCCGCGTCCAAGCTTGCCCTGCGCGCAGGCATCAAGATCGAGGCTGACTGCGAACTCGGCCCGGCGGATAAGGAACGCCTCAAGATGCGCGAGGCCAATGAGTTCGCGGCGCATCATTATCACGAACTGTTGAAAAAAGATGCCGGCGCTGAATCCGCCCGCGCCTATGCGACTCAACGCCGCCTGAGCAAGGCTTCAGTGGAAGACTTCCTTCTGGGATTCTCCCCGCGCAACGGCACGCTGGTCGCAGCGGCGTCTCAAAATGGATTTTCACCTGACCTGCTGATCAAGTGCGGCCTTGCGGCTCAGCGCGCTGACGGTTCTCTGCGCGATTATTTCTTTGATCGTTTCATGTTTCCCATTCGTGATGTGAAGGGCGCCTTCGTCGGTTTCGGCGGACGCACTTTGACGGACGGCGAGCCTAAATATCTCAATTCTCCGGAATCGCCCGTTTTCAACAAAAGCCGGGTTCTCTACGGGCTTTATGAAGGCCTGGCCGAAACGCGCAAAGCGCGCAAAGCCCATCTTATGGAAGGGTATATGGATGTGATCTCCGCCCATCAGTACGGCCTCAAAAATGCGTGCGCCCCGCTCGGCACAGCGCTCACTTTTGAGCATGCGACGCTGATCAAGCGTTACGCGGAAAAAATATTTCTCGTTTTTGATGCGGATGCCGCAGGACAAGCCGCGGCCGTGCGCGGCGCGGAGGCGGCCATTGCCGTCGGCATCAAAGTTCTTGTCGGCGCCGTGCCTGAAGGCAAGGACCCCGATGAGTTGTTGCACGCGAAGGGGTTGTCCGCTCTTGAGAACGCTCTTGGAACCGGACTGGATCTCAATCCGCAGGATTTCGATCCCTCTTGGAGATATGAGCGCATCAAAGGCGGCTCGGAGACGAGTCGTGATCTTGTCGACTTCAAGACGGAGTTGCTGATCAAGAAGGCCGGCGAGCTGACGCCGGAGGCGAAATCCTCCATAGCAAAAGAGATTCTGCTCACTATCGCGCAATCTCCTGATGATGTGGTTAAGGATGAGTGGGTGCGGCGTCTGGCTGCGCGTCTGGCCATCACTGAGGACTCTCTGCGTCGCGCCGGAGGCAGGGCCATTCCTCAGAGCAATCGTCGGCGCAGCGCCGCGCAAGCATCCTCGCAACCCAAAGATGAGCGCTTTGCCGTCGTTGCCGCGTTGCCTCCCGCCGACCTGCAGTTGCTTGGCATTTTATTGAAGACGCCGAGCTCGGCAGCTGCCGTTGCAAGCTCTGATCTTGAGTCCGCCTCGGCGCGTGAGATTGTCGCCGTGCTTCGCACGATCGCGCTTGACGGGAAGTGGGCCCCGCGACTTCTCGACGCGCTTGCGCCTGACGTGCGCGCCGTGGCCTCGCGTTTGCTCAATGATGATCTTGGCTACGATGATCCCGCCGCGACATTGCAGATGATGACAGCCAAGCGCCGCGCTCAGCGGCGTCTGAAGGAAATTGAACCGCTCATTTTATCGGGAAACGCGCCGGTGGATATGAATCTGCGCGATGAGTTCCAGCGTCTTGTTTCGCAGTTGAAGGGCACCAAGCGCTGACGTTAAACATTAAGGAGAAATATGGCGATTCAAACGAGTCAGGCGATGAAGAACTTGATCGGTCTCGGCAAGGAGCATGGTTACTTGACTTTGGAGGAGATCAGCCGCACCGTATCGGCGGCGAACATGAAGTCCGAGGAGATGGACGAGCTCATGACGGCTCTTGAGGACCTCGGCATTGAGGTCGTCGACCGCAAGAAGCCGGCCGCGGCAGCAGCGCCCGAGCGCGGACGTGAGCGCTTCTCCGAGGAGTGGGGCGGCTCCTCGGACATCTCCAACTCCATTCGCATGTACCTGTCGGAAATGGGCCGCGTGCCCCTGCTCAATCGTGAGGAGGAGGTCACTTTAGCGCGCAATGTCCGTGAGCGCGAAAAAGAATTGCGCATGCTCGTCCTTGAGTCGCCCGTGACGATGCGGGAGATCCGCTCGTGGGAGACGCTCATCGAAGCGCAGGAAATGACGCCGAAAGAACTCATGCCCCGCGGACGCAAAACCAACGCCGAGCTATCCGGCATGCGCCGCAAGATGAAGTCCGTTGCTCTTTTCATCACCAAGGCGGAGAAGCAGATGGCCGCTTTGCGCGCTAAACTTCTTCCGCAAAAATTGAAGCCTCAGCACCGGATCAAGCTTCAAAAGAAGATCGAGCAGATCAATAAGCTCGTGATAGCGCGCATCCTGAGCCTGAACTTAAATCAGGAAAAGATCAAGCGTCTGACCAATAAGATCAAAAACATCGCGGGAAAGATCGAGGAGTGTCAGGATGAGATGGAGCGCTACCAGAGGCGTTACGGCTGCTCCTACGATGAACTCAAGACCTACTTTATCCAGATCAAGAAAGGGAAGATGCGGCCCGAGGCCTTTCACGCGAAGACCGGCTATGCCCCCACGGCGGTGGAGGCTGCGATGGGGAATATGGCGGTGGTTGTTGACCGCCTCGAGCGCATCCAGAATACGCTGGCAATTCCAATCGCCAATTTCTTGGAGCTTAATGACAAGATCATCCGCCTGGAGGATACGATTCTCGAGGACAAGCTCAAGCTGATCAAGGCGAACCTGCGTCTTGTCGTTTCCATCGCCAAGAAGCATGTCAACTCGAATCTTGAGCTGTCTGACCTCATCCAGGAAGGCGGTTTGGGCCTCATGAAAGCGGTGGAGAAGTTCGAGTATAAACGCGGCTTCAAGTTCTCAACCTACGCGACGTGGTGGATTCGACAGTCGATCAACCGCGCCATCGCCGACCAGGCGCGCACGATCCGCATCCCCGTCCATATGAAGGAGCTCATCTCCAAGCTCACCAAGGTGACGCGGCGCTACCGGCAGGAGTGCGGCCGCGAGCCGTCCCTCGAGGAGTACACCAGATCCTTGCACATCAGCATGGACAAGGTAAAAAATGTTCTCAAGATCATGCAGGAGCCGGTTTCCCTTTCCACGCCCATAGGTGAGGACGAGGACAGCTACCTGGAGGATTTTATTGAGGACAAGACGATGGTAGCGCCTTCCAACACCGCGTCGAGCTTCCTGCGCAAGACTGAAATCGAGAAGGTGTTGTCATCTTTGACGGACCGTGAAGCGAAGATCATTAAACTCCGCTTCGGCATCGATTCCGGCTATCCGCGCACTCTGGAGGAGGTCGGACGCCTTTTCCGCGTCACGCGCGAGCGAGTTCGTCAGATCGAGGCTAAAGCTGTCCGCAAGTTGCGCCACCCGTCGCGGAGCAAGGGTCTGCGCGACTACCTCGACTAGCATGAGCCGCCGCCATCCTGCCATCGAGTCCGCCGTCTTCGCGACAGCATTGCTGTTAGCGGCGTTCATTGCCCGAGAATTGTGGCGCCGCTGGAGCGCGCCGGCGCCTGCGGCGGCGGTTCTACAACTACAGGTGCCGGTGCTTCGGAGACCGCCGCCGCCCGAAACATCTTGGCCTGGACGCGCCGAGCGGGGCGTCAAAAACATGCCGCGAATTGAATTTGCGCACGCTCGACGCCGCAAGCCTCAGCCCGCAGCCGTTCCCGTTCCTTAGGAAGTGCAACGAAATAATTGAGCGATTAATGACGCCGATGCATCCCGCCTGACTGCGTTGCTCAGCGCTCACATATCCATCGGCGTGCTCGCTCTTCGAGCCTTGCCGGAGTGGAGGTGCCTAATGATTCGGATTGCATGGCGTTGCCGAGGTTGAAGCGCGGCGGTCGGCGCTGGCTTTGTAGGCGATATCGCGCTGTTCTTGGAACTGGCCGACTCCAATGGCCGGCGTTGCAACCCTTTCGTCGACGACTTGCGGGCCGAAGGATCCGCACTCTTCAATTTTGCGTTCAAGCGCGGATTCGATCGTTTGCCGGGGAAAGACGATCTCTCCGATCTCAATGACCGGCGTGTTCCAGGGTTTGTCGCCATCAGCGTGCAGAGGGGTGAGTTCCTCATCTTGATAGAACTGGAGGGCTAATGTAAAGGTCACGTCCTCGACACTGAGCTGATCGATAGCGCTCTTGCGGAGATAGTCGGGGCTGCGGAAAGGCCACGAGTTGCGGCGACCTTCCAGCAGTCGTCCGAACGAATTCGTTGCGCTACGGCCGAGATTCGGAATTAAAGTTGGCCGCGCAATGTAGACATCGCCGTTCGGCGCGCTGCCGACAACGATCGCCGAGCCCCAATACTGCGTGCGCATCAGGTCGGTGATTGGTTGAGCGCCGACTATGAGTTTGAGAAGCGCGTGCCAAAGTTTTCCAGCGCCGAGCGTTTGCACCCATCGGGGCAACAACGTCAGAGCGTCTGCAAATCCCTTTGTCTTGCCGAGTTCATTGAAGAAGCGCAGGAAATCGACCCCGGTGGGAAGAATTTGAGTCTGCTGATTGGTGAGAGTCAAGCCTTGGCCACCGAAAAAAAAGGCAACGCCGCGAACATCGGGCTTGCGCTGGTCGGTCGGATTGTCGCCCTCCGAGCGGCCGTTGCTGAAGCGGAATTCCCCTGAGCGTTCGGCGGCAAAGACGCCGTCGGCAAGCAGAGCCTTCAGGGCCGCGCTTATTTCCGTCGGTTGAAATACCGCCTGGCCGGCAATGATGCTCATGTTATGAAAGCCGCGAGCAGTATTTCCGTTGCTCGCGTTGCGCTCCTGTATTTCCTTGATGATTTGCTCGATCTCGGGTCGAGATTCTTCCGCAGCTTGCTTAATGGATTCAATGTTCCCGAGGGATAGGGCTCGCGCGCCGGCATTCGTATCCTCGATGGAGGGGTTGGCATGCACATTGGCAGGCGGAGACTTTTTAGCGGATGCCTCAGGAGGAGCGATTTCTATCGGCGCGCCCTGCGATGCCACCGGAGGCGCCGTTTCAGGCAGCTGGGACTGGTCGAAGAACGCCGCCCCATGGGAATCCTGAGACGCTTCAGATGACCACGCTGTGGCGGTCAACAGGATAAGGAAAGCCGAGCATGTTTTCATCTTGGTATTATGCTGGCGGCATCGAGAAAGCGCATGGGCCATTAGACCCATTAGTTCTTCACTTTTCGCGTCGTCCCATTTGGTCGAGCCCGCGTTTCCATGCTTTGTAGAGGCCGGTGGCCTTTCGGCGTCCGGGGGGAAGGATCTGATCGAGCGTTTGCCACCAGAAGCCGCCGCACAGCGAGTTTCTCATCGCGCACGAGGCTGTTGTATAAAGGGTAGAGATATCATCGCGCGCACCGGGCACGTCATCGGGTGCTAGCCACCAGTAGCCCTTGAGTTCTTCCTTCTCAACAAAACCAAGGCTTGAGAGCATGAGCTTCTGTGTGGGCAACATTCCGCTGAGAAGATCGAAGGCGCGTTCCAGGCCCATGCCCATCGGGTTGTCTTCGGGCTGAACGCTGAGTCCCACGACATCGAGATTGAGGCCGAAGCCGCGCTTGACCTGCAGCGCAAGCCAGTCGGGCAACGCGTGCTCGCGGTCGGGCGCTGTCTCATCCCAGGCGTAGAGTGTGGCGACAGTTTCAAGTGAGGGGTCGATCTCCTTGACCTTATTGACGCCCGCGGAGTAGACGAGGTAAACCTGTTCGGGAGTCAGCGGCGCGCGGGCGCCGCCGATCCAGTCGCCGTTGAGCTCGGTGCCGACCTCCCAGCTTGAGATCTTGCCGCGGTAGTGGAGCACCATGTTGCCGGTGCGCTCGGCGTATAGCGTCGGCGTCAGCGTTGCGGGCCACTGCGTCGTGTCGAGGACGCAACCCATGACTTTTATTTTATTGCGCGTGAGTTCCGCCACGATGCCATCGTATTCGTTGAACGAGCGTCGCAAACTATAAAGGAAGTCGGAGGCATTCGCGCGAAATACCAGGCGCACCCAGTTGGCGCCCGAGCGGCGCACGGCCTCGACTATCCAATCGAGATCGTCGAGGCGCTTGAGCAGACTTTCATCGAGGGTTAAGCCAAAGCGCAGGTCAAGAGAGAGGCGCTGATTTTGCGCGCGCTGAAGCCCGTGTTCGAACAAGACTTTCTCCCACGCGAGCGCGATTTTCTTGAGGGCTTCCTGATAGGCTTGAACGCGCGCGGGTGTTTCCTTGCGGCCCGCGGCTGAGGACATGGCGCTTGTGGCGGCCGCGGCTAATTGAGTCGACTTCGTGCCGGGTTTATACACAGGCTGCCAGTCGTTTAAGCGGCACTTGAGCGACTCCTTGAAGCGCGCGTACTGAGTGAGGGCTATTTCCTCATCGAGGAACACGAGTTCGCCGTCGCCGAAGCCCATGCCGCCCTTATCCGCGCCGACCGCATTATAGCCGTCCTCTGCGACCGGCCAGATCAGCTCGAGGCGGACGCGCTCGGCCTTTTCCCAGCTTCCGAGCACAAGTTTGTTTTGCTGCGCGAGTTTCAGGCGTTGAGGCGCTGTTTTCCCATCCATCGCAATGGCCCAGAGAGGGAGCTTGTCGAGTTCGAGAGTCTTCGCATCGGCGCGCGCCAGGCGCCTGGCCAAGCTCTCCGCATCGAGCGCTCCGCCTTTGGCGTCGAATGCAAAGAGCTTGACCGACGCGGCGTGCGCGGGTGCGGCGAGCAGAAGCGACAGAAAAAAAACTTTTTTCACAGCCCTCGACGGCGCCAGGCGAATACAATATCCGCCCAATGGTTCGGACCGAAATAGAGCAGATAGGTGGAGATCCCCGCGAGCAGGCGTATGCGCAAGGCATAGTCGCCGCCCAGAATCTGTATCGCGGTGAGCGTTACGGCTACTACGGCGAGCCAGCGGAGCTTAATAGGCAGGATAAACAGCACGAGCACCTCGCGCTCGGGCGCTAGGCGCGCGAACGCGAGAAAGTTCGCCAGATGGATGGGGCTGTTGTCTCCGGAGGCGCCGGTCCATAGCGCCGCAGCCGTCGACAGCAACGAGGCGATTGCGATAAAGACTGTCAGCTTGAACTCGCCCCAGGCAGCTCCGAGCGCGCTTAAAACCGCGAAGATCATGGCCAGCCATAGCAACATCCAGAGAAGGCTCGACTGGGGGGAGACGAGGAGAAATGTGACAACGCGCCAAACCTGGCCGCGGAGAAGCGCTTCCGGATCAAGGGTGAGCGTCTCCATGAATTCCGGCTTCAAGGCGCACAAGATCGCCGCTACTGCGGTCATCGCAGTCAGCAGGCTCGGCAACTCGGGCACGGCCAATACGCCGAATCGGCGTTCCAGGCGGTCGACCCACGCTCCGTCCATTCTCGGACAATAGCATTAAATGGAAGAGACCATAGAAGAACGGGAGGGTGTTTCCGGGCGGGCGCATGAAAATCGGGCGCAGCGTTCGTCGCCAAGGGCAATAATTTGTAGTCTTTGGACCTGCTTCCAAAGGCGCTCTTTTTCCCAAAAATAAAATGGACTGGATCGGCGAGTTGGAACAAGCGGACTTAGCGCCTTTGCGCCATGAGCCGCTTGCGCGCCACACGAGCTTTAAGATCGGCGGGCCGGCGGATGCCTTCGTGATCGCGCGAACGCGCGCGCAGGCGATAGCGGCTCTCAAGATCGCGCGCGCGGCGGGTGCGCCGGTTTTTTTTCTTGGCTGGGGATCGAACGTGCTCATCTGCGACCGGGGCGTGCGCGGCCTCACCCTCACCCTCGGCGGTGAGTTTGAGAAGATTGAATTTTTGGGTCGAGACTGCGTCCGCGCCGGGGCGGCGGTGCGTGTGCCGCAATTGGTCGTGAGCTGCGCGGGGAAAGGACTCTCCGGCCTTGAGCCGATCGTCGGGGTGCCGGGCGCTGTCGGTGGTGCTCTCGTGATGAACGCGGGCACGCGCGAGGGGGAAATCGGATCGTTCGTGGAAGAAGTTTCCACGATTGACTCCGGAGGCAGCCTGATTGTCCGCGCGCGCTCAAGTCTTTGCTTCGGCTATCGTTCGAGCAATCTCGGCGGAGCCCTTGTCGTTTCGGCGTTGCTCCGGTTGAAGCGCGGCGTCAAAGCTGATATAATGACCGCCATTGCTCGTCAGCAGCAGAAGCGCCTTCAGACCCAGCCCATCCATACATTTAACGTGGGATCCATTTTTAAGAATCCTTCCGGTGATTTCGCCGCGCGGATGATCGAGGAATTGGGATTGAAGGGCCATGCTGTCGGCGGCGCCCGCGTTTCCCCCATGCACGCTAATTTTATCGAGAACTTCGCCGGGGCCAAGGCCTCCGATGTCCTCGCTCTCGTCGACCTCATCTCGGAGCGGATCCGCGTGGCCAGGGGCGTGAAGTTGGATCTTGAGATGAGGGTCGTCGGTGAATAAATTTACCGCTCGGCACCGTCGTCGCTTTCGTATCGTCGCCCGGTCTCAGATCCGGGGCCGTCGTGTGCGCCTCAGCGCGGCCTGCGTCGTGGTGTTCGTCCTTGGCGTCGTTGCCGTGGTCACCGTCCGAAAATCGGCGCTCGAATTTCACGCGCCTGCGTTCGCCGGTCGCGTCGATGCGGTTGCAACTGTCGTCGGCCCCGAACCCTTGCGTTCGCTGGCGCAGGCGACGGTTGACTCGATTTCAGGCACCGCCGGCGACAAGGCTTCAGCGCTCAAGGCGAAATATCCAGCGCTTGCCGATGTCAGGGTAAGTTGTGACTGGACGCAGAAAACCGCGACCTTGACTCTTGTCGTTCGCCGCGCGGTTGCAGTCGCGACACGCCGAGGAAAGCCTGCGGGCCTTCTCGGCGATGACGGGACCGTGTTTGAGGCGCCTGCGGGTGCTGCCATTATGACGGGGCCGACGGTCGAGGTGGCGGGCGCTTCCGCCGGAGAGTTGTTCGTGCTCGCGCATGAATGGCCGGTTCTTTCGGCGGCGGGCGCTTTCCCGGCGGTATTGAAGGCTATCTCTTACGGCTCACGGGAGAACGGCTGGGAAGCGAGTCTTGCCGATGGCGCGATCGTTCGTTGGGGCCGACTTGAGTGGACGAGGGAGAAGCTCTCGCGCCTGTCGGAAGCGGTGGCCGACGCCCGCTTGAAAGAGCCGGGCGTCTTTTCCGCGGACCTGCGGTGGTTCGAGGACGGGAAAGTTTTGCTTAAACCGGCTCTGGAACAAGCGGCAAATTCGAGATGATTAAGAGCAAGACGAAGCTGGAATTAGTGGCCGGCCTCGACGTCGGCAGCGGTCGCGTCACCTGTCTGATCGGAGCGCCCGACGCGACCACGGGCGCTGTGCAGGTTCTTGGAGGCTCTAACATCGCGTGCCGGGGAGTGAAAGGCGGGGTTGTCATCAATATTCTTGAGGCGGCATCGGCGGCAACGCGCGCTGTGGAGGAAGCGGAAGCGGCCGTCGGCGCCACCGTTTCTTCGGTCTGGCTTGGCGTGCGCGGCAGTCACCTTCAGTCATTCAATAACCGCGGCGCGTTTAATATTGCGCGTACCGACCGTGAGATCACGGCGACAGATGTCGACTCCGTCGTCGGCAGCGCCCGGGCCGTTCCTCTTTCCTCCGACCGCGAAATTCTACACGTCGTGCCTCAAGGTTTTTCCCTCGACCGACAGCGCGGCGTGCCTCACCCGGTCGGCATGGAGGCGTCGCTTTTAGAGGTGGACGTGCATATCGTCACCGCTTCGAGCGCTCACCTCAACAACATCATGAAGACGGTCGGCCAGGCGGGATTCTCGGTCGTCGAGCCCGTCTACGGGCTCTTGGCGGCGGGAGAATTGCTTGTGACCCCAGAAGAGAAGGAACTGGGCTCGGTCCTCATCGACCTCGGCGGGCAGTCCATTTCGATCGGGGTGTACTGCGAGGGCGCCATCAAGTATTCGAAAGAAATTCCGATCGGCTCTGACTTCATCACGCGCGACCTCGCGGTGGGGCTCAAGACCTCCATTGCGACCGCAGAGCGAATTAAAATCGCGCACGGCATCGCGCACCCTTCGCTTTTGAACGGCGACGCTGATGTGGATTGCCATGGCATCGACGGGCGCACGCCGTTACGCATCAAGACGAGCGCGATGATGGGGATTATTTTACCGCGGGTCGAGGAAATATTCACGATCGTTGCCGAAGACCTGCAGAATTCATCCTACGCCGATGTCGTCGCACCCGGCGGAGCCATCCTCACCGGCGGCGGTTCGCTCCTGCGCGGCACGACCATGGCCGCGCAGCAGATTCTAGGCCTGTCCGTGCGCCCGGGAGTGCCCCATCCGGATTTGGTGCATACGAAGGAAGATCTTTGGCTATCGCCTGTGTACTCGACCGCCCTCGGTCTTCTTCTGTATGCTTCGACGCCGCGCTGGGGCCACAGCGACGGCCGCGCGGTTCAACGAAAGAAGCCGCTGTGGATGCGAAAAATTTCCGCCGTACTACAGGAACTTTTCTGAGAATCCAGCTCGCGGAAGACCATGCCGAGAATCGCACGGTCATCAAGGTCATCGGCGTCGGCGGCGCGGGCTGCAACGCGATCAGCCGCATGGTCGAGTCGAGCCTTGCGGGCGTGGATCTCGTGGCGGCAAACTCCGATGCGCAGGTTTTGCGCAAATGCCAGGCGCACATCTGCATTCAACTCGGCGAGCAGTCATCTCGCGGGCTCGGTGTCGGCGGCGATGCGGCGAAAGGCCGCGCGGCTGCTTTGGAGAGCGAGGGTCAATTGCGCGAGATTCTTCAAGGCGCCGACATGGTTTTTGTCACCACGGGTATGGGCGGCGGCACCGGCACCGGCGGAGGGCCCGTCGTCGCGCGTCTGGCCAAAGAGCTCGGTGCGCTGACCGTGGGCATCGTCACGCGTCCCTTTGAATTCGAGGGTCAACGCCGCGCGGAGGTTGCCGAGCAGGGCATTCAAGAGATGCGCCAATCTGTGGATACCTTGCTGGTGATACCGAATCAACGTCTCTTTGATGTCATTAATCCGGAGACCAACCACGATCAGGCTTTTCGCGTCGCCGACGACGTTCTGCGCAAGTCGGTTCAGTCCATCTCGGACCTCATCACAGTTCCCGGACTGATCAATCTCGACATGAACGATCTGCGCGCCGTCATGAAGGATGCGGGCGAGGCGCTCATCGGTATCGGCGAGGCTTCGGGGGCCGGCCGCGCTCTGAGAGCCGCGCGCGAGGCGACGTGCTCGCCGTTGCTGGAAAATGTCGTCATCGACGGCGCCCGAGGCCTGATCGTCAACATCGCCGGTCGCCAAGCGACGCTCAAGACCTCGGAGATTGAGGAGATCGTCGCTACAATCCAAGGCACGGCGAGTCCCGAGGTCAACTTTAAGATGGGCAATGTTTACAATGAATCTCTGGGTGACTCCATCCGCGTGACCGTGATCGCGACGGGTTTCCCGGCGCGGCGGGCGCGCGGGACGTTCCGTCCTGCTGGGCGCCTGGCGCCCGGCTTGCGTTCCGCGCCGCAGTCCGTGGAACCCTCCGACGCCCAGCTGCTCAAAAATATCAATGATACCGACCGTTGGACCAAGCCCGCCTATCTGCGTTTTAAAGTGAGGAAACTCCGCTGATGACCCTTCAAGAATTGCTTCAAGTCCTGGTCAACAAGCACGGTTCCGACCTTCATGTCCGTGCCGGTGGCCCCGCTTATTTGCGCATTGACGGCGTACTCGTTGTGGCCGCGCCCGAGCCGGTCTTGACCGAGGAGGTTGAGGCGATGCTCAAACAGGTCGCGCCCCCGCGTGCGCAGAAGATTTTCGAGCAGCGGGGCGAATGCGACTTCTCGTTCCAGGCCGGAGTGGTCGCGCGCTTCCGCGTGAATGCCTACAGGCAGCGTCAGCGCCTCTGTCTTGCGGTGCGCTTCATCACAACGGAGATCCCGACTTTGCTGGACCTGCGTCTGCCGGCCGCAACATTGAAGAAGATAGCCGACAATCTTCGCGGCTTGGTTCTCGTCACCGGGGTTACGGGCGCTGGCAAGTCCTCGACTTTGGCCGCGATGATCGACTACATCAACGAGAGCCGCGCGGAGCACATCATCACGATCGAGGATCCGATCGAGTTCGTGCACAAGGATAAGAAGGCGCTTATCAGCCAGCGTGAGATCGGCGAGGATACGCGAAACTACGCTTCGGGTCTTAAGATGGCGATGCGCCAGGATCCTGATGTCATCATGATCGGCGAGATGCGGGACCTGGAGACAACGCAGGCAGCACTCACTGCCGCTCTCACGGGGCATCTCGTGTTCGGCACTTTGCACACGATGGACGCAGTTCAAACCCTGGGCCGCATCATTGACCTGTTCCCGCCGTACCAACAGGCGCTGATTCGGATTCAGCTGGCCGAAAGCTTGCGCGCGATTGTCAGCCAGCGCCTATTGCCGGCAACGAAGGGCGGTCGAGTGCCGTCGGTTGAAATCCTCATCAACACTCCGCACGTCCGCAAGCTCATTGAGGAGAACAGATCCATTGAGATCATCGCGGCCTTGCAGAAGGGACAGTTCTATGGGATGCTCACGTTCAACCAGTCTTTGGCGAGATTATTTAAGGACGGCCTTGCCAGCGAGGCCGACGTTTTGGCGGCCGCGTCGAGCCCTGATGACCTGCAGCTGGCGCTTCGGGGCATCGAGCAGGAAAGCAAGTCCTAGATTTGGAGGTTGTGCGCTATGTTCGCTGAAGGCTACATTGGAATTGCGGGAACCATCGGAGTCGGCAAGTCCACATTAACCCAGGACCTTGCCCGGGCCTTGAACTTTGAGGCGATTCTTGAGGAAGTCGATGGCAACCCGTATCTTGAGCCGTTTTATGCGGACATGAAGCAATACGGCACCATGATGCAGGTGTGGTTGCTCAACCACCGCTTCCGTCAGCACCGGGAGTTCGTCACTCGCATCAGTCTTGGGAAAATCCGCGGCGTCGTTCAGGACCGCACGATATGGGAGGACACGATTTTTGCGCGCATGCTCAACATGCACCCCGACAAAATCATCACGGACATGGACTACAACACCTATCTGGACCTTTTCGACAATATGGTCCTGCGCGAGTTGGTCTTCCCCCAGATCATGATTTACCTGGATTGCAGCCCCGAGACCGCCATAGCGCGCATCAACTCGCGCGGACGCATGATGGAGTCTGCGATCAGCCTCGACTATTTACGCATGCTTAAGAACAACTATGACCAGTTCATCGGCGAGATGGAGTCCGCGGGCGTGCGTATTCTGCGCATCAAGTGGGAGACGTTTGAGCCCGTGAGCACGGTCGTGCGCCTGGTTCACGAGTACTCGCTGAAACCATCGAGCTTCACGAAATGGGTGCGCCCGTTGCGCCGCACGCCCACGCTGAAGCCAAAAATGATCGCCCCGGACCCTGCCGCAGTTTTGATGACGACAGCAGGCGCTGAAGCGCTTGACCCGAGGAGACCATGATCGCGCCGCGCCGCGCTTTGTGTACGGTATTTGCGTACCAGCCCGGCAAGTCCATCGCCTCGGTTCAACGCGAGCTGGGACTTAAATCCGTGGTCAAGCTGGCGTCGAATGAAAATCCCTTCGGTCCCTCGCCGCGCGCGATGGCGGCCTATCGCAAGGCTGAGAAGTCGTGCGGGCTCTATCCGGAAGCGATGAGTTCGGATCTGCGCGTGGGACTGGCCCGCTTCCATCATGTTGAGCCTGAGTCGATCATCGTGGGCAACGGTTCAGATGAAATCATCCGGCTCTTGTGCGAGGCTTTCCTCGATCCTGAGGATGAGGTGGTGGTCTCGAATCACGGCTTCATCCGCTTCAAACAGCAGGCCGCGATGATGGGTGCGCGTGTCATCGAGACGCCGATGACGGACTGGACCCACGATTTGGAGCTGATGGCCAAGGCCGCGAGCCTGCGCACAAAATTTATTTTTGTCGCCAACCCGAACAATCCGACAGGCACCTACAACACGCAGGAGGAAATAACAGCGCTGCTTGCCGCCGTGCCAAAGACAGCGCTCGTGATACTCGATGAGGCGTATGTCCATTACGCCGAGTCGCTCTCTGACTACCCGAAGAGCCTGCCCGGCCTTGTGCGCGCGCATCCAAACCTTGTCTTGATCCGAACTTTCTCAAAGGCTTATGGACTTGCCGGCTTGCGCGTCGGCTACGGCGTCGCTGATCCCGAAGTCGTCAGTTGGCTGGACCGTATTCGGATGCCCTTCAACGTGAACCTTCCGGCCCAGTGTGCCTGCCTTGAAGCGCTCAAGGACTCAGCTTTTCTCAAGCGCACGGTGGCCGTCAACGACTCCCAGCGCGTGATCGTGGCGCGCCTGCTCGGGGAGATGGGCTTCGGCGTCGGCGACTCGGCCACCAATTTCATCTTCGCGCGTAGTCCTTTGCCGGGCCGTGATCTATTTAAGGCGCTTTTGCGTCAAGGCGTCATCATCCGCTCGCTGGATGAGTACGGCCTTCCAAACCATGTGCGCGTCTCGATCGGGACGGCGGCTCAAAACAAAACGCTGTTCGCGGCGCTGAGGCAGGTTCTCTCGCAGGTTCCCGCGTGATGAAGAAAGGCCTGGTCATCGCGATGGACGGTCCGGCCGGAGTGGGCAAGTCCACGGTCGGAGGCCTTGTCGCAAAGTCGCTCGGCTACAAGTTCATCAACACGGGAGAAATGTATCGAGCGCTTACCTGGAAAGCCCTCGAACACGGTCTCGATCTCAACGATCAGAAAGGCGTTCTTGCCTTGGCCAAAGCCTTGGATTGGCAATTCAGATCTATCGGGAAGGGCGGCGCGACGCTAAAGACCTTTATTGACGGCGGCTGCCTCACGCAGCAAATTCGCGAAGAGCGCGTGAGCGCAAACTCCTCGCTTGTCGCCGGCAATCCCGGCGTGCGGAAGTTTCTCGCGAGGCTTCAACGCGAATTAGGGGAGGGGGGAAGCATCGTGATGGAAGGCCGGGACATCACGACGAATGTGTTTCCCGACGCCGACGTCAAGATATACCTGGACGCCAGCCCTGAGGAGCGCGCCGGCCGCCGTTATCGCCAGTTAAAGGCCGCAGGCCAGGAGGCGGATCGCGACAAGATTCTTGCTGCGATCCTCAAGCGCGACCTCAATGATCTCAAGCGCGAGATCAATCCCCTCAAGCAGGCGCCCGGAGCGTTGGTCATCGATTCGACGCATCTGACGTTGCGCCAGGTTGCCGACAAGATTCGACGCCATATTCGACAGAGGTTCCTTAGGGTTGGCGCAATAATAACTATGTGTTTTTGGATGCCGATGCTTCACTCTAACTGCGTTGCTCGTCGGTCACATACCTATCGGTATGCTCCCTTCTCGCGCCTTGTTAGAGTATCGCCTCGACACCCAAAATTCACAAAGTTATTATTGCGTCAACCCTTATCCGCAAAAACGCAAGAAACCAGGAGGCGTGCTGATTATGAATCAAAACACAAAATTAAACCAGAAGGAAGATGAAGAGTTCGTGGAGGATGCCGACGCCTTGGACGGCGAGACGATGGAATCCCTTCTTGCCCTGCAGTCGGCGACGGTGGACAAACTCGCCGACTGCAAGGTCGCTTGGGTCAAGGTCATCGCCGTGACCCGTGACTCGGTGCTCGTCGACGTGGGAGAGAAGAACGAGGGCGCCGTGCCTCTGATCGAATTTACTGGGGACCTGGTCACGCCGAAGACCCCCGCTCCAATTGTCGGTCAACGCGTGGCCGTCATCAAGGTCGGCGGCCGCAATAAGGCCGGGCACGTCGTCTTGTCCCATACGAAGGCGAAGATGGAACTCGGCTGGGAGATGGCGACCAAGGCGCACATGGAAAAGCAGCGCGTGCGAGGTATCGTCAAATCCTCCGTCAGAGGAGGCTTCATCGTTGACGTGCAGGGCGTGTCGGCATTCCTGCCGGCGTCGCTGGCGGATATGCGCCCCGTGCGTCAGCCTGAGAAGATGATCGGCACCGGCGTACGTTGCCTCGTGATCGAGGTCAATGCGTCTAAGCGCCAGCTTGTAATCTCGCGCAAGGCGGTTCTTGAAGATGAGGCGACTAAGCGCAAGATCAAGATCCTGGAAGCGCTCCGTGTCGGTGAAATACGCATTGGGTGTGTTGTGCGAATGTCGGCTGAAGGGTTGTTGCTCGATATCGGCGGTATCGAAGCGACGGTTCGTCCTGCCGATATGGCCTGGGGCGCGGTCAAGCCGGGCGCTTTTGAACGCGGTCAGAAGCTTAAGGTTAAAGTTCTCTCCAAGCCCGAGAAGGCGGGCGATCCTGTTCTGCTGGGCATCAAGCAACTCCAGCCCAACCCCGCGGACGCACTGCGCAAGCGCTTTGCGCCGAAGTCCACGGTGACCGGAAAGATTTCCGAAGTCGGCGCGCACGGAGTGCGCTTCGCAGTCGATGCGAAAACATTTGCCTTTGCGTCTGCGTCGGAGTGCGACGCCGATGTCATCTACAAGCTCGGCGACATGGCCACCGGCATCGTTATAGGAATAGATCCGCAGGCCTTCGAGGTATGCGTTTCATTGGCGCGCTTCAACGAAATCAAGGACCGCAAGCGCGTGGCGCAGTACATGAAGGCTTCGCCGCCGTTGACGCTTGGGCAGATACTGTCTTCGGAGGATGAGGGGTGAGCGGGCACGCTGTTGATGCAGTTCGCCTCAAGCAGGTCAGGGGCGCTGTGGCCTTGGCGGGCGACTGGCTCAGCGCCCGGATCGTGGCCGTCGTGGCCGCAGGCGCTATCATCACGCTGTTCGTAGCCCTGGTGTATATGTTGCGGGAAAAACCGCTTCCGCTCTTGCGCTCCAATTTCCCATCGCCGCCACGGGTTGAAGCGCAAATCTCAGCGGTGCAAGAGCGTCTCAAAGTGAACCCTCAGGACATCTCAGCGCTTGTCGAACTCGGCACGCTTAAGTTTGAAAAGGGTCGCGCCGCCTATATCGAGGCGATCGGAGATTTGGAGGAAGCTCGCGATTTGGGTGCGCTCGATCCGCGTATTTTTTACTGCCTCGGGATCATGTATCAGGAAGAAGGCCTGTTTCATTTTGCCCTGACCGAGTACAAGCGTTTTTTGCGCCACTACCCGGAAGATAAGGAAGTTCGGATGCTGACAGCCAAGATCTATTACCGCATGGGACTGTTCACCGAGGCGATCGGCGAGTACGAGCGCCTGAAATTCTCCAATCCCGCGGATCCTCTGATCGAAGAGAACCTGGGGTTGAGTCTATGGGGCGGGAAACTCATCGAGCGCGCCGCCGGTTCATTTTCCCAGATCAAGACCGTTGGCGGTGATTATGCGCGTCGCGCCGAGTTCTATCTCGGACAGATGGCGCTTGAAGGAGAAAGGTTTCAAGAAGCCTACGATCACTTTGTCGCCATTGGCCATGATACGCTGCCGGGCCTTGAGCCGCAACGGATACCGACCGGCCTGGCGATGGCCGCCCAGAAGCTTGGCAAGTGGGAAGAGGCGCGCTTGTCTTGGGAAACGGCTTTGAAGGCGATGCCGGGCGATGCGAAGGCGACGGCGGCCTTAAAAGAATCCACGCGGCGCGCCAACGCCCTGAAGAAATCTTTTGAAGCTGCGGCTGAGAAGGCCAGGAAGGCCTCCCTGAGGGCGGCGGCCAAGAAGAAGTGAAGGATTTGGCGACGCTTGCGCGGCGCTTCGGCACGCCGCTGTATGTGTACTCCGCGGATGTCGTGCGCGATCGCTACCGCACGCTAAAAAGGGCCTTCACGCGTTCCGTTCTTGTCTGTTACGCATTGAAGGCCAACGCAAACAAAGCCGTGGCGACGGCGCTTGCGCGCGAGGGCGCGGGCGCTGACATCGTTTCTGGAGGAGAGCTGGCGCGCGCAAGCGCGGCGGGCTTTGCGCCTTCGATGATCGTGTTCTCGGGCGTGGGAAAAACCGGAGATGAGATGGCCGCGGGCCTGCGCGCCGGCGTGAAGGCATTCAATGTCGAATCTTCGGAAGAGCTGGAGGCGCTCGCGCGTATTGCCGGACGTCTTCGTAAAAGAGCGCCCATTTCCATACGCCTGAACCCCGACATCAACGCGCGAACTCATCCTCATATTACGACGGGGCGAGCGGAGAATAAATTCGGCGTGGAGACGACGGAAGCCTTGAGACTATACCGCCGCGCGGCCCGAGACCGCCGCCTGCGTGTCACGGGAGTTCATTGCCATATCGGCTCGCAGATCACCGCATTGGCTCCTTATAGGCGCGCGGCGATCTTGGTGGCGGCTTTAGTTCAGCGTCTCAAAACCGAAGGAATCAAGCTTGACTTCGCGGACATGGGGGGAGGTCTGGGTATCTCCTATAAGGACGAGACTCCTCTTGATCTGCGCGCTCTCGCAAAGACCGTGGAAGCGGCCTTTGCAAGCCAGCCGGAACTTGAGATCCTCATTGAACCGGGGCGCTACCTTGTTGCTGAGGCGGGGGTGCTGCTCACGACCGTGCTGTACCGCAAGAAAACATCACGGCGCCGGTTCATCATCGTCGATGCGGCAATGACGGACCTTCCGCGGCCCGCGTTGTACAATGCCTGGCACCCCGTGAAGGTGGTCTCGCCTCGGCGTGGGAAAAAGACATTGGCGGATATCGTGGGGCCAGTCTGCGAGTCGGGAGACTTCCTTGCGCGCCAAAGATCGCTTCCGCCGCTCAAGCGGGGGGATATTCTTGCCGTGCTCAAGGCCGGCGCCTACGGTTTTTCCATGAGCAGCCAGTACAATTCGCGTCCACGCGCCGCCGAAGTTATGGTGGACGGGAGGATTGTGCGCTTGGTGAGGCGGCGCGAGACGCAGAGAGATCTGACGAGGGGGGAACTCTAAAGCGGTGAAAAAGACGAAAACTCCGACGAAGAATCGTTGCGCCCCGCCGTTGCTTGCGGAATCCATCTCCCCCGGAGGGAAGCTGATGATCGGGGCGGGGGCAACGCTTGCGATCGCCGGATTTGCGCTTCTGGCCTTCGCCGATGCGCTGGGCCGCAACGTTCCCGCTTCAGTCTCTCCGTTTCTTTTGATCGGAGGCTACTCCTTGATCGCCGTCGGTCTTTTTTGGCGTCCCGCCCCCCCAGCCTGAAAAAACAGCAGGGGGCTGATTCCTCTTCCTTGAGTTTGACGCGTTTAATCTCCTGGGATATTTTGCGGATATTTTTCACGCCCCAGCGCGCCCTCCATGGTCTTTTTAACGGCCCTCCCGCGGCCGTAAAATACAGGCAGTTTTGAACTAGGCAACGGCCAAATCCGGTTTTGGAATCGCTCGCCCTCCGCAACTCATGAATATTTTCAAATTCCCAGTTGTTTTCCGGCGACAACGACTGCTAATTTAGAATATTTAATAAAAAGTGTCATCTTTACGAAAATATATCTATTCTAAATAGATAAATTATAAAAATATATCAATAGTTATTAAATACGATCAGAAGTAAAAATGATGCCTGTAAGTAACATAATAAATATTATCAATAGTAATTAAATCAAAAGAGGGGGCGGCGCAAAAACAGCTATGTGTTTTTGTATGCCGATATTTCACGGCAAGAAGCGGTTCCCCCTCCAGAGGTCTGTCAACAGAATATGCCTTTCGCGCGACGAGTTTGGGGCTAACTTTTACCCAGCACAGCCTACAGCGGCTGCACCAGCGGCGGCAATACCCTGCGCGACACGACAAAAATAACAATCTATGCTCAACCTTCTCAGCCATCTCTCGGGAGGAAGGACCCCCCCTCAGGTGTGCACGTGTACACCTGCTCGGCGGATTATTTAAACCCGATGCAGCCTCGCACCCTGGACAAGCATCGGCTGCCAATAGCCATGAAGCGGCCTGAACCTGCAAAATATTTTTAAAAAATTTAGAAAAACAGGCGGTTTGCTCAGAGGTCTGCCTCAGCTCGGATAAGGGTTTTTGCCCAGCACGGTCGCGGTCAATTTCTCAGCCAGCAGGAGGGCCTTTATTTTTCCGGAGGCCGTGAGTTCGTATCGCCGCGATCGGCGTGAGCCCGAAGACAGCAATTCGCCCTGGGTGACCGCATCTTGGAGCGTGCGGTCCATTCGTCCTATCGGATAGCCTGAGGCGCGCAGCCATTTGGCCGCCATGGTCGCCGTGGGCTTGGGCTCATTGAAAAGCCTTTCTGAGGCCATCAGAAGCACCAGGCACGCATCCTTTCCCGCCTTGGCGCCGGAGGATATTTTCCCGCGCAAGGTGATTGCCCCGCCCTTGATCTCTACGACGGCATTCCAGTCGACCCGCGGTTCGCCTCGGGGCTCATCCCTCGCGACGATAGCGGCGCCGACCTCCGGCGCCTGGCGCAGCATGAAATCCCCGCGCTCCTGACGCAAAAAATCAGGGTCGCCCTCGGCTTCAAGTTCGGCGCCGTTTGGCAGCCGAAGACGGAGGCGGTGCTGGTTCATGTCCTTATCCCTGCGTATATTATATTTAATGTCAACATGCTGTGGACAGCCTGTTAATAACACCTATAATCATCAATATAAGACATTTATTCTAACATATAAAATAATTATAAGACATATAAGACAAAATAAAGACATGCGGCTGTGGATGGAGTGAGGATAACCCGTTGCGGTTTCGCGAGCCATTGAGGGAAGATCCGCTATTTCCGCGCCGCATTTTTTTCGCAGGGGATAGCGAAGCAGTCCCTCGTAAAACGCGGCTGTAAAACTAGAATCGGCCGGAAACTTCGAAGGAGTATTTTCGAGCGATGGAACTGCCTGCGTCCGTAAACTTGCCCGCGCGGAAATAAGACATGGACGCGGCCAAAGTCAACTGATCGCGAATGGGATAGCGCAGGCGCGCGTCCCATTCCGTGCCCAAGGTTTTGGAACCGGAGGAAATGCGTTCGGCCTGGTACAGAAAAAAGTCGATATCCAGCGTCAGGTTCTTGTAGGCTGGGGGTGTGTAGCCGACGCCGACCACCACGAGGCCGCTGGCGCCGTTGCGCAGGCCGCTCTTGGTGCTTGTGGAATAGTTCCCCCCAAACGCGTCATAGGCAGTCGCAGCGAAAAGCTCGCCGAAGCCCGCGCGCTCGAGGCCGTTGTGGCGGTGGCCTCTGCTTGGAAAGAACGCCTCGTCTATCGTTGTCGTGGCGGGATTGTCCCCGCTTCCGCGCGCAAGGCTGGCTCGGGCGATGCCCTCGCCGGTTTTAAACAGCCGCTGCTTCCATTTCATGCGCACGACCTGGGCGTTGCCGGAGTAAATGATGCGATTGCCTGAGGGCGAGAGGCCGCTCGGAGTCGCTTGACCCCTCTCGATTGCGGCCTCGCCGTCGAACACCATCGGCCCATAGTTGATCTGGTAGCGAAGGCCCGTGAAACTGCGCCATGCCTTGGAGGCGAGGCACCCGTTGATCTGGGGATTGCCCGCGTAGTTGCAGCCGTAGACGATCTGTTCGGAGCGATCGCGCTCGATCAGCTGGTTCAGCTGCCAGACGCCCTCGCCGGGAAGATCCACGGATAGGCCCAGCAAGTCGAGGCTGTTCGGCGCGGAATTCAGCGGGTTGCGGTCATTGAAGATGAATCCTTCGACCTTGATGTTCCACCAGGGCAGCTCGCCTCGGGCGCTAACGCCGGTCAGGCCTGCGCCGTCGTCGTCAAGCAGAAGCCCGGCGCCTTGGCGGTAGCTCTGGCGACCGAAGGTCGCTTCCCAGGCGTAGCCCCAGAGTCGATGCACGCGCAGATAGGCGTTCTCAATAAATGGCGTCAGGTCGGCATTGGGGTAGTAGGAAGCGACGCGGTCGAAAGGTGCCGCGACGCTGGTCGTCGAGCCGGACACGCCGATTACGCGTAGGACGATGCCGAGATCCATTGAGACGTCTTCGCCCGCGCGAGACTCAAGCGGAATTTTTCGCGCCGCGATTGCCAGGCGCGCGTCGTTTGCGATGAACGAATGGGAGTTCTTTGCGTTTGTGTTATAACCGAGGTTTGAGTACGCTGACGCCTTCATCTTATAGGAGGCGTTCACATCCAAACTCGCGGCGTGAGCCGTGGACAAGCCTGAGGCGAGCAGAGCGATGAAGGCAAGGGAGCGGCGCGGCATGCAAGGAGATTCTAGCAAATCAATTCTTTTGCGTGGTTTGACAGAAGATCGTGATGCACGACGCCAAGATGCGTCAGTCCCACAGCGCGAAGTCTGAGCCCGTCCGCAGTCATGGCTACGGCACGGGAAAGACTCTGCGCGGGCGTGGGAGTCCTCACTCCGATTCAGGGCGGCATTTCATACGGACATTGTAACGGGACTCTGCGGAGCTGTCAACTGGATGAAGACACAAAAAAAACCTCCGGCCGTTTAGGCCGGAGGTTTTTTTACGGTTCCGAGGAAGTGATTTCCTTAGAACTTGATTTTGACGTCTGCTGCGAGCATGACGGCGGGGTTAACCGCCGCATTGGCGCCCTTGAGATCGCGGATAAGCGCGCCGGGCTGGAAGGTTCCGGCCGTGACATCGATGGACACGTTCTCGGAGTGCTTCCACTCGCCCGTCACATTGATTTCCGATCCAATGTTGCGGGAGGTTTTGTTGCCGAAGGCGTTCGGCGCCACGCGATGATACGCGTAGCGATAGAAGGCCAGACCCGCAGTCAGCTGTTTGACCGCGGCAGGATTTGTTTTAACGCCGAAGCCCCATATGACGCGGTTGGACAGGCCGTTGGATGCCGCCGTAAAGCCCGTAACACCCGATCCAACGGCAATGGCTGCGCCGTTGTCGAAGCGACCATAAATCCCACCCGGCCGGTAGTCCGTGTTGATGGACTGGAAGGTGTTGTTTCCGGCGAAGGCGAAGTTGCTGTCACCGGTGCCAAGTCCGAACTCGCCCCAAGGCTTGACCATGCCGACGTTGTTGACGTCGAGCGCGTAGGCCGCTTTAGCCTGGAACGCATAGCCCTTGAAGTTCGTTGAATCGGCGAAAGTCACGCGGTCTTCGCCGAAGTTCTTGGCTAGCTCCACGCTGGATGACAGTCCGCCCGTGGCGATCTTCGCCTTGATGCCGGCGACCCACAGGTTGGTGTTCTTGCCCGTGCTGCTGCCGAGACCGCCGGTCGCGTGCGTCACGCGGTTGTAGATGTAGACGCTGGGTTTGACCATCTCATGATTTTTGCACCAAGCGACCACGCCGCGCAGGTCCGTCGCCGCGTTGCCGAGTCCGGTGACGACCGTGTCCGAGGTCTTGCCGGCGATGCCGGTGACCGACATGTGCTCGCCGTTCCAATCCGCCCGGAAGATGTCGAGCGCGTCCACGCGCAGGCCGTAAGCGTCGCGCGGGCCGTAGTAGATGATGAGGTCGCCCTCTTCACCGTAAAACTGACGGCCGGCCGTCACATCGAGCAAGCCCATGAGCTTGTCGATCTTGACGTTGGCTTCCTGAACCACGGTCGTGTCCTGGATGCCTTGGACGGTTTGAGCCCCAGCTCCATACACGCGCGCCGAGCCAGCGCCTCCTTCAGCGCCTTTAACTAAAGTCACGCGCGAGTGCACGTCGTCGAGCAGGTCCGCGTCCATCTTAAGGACCACGCGGGTCGCCGCGTGACCGATGCGGTCATTATTCGCAGGCGAGCCGCCAGAGGCGGGTCGCGTCACGAAGTCCGTCACGTTGCGGGCGGAGGTCGTCTGGATGTCCAGGCTACCGCTCACCTTGAAGTTCTTCAACAACTCTGCATTCGCACCGGCCGGTACGAACATGGCCAGGGCTAACGTCGTTCCCAGGAGCTTTTTCATTGCTCTATTATCCTCTCTTGTTGGTATCGTAAGCCCCGTTTCAGCGGGGATACTTGCTTCTTGCCCCGTTTGAGACGGGGGCCTACGTACGACAGGAGCGCCAGTTCTTTGCGGCTCCTTACGAATGCAACGCACGGAATCTAGCAAAGGCCTTTTGTTCATGTCAACTCATTTTTATGCCGCTGACATATTCTTGCCGGTCCACGCTTTGCCATTGAGTGTTATCGAGCAGGCGCTTGGAGTTGGGCATTCGCGCGCGCCGCCCAGGGCGTGTCTCGGTATTGGAGAGATATTTTCTGCCATGTGGCTCGCGCGGCATCCGCCTGCCCGGTCGCCAGTTGGCAGCGCGCCATCATTTCCTGAACCTGCGGGCCGAGGAAATGGTCGGCATTGATATCCAGGAAAGATTGAGCGGCGGCGACGCAATCAGCGGGCTTGCCGGCGGCTTCAAGGGCGGAGATTTTGGAAGCCTGGGCGAACGGCTTCATCTGTTCTGATGCCGCTTCGGCGGCGCGGGTAAATGAAGCGAGGGCCGCGGAGTGCTCGCCTTGTGCCTGCTTGAGTTCCCCCTCCATCATACCGGCAAGGCTGACGACGACAGAACTAGCACCTTGAGCGGAGACTTCGGCGAGCGCTGCGAAAGCTTCCTTAAGGCGTCCCTGGCCGGCATAGACTTCGGCCAACGAGATATTGTCCCAGGCTCTATTTTCTTTGGCGATGCGCGAGTAGATGAAAAATACGATGAGTAACCCGAGAATGGCGGCAGCGCCCAGGGCCAGCCCAACTTCTTTACGCCGTGTTAGCGCCAGATCGAAGCCTTTGGCGATGAAGTCTCGGACTTCGTCCTGCTTGGAAAATTGATTGGTGGCCCAGTGTTTTTCGGTAGACATGAATTCGTTATCCTTTGATGGAGAGTTTGCCCCGAGAGGGAATCGAACCCCCATCTTCTCCTTAGGACGGAGTAGCTCTATCCATTGAGCTATCGAGGCATTATGTTGCGACCGCCAGCATTTTTCCTTATTTTTACGACCGACGCAAATGCCCCATGCCAACGGGGGTCAAAAACTTGTCCGCGCCAATGACCCGGATGCCAGCATTCATGTGATACGCATGTCCTCCGTCTTATCCCATATCTCTATCGGAATGAAGCGGTGAGGGGCTTGCATAGCCATAGGCCATTTGTCATGCGTGTTCTTACCCATTGGACCCAGAAGAAACTCCTACTGAGTCTGGCATAATCTTGGCGTGAGCTTTCTCAGCGGGCGTAATCAATGAGATGTCGCGTCCTTGCGGCATTGCTTGCCGTCGCGGCGGGCGCCGCCGGCGCGCAAGCTTCTCCGACCAAGGCAGGCGGAGTGGGCCGCCTGCCAGAGATCGCTTTCGCGACTTCTCATTTTAGGGCAATGAACGTTGTCGTCACCCCTACCGCGGCGCTCTTGGCGTCAGATTTCCATTTCTCCTTCGCAGTGCCCTCGGCGCTGCCAGTCACGCGAGTCTGGAGCGTTCCCGATCCGTATGTAGCCGCGAATTTCAGCGGTGGCGACCGCCGAATCGTATCGAGCAATGACTCTGTGCTGTCTGTACTCCACAACCCCAGCGCGGATAACAGATGGGACGGCAAGGCGCGGACGGAACCGAATGAACTATTACCCGCCGTGGCGATGCAGGAAAGATCGATCGCGGAACTCAAACCTTTGGCTCGAGCATGGCGCACCAAGACGCAGCTTTTGAAACTCGCCGGCAAGGAACGCGGACCGGATGACCGCTTTCGTTTCGCGGTGATCGGAGACGCAGAACCAGGCCGTTTCTGGTTTTCGCGTATGCTATTCAATAAGCCGGGGATATTCTGGAAGCTGCTTGCGCACGCCGACCATTCAGGCTCGGACTTCATCCTCCAGCTTGGCGACATGGTCAGCCGCGGCACTGCCGCTCACTTCAAGGCCTTCCTCCGCAGTCTATCCGCCGTGGTCGCGCGCACGCCGTATCTCACCGTGATCGGAAACCACGATCGGCACCGGCCCCACGGGGTCACTAACGACCATCTGTATCGCGCGGCCTTCGGCAGTCCTGATTACTCCTTCACGCGCGGTCGTTGGCGTTTTGTCGTCGTCGATTCAAGCGCAGGGCGACTGACCGCCGTTCAGTTGCAGTGGCTTTCCCGCGAGCTTGATCCGAATGTGCCCACCGTGGTATTTACGCACATCCCGCCGGCCCCGCTTTCGGAGTGGACCGATTGGGGTATTTTAAAAGGCGTGGGCGGCTTTAAGGAAGGCAGTGAAGATTTCATGCGCTTGATGTCCGCCAACAAGGTCGCGCGTGTGTATATGGGCCACATTCACGGCCTCGGCACGCTCGTGCGCGGGGGCGTAAAATATGTGCTGACCGGCGGCGGGGGCTCGCCTCTTTTCCCGGGTCCAGTCAAACAACGCCTGCATCACTGGCTTTCGGTGGAGGCAGGAGCAGACGGCCTTATTGAAACCGTTCACTCAGCAGATGGCGGCGCCTTCCCGTTGCTATAGGCTATTGCGTCAATTCTTAGCGGTTTATCCCGTCGAAGAGTTGGCCAGGGGAGCTCTTCGAGGGCAGAGCGACAGAGTGAAGCTCTGAGAGGCTTGGCACCTGCCGCAGGAGACCTGATTGATTGTTGTATTTTGAATTGATCAAGGACGCAAGAACCGAGACCTCCATCACCCTCTCCCCACGGCATTCGCCTTTCCGGCAAACACGCGAGACATAACAGCCGCCATTTTCCGTGAAGTCCTCCTCGCCTCCGACTAGAATCCCTTCGATTAAATCCGTGTCCGCATTGAACACCGGGCTTCCTGAGTTTCCTGAATAGGTGTCGAGCGCGGCGACGAAGTGGCCTTTCGGCGAGGCGTCGCGGACTCTCCCTAAAGGAGTGACCTTGGTCGGCAGGCCGGACGGATGACCGATGGCAAACACCGGGGTGCCGGTTTCAATATTTCCTTCCCGGCGGATTGCCAACGGCGCATGATTTTCTACCTTCCGGTCCAGACGCACCAGGGCCCAGTCTTCCTCGTCATCCTGATCGCCGTCGCTCCTCCCGCCGACGATCTCGCCGCAACCATAAACATCGTTAACGGGTATTTTGAGCGGC
>CAZGVK010000088.1:0-12154 GCA_964529095.1 uncultured Elusimicrobia bacterium
ATCCATCAGCGGACGCATAAGTATTTCGTCATCGGCACCCTCGACGCACCCGACACCTGCGTCGACTCGGGCAAGCTTGCGATAGAAAATGGTCATATCAGTTTCAACCAGCTGCAATACGAGCGACAATTCCTCGCACAACTTAACATCCGTCGCCGGGTCAAAGGCGTTCAGGCCCAGTTTCGCAGAGAGCATGTCTTGCCGGCCCCGTTCAAAATCATCCATACAGACGTTCAGCGCCTGTTGCAGAGGCTCGGCCTGCCCAATGAGCGGGCAGAGGGCATTGGCCAGCTGCTCGAGGTTCCAAAAAGCGATTTCCGGCTGATTGCCAAAAGCGTAACGATGATGGGCGGCATCGGTGGTATTGGGCGTCCAGTCGGGATCGTAGTTTTCCAGCCAGCCGTAGGGGCCGTAGTCGATGGTGAGGCCGAGGATCGACATATTATCCGTATTCATTACGCCATGAACGAACCCAACACGCTGCCAGTGCGTGATCATCTCCGCCGTTCTGCGGCAGACCTCTTCAAACCAAGTGAGATAAATCTGCGGTGAGGGCTCTCCTAAATGTGGGAAGTCCGTGCGAATAGTGTAGTCCGCCAGTTTCCGCAGCAGATCGATATCGCCGCGTGCGGCAAAAATCTGAAAGCTGCCAAAGCGCGTAAACGATGGCGCGACCCGGCAGACAACGGCGCCCGGCTCAGCTTTGGGATTGCCATCGTAAAACATATCCCGCATAACCCGCTCACCGGTCAGCGTCAGGCTCAAGGCCCGCGTGGTGGGCACGCCCAGGTGATGCATGGCTTCGCTGCACAAGAACTCGCGCACCGAGGAGCGCAGCACCGCCAAGCCGTCTCCGCTTCGCGAGTAAGGCGTGGGACCCGCGCCTTTAAGCTGTAATGCCCAACGCTCACCTTGCCGGTTGATCACCTCGCCCAGATTTATAGCGCGACCATCACCGAGTTGTCCTGCCCAATGGCCAAACTGGTGACCACCGTAACAGGTCGCGTAGGAATCCATGCCTGCCGACAGGCGATTGCCTGTAAAGACCTGGATAAAAGAATCCGATTCACACACTTCCGGGGTCAAATCGAGCTGCCCGGCGACTTCCTTGGAGTAAGCGACCAGCCGCGGTCGGGCGACTTCGGTTGGCGCTACACGAGAATAACAGGCGCCGATAACCTGACGGCGGCTGTTCATGGGTTCGTGATCGCCGGGCAGCTCGCGCACGAACCGATTATCGAACGTCAAGGCATCGAGTGATGGAATTTTCGGTTTTGAAATCATAGCGATGGGCCGGGCTTACTCCGTTAATAGGGCGACCAGCTCCGCCGCATGGCGATTTAAGACTTCCTCTTGCTCGGCGTGGATCTTGCTGAGCCCTTCTGTAAAGGCCTGTTCGGTCTTGGCGTCATATTGTCTCCGATCAAAACCATGCTTCTGTCGGAACTGTTTCAAAAAATGATTATTGGCCCGGTCAATCGGGTCAAGATCTGAAATCCAACTTTGAATCAGGGGAGGGATAAGCGCCCGTCTCTGTGTCAGACGCTCACTCGAGAAGTCTTTTAAAAGGGCGGCATACTCTTCGGGCAGCTCCTGATGCGTGGGCGCGGTATCTCCAAGCCCGCAGAAGCCGCTCTTCCTATCGATGAAATCATTGCGATGCAGGGATTCTCGCGCTCGATAGAGAGCAGCCTTTAAGAAATCCCCGGCTATTTTTAGTCTTCCGGTCTTTAACCCCATAATAGATTCCTTTGATCAACCCTGAAAACCGAACTTGCCGCGCCTTCGCTCACCGTGGGCTCCAGGCCAATTCCGGATAGGCGGGCAAAGTGTTCAGCCGCGTGTCTTCCACGGGTCCTCCCACGGTAAAATGGTACAGGCTTTGCAGATCAGTGCTTGGGATTCCAAAGATTTCATGCACCGGATCATCGAAGAAGCATCCGATGCCGGTGCTGCGCAGGCCAGCGGCCTCGGCCTCCAGGTACAGCACCTGGCCGATGGCGCCCGTCTCCCAGAATAACCGACGATAAAAGTGCGCCCCCTGTTTGCGGATGACCGGCTCAAATTCCGCAAGCATCCCGAGGCTGAAAGCCCCTTCCCCGGCGATATCCTGGCCGCAGCTGACTTGCGTTGCCCGAGACCGCACGTCCTGTTCCAAAAGCAGGAAGAGAGGCAGCCCCTCGGGACAACCCGGCGGGGTCCGCCAAAGAAAATCGGGGTTCATGCAGGACTTGAGATAGCCGATTTTCTCCGTGTCGCGGGCCAGCGCATACAGCCCGGGCGGGAGGCCTTCGACCTGATGTACAAACAGCCCCAGATGGATGGAGATGGGCCAGTCCAGCGCATCCCATGGGATTGCGGTCAGGCTCGGCACGACGCGCTTGAGCATGCCGTAGAATTTTTCCCGCGATAGGCCGGTCTTGCCATCTAAGGCGAGGCAGCTTCGTCGTTGTCTTATGATCCGCCCGGCGCTGAGCGATTTTGAGTTGCCCGCCGGCTCTTGTTGAATCGTAGCGGCGCCTGCCGCTTGTTTGGCCGTATTCCGGCCCTCATGCTCCACGCGCGGTTTCTTGCAGGCCTGCGAGACCTGATCAATGATCTCCCATTCGTGATGATCAGCACTCAGCGGGCGGGCCTTTCCAAACCAGGTGCCCGCGGCTATCTCCTCCACGGCCCGGGACCCGAGTCCGTTCTTTTGGTTTACAGCCTGTCCCGACGGCACGACCACGGCCAAAAGGATGGGAGTTTCGTGTTCCCCGGCAGAGAACTCCTCGCTACGGTCTAAGCCCATAAGCCGGCTCATGTCGTCATCGGAAGGTGGCGAGAGGGTGCTCAGCGTCCAGCCCAGGGCGGAGGCAGAAAGACGCAGGGCGGCCAGGGCATGGCCCGCGTCATGCTGGCAGTAGCGGTAGGCCCTCTCGCCATACTTCCAGGCCTCCCTCCAATGGATGGAGGTCAGCCCCACCAGGAATGAGCCGGCGGGAAATCCGGCCAGAAGCCGCTCCCACGACTCGACGCCGAAGTCCGTGCGCTTTTCCAGCCCATGATCTTCGGGGGCGTAATGGTATACCCCAGGGCGCGACTGCAGGCCTTCAAGGCCGGGGAGCAGGAGATAGGCCTCGGTGGAATGCAGGTTGCCGCTTGAAGGATTGACGCGCAGAGCCCACTTCGTATCTCCGAAGCCTTTCCATGCGGAGAGAGCCATGGAATAGAAGAAAAACTCGGACACCGCCTCTACGGAAAACGGCCGCAGCGCTGCGGCGTCGCGATGATACAGATGTCCGTACGGCGGGGTCATATCCTGGGTCGGCAACGGCAGCGGGATGCGCGTAGCGCCCTCGTAACGACGGAAAGGATTAGGCTGCGTGCTCCAATCCATGTACCCCAAGGCTCGGGCGCCGCGGTCGTAGTGGTGTTTGGTGCGCTCGTGATAGTCGAGGGCAAGGTCGCAGGAATCCATCTCCTAGACCAGCTCGGCTCTGCGGCTTCGATGTCTCATTGCTGGTTACAGTCGGCTAAGACCAATCTCTCCGATTTCGCGGCTGTCGGCTGGATTTCGATCTTGAGCAAACGATGCGCGCGTCTGAGCGCGGCCTCGACTCCTGCCGGCGTCTGCGCACGGGCGAAGATGAACCCGAGGTAGCGCGAGCCTTCGGGAAGAGGGATGAGCTTCTGTCCGGGATGGGCGGTGATGAGGATCGCGACTATTCCCGCCACTTCGCGAGCCTTTTCCAGTCCCAAGACCTTGGACAGCGTCCCGGCACGGGGGGTTGGGATCATCATGACGCCGGAGGGAAAGGGATCGGGTTTGATCCAGTTGGAATTGAGCTTCTGTCCCAGAGCTTGGCGCAGGATCACCTCTTCCAGGGAGATGCCCAGTCCAAACCGGAGGGTCTTCGAGCAGCGCCCGCCGATGGGCCGCGCCGCGACTTCGATGATGAAAGGCCCATTTTTATTGACCCGCACCTCCGCGTGCACCGGCCCTCGCTCAAGACCGAGGGCCTTGACGGCCTTCTCGACGCAGGAGATGATCTCATTTTGGATATTCTTGGGCAGGCGAGACGGCCGGAGGTAAATGGTCTCCTCGAAATAGGGGCCATCTAGGGGATCGGGCTTGTCAAATAGGCTCAGCACCTTAAGCCGCCCATTCTCCAGCAATCCCTCCAAGGCGACCTCCATTCCCGGAACGAATGTTTCCACCAGGATGACCGGTGCGCTGCGGGTCGCCTTGATGATGGCCGAGATCCTCTTCCAGGCGCGGACAAAAGCTTTAGGCCCATCAGCCCGAATGACCCCCTGGCTGGCCGAAAGCATCGTCGGTTTGAGGACGCAAGGGTATCGGATGCTGGCGGAAACCGCAATAGGATCATCCTGGAGCGAGAAGTCCACGAACCCCGGAATGGGGACCCAAGCGCGGCGCAGGCAATCCCGCATCAGCAGTTTATCGCGCGAGATTTCGACCGCCTTGACGGAGTTGGAGGGCAAAGACAGGGCCGAGGAGATGGCGGCGGCCGCGACCACGGTCGCGTCGTCTACTCCCAGAACCGCGTCAAGAGGATATTTTTTTGAAAACTCCAAAACTTTTCGGCAAGCGCCCTCTCGATCATCGAAGTCGAGCGTGAGGTATCCGGAGGGATTGCGGGACTCAAGAACATTGCTCTCTTCGCTGGCCACGGTGATTGACGCTCCGAGCCGATGCGCGGCCTCCATGAGATCGGGGGCTCTGTAGGTTCTGGTGGGAAGGAGCAAGAGTATGCGGGCCATGGAGCTACTTCTTGGAGGGGGCATAATAGGGGTTTCCTCCGGAGGCGTGATCGGTGACATCCAGTATTTGATTCACCTGGGGAAGGGACTTGCGGATGGCCGTCTCTATGCCCTGACGCAAAGTGACGTCAGCCATGCCGCAGCCCTGGCAGCCTCCGCCCATGCGCAGATAAATATTGTTGTCTTTGACGTTTAAAAGGGTCACCACCCCGCCATGATCGGCAACAGCGGGATTAATCTCCTCATCGAAAATCTCCTGGACCTTGACCCGCAGTTGATCCGGGGACAGCTCATTTGAGACGTAGTCCTTGGACACCGCGGGCTGGCCGGACTTGAGGAACTCGAGGATAACTCCCGCGACCTTGCCGTTCACGGACCGCCAAGCTTCGTCGCCCTGCTTGGTGATCGTGACGGAACTGCCCGAGATTTTAACGGCCCCGACGCTCTTGATGGCGAAGAGCCTTTCTGCAAGCGGCGAATGCCCGGCTTTCTCCTTATCGGCGAAAAATGCGGAACCGTCCGCGTAGAGGGGGATGCTGACTTCGAGCTTGCAGGTGTCCGGCCTATGAGCATCCGCGTGAGCCGTAATTTTTATTTCAGATTGCATGAGCGTTCTCCTTTGCCATCGGTGCGAATTGCTCGCGCGTCGGCTCCGCGCAATGGAATCAGTAGCGCGGAAGCAGTGGGTCAATCTCGCTTGACCACGCGTCGATGCCTCCCCGCAGGCTCTTGACATTGCCAAGGCCATGGCCGATCAAGTAGGCGGCGGCGTCCACGCTTTTCTGGCCGTCGTGGCAATAAAGAACCATGGCGGTTTCCTTGGGCCAGGATTTCTTAATCTCCGCAACGAGTTCCGGCGAGACTGCTTGATCGCCTTCGATGTTGGCGATCCGGCGCTCCGCCTCAGTGCGGATGTCCAAGAGCTTCACCTTGCCCGCCTTCAACAGTCCGGCCAGTTCTGAAGGGGATATCTGAAACTTGGCCTCGGCTTCGGCGCTGTCCTTGATGATGCGGACGGCTTCATCCAAGTCCAGGACATTTTTAGCCGTCAGCACGGCTTCAAGGGTATCCGTGGGTTGGAAGCCGCAATCCGAGCAGCCGCCGATGTGATAGCGCGTAAATAAGATGCGCTGGGCGCTTGGGTAGATTTCCAGGATCTCCTGCATCGTGTTCTTCGGCGTGATTTCCTTTGTCTTTATTTGCGTGTCCATTATCGGCTCCTTTGATTTCCTTGGGAGAATTTTAAATAGCGCTGTTAATCATCTCCGCAATCTCCGCCTTCAAAATAGGGGCCACGGACCGGCAAGGACCGCACCAAGGGGCCCAGAAATCCACCAATACGGGACCTGACGCCTGCTTCACTTCGTGTGCAAAACTCTGATCGGTCACTTCCATTGGCAGGTCATGCTCCTTTTAGGCTTTTACCAGCTTGATCTCAAGCGGGGTGCTGTTCGCGTTGCGGATGCTGACCTGGGCGGCGACTTTGCGGGCGGCTTCGCGCAGGGCCTTGGCGGGTATGGAGTCCGGGTGCGACAGGACCATCGGCTTGCCGTCTTCGCTGGCCTGACAGATCGCCGGATCGAGCGGAATCCGGCCAAGCAAGTCTATGTCGAAGTTCTTCTTGAGGGCGGCGGCGCTTCCTTCGGCGAAGATCTTGCTCTCTTTGGAACAGTGCGGGCAGACGAAGCCGGACATGTTCTCGATGGCGCCCAAGATCGGCACATTGAGCTTCTTGAACATCGCGACGGCCTTGCGCACGTCGGAGAGTGCGATCGACTGCGGCGTCGTCACGATCACCGCGCCCGCGATCGGCACGGTCTGGCACAAAGTGAGCTGGACATCGCCGGTGCCCGGCGGCATATCGAGGATCAGGTAGTCGAGCTCGCCCCACTTCACATCCTTGAGGAACTGGGTGATGGCGCCGTGCAGCATCGGGCCGCGCCAGATCACCGGAGCGTCCGGCTCCATCAGGAAGCCCATGGACATGACCTTGACGCCGTAGTTCTCGGCGGGTTCGATCTTGTTATCGGCGCCGGCCATCGGCTTGTGGCCGCAGACGCCCATCATCTGCGGCTGGTTGGGGCCGTAGATATCGGAGTCTATGAGGCCAACCCGTGCGCCGTCCATAGACAACTCAACCCCGATGTTGGAAGCGACGGTGGACTTGCCCACGCCGCCCTTGCCGGCGGCGACCGCAATGAGGTTCTTGATGCCGGGCGGCAGGATATTCTCAAGCCGCGCGTCCTTCTTCACGGACGCGGTCATGTTGATCTTGACTGACTTAACACCCGAGACCTTCTTGACCGCCTCTTCCGCCTCGAGCTGCATCATTCCTTTTAGAGGACAGGCAGGGGTGGTGAGCACGTAATCGAAGCTCACCGCCCCGTTCTCCACGACGAGATTTATCACCATGCCCAAAGTCACGATGTCCTTGTGAAGCTCCGGCTCGATGCACGTCGACAGCGCCTTCAGCACGTCCTCTTTTGTCGGCATAAAACTCCTGTCCTTTATTTAATCAGCTTGTTTTCGGGTCGCCGCGGAGGATCGTTGGGCGCCCGAGGCGCCATCTTGCCGTGGGCCTTCTCGTACTCGATGGCCGCCGGAGTCAGCTCCTTGTTTACGATGGCGTAGGCCGGATCTTCTTCCGACGATCCGACGATGGCGCCGATCGGGCATTCCGGCAGGCACACCCCGCAGTCGATGCAGACATCCGGGTCGATGATCATGAAGGGCTTACCCTCATGTTGTACCGGGTGGATGCACTCCACCGGACAGACGTCCACGCACGCGGCATACGTCTCCCCCAGGCACGACTCCTGAATCACATAGGTCATGTTACCCTCCGTAAAACTATACTAAAAAGTCTAGTTATGGTCCAAAAAAAATTAGCCTCTTTCTTTTCCGCGCAGGCGCATTGTCATAGCACCTTCCTTCTGCCGCCCCAGCTCATCCAAAGTCGTTCGGCTGAGAAGCGCCTCAACGTTCTCGGCCAACACGGACCACACGGACCGGATGGAGCAAGACTTGTGGACGTGAACACACTCCTTATTGAGGCCGGAGAATTTTTCGCAGAAGCCCTGTTCAAAAAGGGGTCCATCGAGGGCCTTGAGCACCTCGGCTACATTGATCTCGGCCGGATTCCGGCTGAGGCGGTGCCCGCCCTTGTTGCCGCGCACCGTTTCGATCAGCCCCGCGTGCTTGAGGATGTTCAAAAGCTTGTTGACATAGGGAACCGACATGGCCTCCGCCACGGCGATCTCGCCGCTCGTCATGAGCCTACCCTTGCCTTTAGTGGTCAGCAGAAGGATGCAGCGTAATCCGTATTCTTCCGGGGCTGTTATTCTCATGGTATTGCTCCGGCACGCTCTGGAGCGCCGGTCATTCGAAGCATAGTCTAATTATACTTTTTTATTGAATTTCTCGAGTCATAAGCTGCTGCACCGTGATCGAGGGGTTTTAAGCGCCGAGGCCGAAGTAGCGGCTGAAGAAAGCGAGCAGCTTGCTTAGGACCGCCCGCTTTTTCGTCGCGTGGGCATCGTCAGGCGAGAAGCGGGAGGCGGGAGGCAGGATTTTTGTAATAGCTACGCCCGTCCTCGGGATGTCGCCGTCGCGGAAAGCGTCCTCGATGAAGGATTTTGTTTTCTCGGGGTCCAACCCTTCCTCGGCGATTATGCGCGAAAGCTCCTCAGCCTTCTTAGCGGCGACGAAGGTGGTCCAGGCCTTGTCCACGGCCTTCGCCGTGGAGATGGAATCCACAAACTGCTCGATGAGGTCCTTCTTATCGCGCAAAGAGGGGCTTGCGTCCACGGAGCGGACGATGCCGGCTCGGATTTCCGCCTTCGCGTCCGCGCCCTTTGCCTTCAGATATTTCTCGACGAGCAATAGGATGTAATCGACGTTGACTTCGACCTGCTTGACGAGTTCCAGCTCAAAGACCAGATCGTCGTTGATGGGCTCTTTGTCGGCCTGGGCG
Source organism: uncultured Elusimicrobia bacterium (assembly GCA_964529095.1). Lineage (GTDB taxonomy): Bacteria > Elusimicrobiota > Elusimicrobia > UBA1565 > UBA9628 > GWA2-66-18. The sequence continues at coordinate 8,738 of CAZGVK010000088.1, forward strand.
GTGCCGCGTAGTTCCGCGTGGATATTTAAGTAGCGGCTCTGGTAGTCCTGCAAGTCGCGTTCCGAGAGCGTAGCGTCGCACGCGAAGTCGTCGAAGGCCGTGAGGATGTTGCGCACGCGCAGAATCGGGCCGAAGAGCCTGACGAACTCCTTCTTGGCCGTTTCTCCGGTGATCTCTTGTCCGATGGGGAACCCCTGGGCCAGCTTGGCGACGAGCTTCGCATATTCCGCGTGATAGTCGGCATAGGGCTTGAGCCGGACGATGCCCTGCGCGTCCTTGTCGCCGAACAGTGCCAGGGCCTCGTTGGTCGCCTGGTCCAAGTCGCGGAAGGTGACGATGTTGCCGTAGGTCTTCACCGAGTTTAAGATTCGGTTGGTACGCGAGTAGGCTTGGATGAGGCCGTGCGCGCGCAGGTTCTTGTCAACCCAAAGAGTGTTGAGCGTGGTGGCGTCAAAGCCGGTCAGGAACATGTTGACCACGATGACGATATCCACCTCCTTCTTCTTGAGCCTTTCGGAGAGGTCCTTGTAATAGTTCTGGAAATTTTCGGCCGTGTCGAAATTGGATTTGAAATGCGCGTTGTAATCCTTGATGGCGTCATCTAAGAAGTCGCGGGAGCTTTTGTCCAGCGCGGCCGTCTCGAACTCCTCCTCGCCGAGCAGGCCGTCCGGGTTCTCCTCGTTGGCGGCGAAGCTGTAGATGAGGCCGACCTTGAGCCGGCGCCCCTTCGGGAGTTCTTCCTGCTGCTTCTTGAACTCGGCGTAGTAGCGCTTGGCGGCCTCGATGGACGCGGTGGCGAAGAGCGAGTTGAAGTTGCGCTTGGTCTTTTGCTCGAAGTGCTCGCGGATGTAGTCTACGACCTGCTCCACGCGCCTGGGAGAGATCAGGGCCTTTTCCGTGTCGATGGCGGGCACCTTCTTGTCCTTGATGCCGGGGGAGGCCTTGATGGTGTTGACGAAATCGATGCGGAAGGGCAGGACGTTCTTGTCGTTGATGGCGTCGACGATAGTGTAGGTGTGCAGGCGGTCGCCGAAGGCCTCCTCTGTGGTGCGCAGGTGCTGTTTGCCGCCCGAGCGCGCGTTCTCCGCGAAGATAGGCGTGCCGGTGAAGCCGAAAAGGTTGTAGCGCTTGAAGAACTTGGTGATATCTTCATGCATGTCGCCGAACTGGCTGCGGTGGCACTCGTCGAAGATGATGACGACGTGTTTATTGTAGACCGCGTGCTGCTTGTGGCCGGCGACGAATTTGCTGAGTTTCTGGATGGTGGTAACGATGATGCGCTTGCCCGGGTCTTCGAGATTCTCCTTAAGGACGGTCGTGGACTTGCTGGCGTTGGCCGCGCCCTTCTCAAAGCGGTCGTACTCCTTCATGGTCTGGTAATCCAGGTCCTTGCGGTCCACCACGAAGAGCACCTTGTCGAGATTTTCCAAGCGGCTCGCAAGCCTCGCCGTCTTGAAGCTGGTCAGGGTCTTACCCGAGCCCGTCGTGTGCCACACATAGCCGCCCGCGGCCGTTGTGCCCAGCTGCTTGTGGTTGGTGGAGGTGGCGATGCGCTGTAAAATGAGCTCGGTGGCGGCGATCTGATAGGGACGCATGACCAAAAGCTTTCGTTCTGAATCGAAGACGCAATACTTGGTGAGAATGTTCAGGAGCGTGTGCTTCGCGAAGAAGGTCTTGGTGAAATGGGGCAGCTCCTCGATATGCTTATTGCGCCCATCGGCCCACCAACTGGTGAAGGCGAAGCTGTTCGAGGTCCTTCGGCGCGATCGAGAGCCGCGCGCTTCTTTTAGGTGGCCTTCGCGCACGGTGTTGCTGTAATACTTGGTGAGCGTGCCGTTGCTGATGACGAAAAGCTGGACATAATCGAAAAGCCCCGAGCCGGCCCAGAAGCTGTCGCGGTGGTAGCGGTCGATCTGGTTGAAGGCCTCGCGGATGTCCACGCCGCGGCGCTTGAGTTCCACATGGACCAGGGGCAGGCCGTTGACCAGGATAGTCGCGTCGTAGCGGTTCTTGCGTGCACCCTTCGCCTCGTACTGGTTGATGACTTGAAGGCGGTTTTCGTGGATGCGTGCTTTGTCGAGCAGGTAGATATTCTTGATGCTGCCGTCGTCGCGCTTTACGATCTGGACATGATCCTCTTGTATGCGCGCGGTCTTATCGACGATGCCTTCGGCGGCCCCGGAGATCTTTTCCTTGAAGAAGCGCGCCCATTCGTCGTCCGAGAACTTGATGTCGTTGAGCGCTTCGAGCTGCATGCGCAGGTTGGCGATCAGGTCTTCTTCGTTCTTGATGGACAGATATTCATAGCCCTGCGCCTGAAGGCGTTCGATGAAGTCCTGCTCCAGATCAGCCTCACTTTGATGGGCTTTCTCGCGGACTTGGGATTCAGGAATGAACTCGGCGACAACCGTGCTCTCATCGGAGAGCGCGATGGGGCCGTAGCGGGGTGGGTGTTCGCTCATTGGGAGTTCTTCTTTTTGCCTTCCAGCTTGCGTTGAGCGCGCTTGAGCGTGTCCAGGTATGTCGCCTCCACTTCGGAGGGCTCTGAGGCGATCTGGGCGCGGTATTTCTCATACTCGGCCTCGGCCTTGGCGATGGCGGCCTCGTGGCTGATCTTGCCGGAGCCGGAGAGCGTCTTGGCCTCCAGCGCCGTGACCAGCCGGTCCAGGTGCGCGAGCCAGTCCTTCATGTGGGTGGGCTCGCGATTCTGCGCGCGGAACTCGGCGGCGTCGAAGTAGGCTGAGACGAGGGTGTTCAGGCGCTTGAGCTCGCCCGCATCCAGGTAGTTCTTGGCGATGGCGATGTCCGTCTTGGTCGGCCGGTCACCGGAGAAGGACAGCAGGCCCATGAAGGGTTTGCCCGCGTCGGCGCGGGCGGCGATGATCTCGGCGGCGGTGTGGCCGTGGGCGGCGTAGTGGAGCTTGTTCTGGACGGTCTTGAAGAATAGGGTGCTTGCGTCGCTTTTTGGGGTGTAGTCCACGCTGGTGGCGTAGAGGTCCAGCACCTGGCGGTAGAGGACCTTTTCGCTGCTGCGGATGTCGCGGATGCGCTCAAGGAGTTCCTTCCAGTAGTTGCCGCCGCCCAGTTTCTTGAGCCGGGCGTCGTCCATGGTGAAGCCTTTGACCAGGTATTCACGCAGGCGCTCGGTGGCCCAGATGCGAAACCGCGTGCCCTGGGGGGACTTCACCCGGTAGCCGACGGCCAGGACGGCATCCAGGTTGTAGAAATTGGTTGGTTTGGTAGAAAATTCGGAATTTCCGAATTTTCTCATCGCCCGCTCCGGGAGCAGCTCGCCTTCTTCGAAGATGTTCTTGATGTGCTCGTTGATGGTGGACTTGGCCTTGCCGAACAGCTCCGCCATCTGGTCCTGGGTCAGCCAGGCCGTGTCGCCGTCTAGGCGCACCTCGAGCGCCGGCG
>CAZGVK010000089.1:0-10814 GCA_964529095.1 uncultured Elusimicrobia bacterium
GGCCGACATTGCCTCCGCCCACGTCAAAAGCTTCCCGCTGGTCGCCCCAAGCGATTACAAGGCATTGACAAAGTATGGCGTCAACCTCACTGCCGAGGCCCTCAAAGGAAATTTCACCCCGCTGATCGGGCGCAAAGAAGAGATTGGTAAGATTACCAGGACGCTGCTTCGCGTAAACAAGAAAAATCCGCTTCTAATCGGAGAAAACGGCGTTGGCAAAACGGCCATAATCGAAGGCTTAGCCCAGATGATCGTCAACGGTGAAATCCCGAGTTTGGCTGGCAAAAATGTTTTCTGGTTGAACCTCGATAGTCTTATCGCTGGGACCAAGTACCGCGGGGAATTTGAAGAGCGAATGAAGATGGTCATCGAAGAGATTGAGGCCTCGCAGGGCAAGGTGATCATTTTCATCGATGAGATACACCGTATCCCCGGCTTGGGAGCTGCCGGTAGCAACAACTCAAACGATGCCGCTAACATGCTAAAGACGGCGCTGTCAAAAGGAAAAATCTCCGTGATCGGCGCGACCACCCTTGATGAGTACCGCAAGATAGAGAAAGATCCGGCCTTGGCGCGCCGCTTCAATGCCATCAGGATCCCAGCGCCGACGCCGGATGAAGCAGTCGAGATCATTCTTGGAGTCAAAACTAAATATGAAAAACATCACGGGGTCATCATCAGAAAGGATGCTGTCGAAGCAGCCGTCGAGCTCGCTTCCCGTTATATCACTGACCGCAACCTGCCCGACTCGCCCTTGACTTTGATCGATGATGCGGCCAGCGCACTCCAACTAGAGCTAGCTGAAGCCGAAAGCCGCGGCGAAAAAATGAGCAACGAAGTCACGCCTGAGCGTGTCGCCCTTGAGATCACCCGCATCACCGGCATCCCGGCGGGTCAGGTGTCAACTGATGACCGGGCTCTGCTCCAAAGTCTATCCGAGGATCTAAGAAAGCATCTGATAGGCCAGGACCATGCGATCGAAGCGGTGGTAAGTTCGATCCAGCGTGCACGCCTCGGCTACGGCGACCCGCTGCGCCCACAGGGTGCCTTCGTATTTCTCGGACCCTCAAGCGTAGGAAAAACGCTTTTCGCCAACATCATTGCAGATCACTTGACCCACTCCGAGCAGATCCGCATCGATATGTCAGAATACATGGATAAGGCATCGGTCAGCAAGCTGATCGGCGCACCTCCCGGCTATGTCGGCTACGACGACGCGGGGCAACTGACCGAGAAGGTGCGCCGCAACCCGTATTCGGTGGTTCTCTTCGATGAGATCGAGAAAGCAGCGCCGGAGATAATGGACATCCTTCTTCAGATTCTCGACAAAGGAGTCATCACGGACTCTCAGGGCCGAGCAGTGAATTTCCGCAACACGACGATCTTCTTAACATCGAACATCGGCAGCGCTCAAGTGCAGAAGCTCCCGCTGGGCTTCGCGCGGCACCTTGAGAATAATCCGACGCCAAAACAGACAAGCTACCTGAGCGCATTTACAGCATGGGCGCGCAAGGAACTCGTCCAGCGGATCGGCGTGAGCAACATCATCTCCTTCAACCTGCTTGGACGCGGCGAACTGACGTCCATCCTCGAGATCGAAATCGGCAACCTCAACTTGCGCTTGCGGAAAAAGAAAATGAGCGTGACGCTGACGCCGGCGGCCCAGCAGTTCATTCTCGATACCGCAGAGCGCACTATCGAAGGCGCGCGGTCAATTGTTAAGACAATAGAGGATCATCTTGAGGCGCAGTTGGCAGGGGCGGAGATCAAAGGATTGATCGCCAACGGCGACACGATCATCAGCGACGTAAGGGAAGGCAAGCTGGTCGTCACAAAAAACAACAAGTAAGCTTCGCCGTCCCGTCGGCATGACATCGATCAGGATGCCGAAATATTCCCATCGGCAAATGGGAGCGCCTTCGTCCAAGGAGCAGTCCATGCATCAGTGGTTTCAATCGCGCCTATCCGGTTCATTCCCAAACGGCTGAAGTCGACAAATATAGCGCCAACTTCATGACGCATGTCTCGTCGTAGATCCCAAGTGGTCTATGCCACAAAATCCACATCACTACGTGTTTTGGCAACTAACCGGATAGGCACGGTTTCAATCTTCATTTATATCTCCTGAACTACGGGCCGTAATTTCAGGGAATTCGCGGAGTTCATAAACCTTCCCGATTTTTTTGCCGTCCCATTCAAAAACGAGATTTCGCTCGCGCTGGCAATGGCTCAACACGAGTGGGCGAAAAATAGCAGCGCATTGGCCGCCCTTGTTGCGAACGCTATCGTAGACGATCCCATAGGAGGGCTCTTTGACCAGTCGACCACCGAACTCTTGGGAAGCAGCGTAGCTCGTCCGACTATAGACCTGAGGCAACTTCTTCTGCATGCCTCGAATGTCATGCAGATTCCCATCGAGATCCGCAGTAATAACTCGCATCTCGAGCCGCATCGGGCTTTCCTTGGTGTGGCTCATGAATATCTGGCGGTGATGCTTGGTCTCCTCGATAGCCGTCGGGAGGGTTCGCGCCGTGTAATAGACGCCATACTGGCCATCACTGAATCGGCTTGCCTCGGGGTTCCGTGAGGTGAAGGAAGCCATGATGTATTCGCTTCCGTGCCCGGAAATGACGTCTACGGGGGCGACGATAGCGGCTTCTCCGCGCTCTTGCCTTATCCGATCGTTCGTCATCTGCTCGAGATCAGAGATCAAATCCACATCGTCCAGGTCCGCGACCTTCGCCAGGATACGTTCTTCGGAATAATGGGTCGGGATAATGCGCCAGCACGATTCCCACTGAACGCGGTTGACTGCGATGTTCATGCCCACCCGCCACGTTGAGCATCAAGATATTGGCGAACCACATAGAGGTCGCTCACGTGCCCCGAGAGCATGCGATCAAGCGCCGACTTGCCGCCGAAGATCGTGGCTGTATTCGTCTTCTTGATCCAGGCGTCAGCCGCATCCTCAACAGGCAACAAGATATGGAGTGATTTAAAGATTCCCAAGAGGTAGGAGATTCTCTCCAGAGTATCCATAGAGAGATGCCCATCCATGTCCTTCTTCCATTTGAAGAACGTCGAGCGAGCTGCAACACCAAGCAGCTTCATCTGTTGGTCAACGTCCAACTCCCACCTGTCCGCAAGGCGAAAGAAAATTCTAAGGGCAGGGCCGGACGCGGTCTTCGGGTCCAACTTCCTCGTCAGTGTCTGTATGGTTCCCATAGACACACTATAAGTCTAAATATGGACTTTGTCAAGTATATTTGGACTACAGTTTGCGATTCAGATAAGAACCTTTATTTATTGATGACGCCTAAGCTTTATATAAATTTGGCCCTTTTCCTGAGGCTTCTCAACACCCTCGATACGTGGAGTAGCCCCCGGGTGAAAGCAACAATGGCACATGATGGCGCCGGGCGTCATGGACCGTAAATATTATTTCAATCGACGGGTAGAAAGCGGTCTGGCGAGTGCTCTTGAAATACGACGCGACGCCAAACGTCAGACGGTAAATACTCCGGCGCAGGGCGCTTTTCTTCAGCAGCGTCCGGCAGCGCCCATCGCGGTCGGTAACGCCGCGCCCCACAATGCGCCAGCCATCACCGAGAGCCTGGGAGAGCAGAAGGGGAACTCCTGAGGCGGGCCGTCCGAGGGCTGTGTCGAGAACGTGCGTGGTGATCATGCTCATAAAAGTAATTTCTCCAGGCGGATCTTTGTGATCTTATTCTGTTCGCCTGCCGCAAGACGCCCTTCGGTTTCAGCGTCATTGGCAAGACGTTCTCTCAGCAAAGCGAGCATCTCGGCGGCAGATTTTCCGGTCGCACACACGATGAAGATAAATCCGAACTTGCTCTCGTATTCGGCATTGCCGACTGAGAACGCATCAAGGACAGTCGCGCTCGTCTGCTCCGTACCCGCCTGCTCGTCCTTCGCCCAATCACGCACGGTCAAGTATTTCCCGCGCAAAACATCCGCGCCGCCGATGCGCGGGTGTTGGGAAAACGCCTCGAGCCACTCCTGCATCCCGCACTCGCTCCAAATAACGTCGGACGATCTTAATAAAGAAGCGTGATCCTTAAACGGGCGCAGACAGGCCAATGCCGCCGCCCAACGAATACAGCCGCAGCAACGCATGAGTTCCTCGCGCGCCTTATCAATCGGCCAGGCATTGAACTCGTTCAAAGTTGCCATATCACAGGCCCTTCATGAACACGTTCCCATCAGGCGCAGGCGCGAGACGCCTCCATCCGGATAGATATTAAAACGCGCGTGGGTGAGAGGACCATGCGGGAGAATTTCCCTCTTAAAGTAATGCCGCTTGTGGGCGGAAAGCTTCGTCTGCGCAAGCACGGCCAGCCAGGGCGTCAACTCATCGGAAAGTTCAGCGCCCGTCCCGCCGGGCTTATGCACGCCCTCGATCATGCACGAGTCAGGGTAGTTGCCCTTGAAGAAATTAGTGTCCACCATGATCTTCTTGATCTGTCCCGGCACGCCGAGCTTCAATATGACCCAGTCCCAGCCCGGCCCGCGGCGGCGTTTTGTTTCCCAACCGTCGCCCATGCTCGTGGAACGGCCTGGCATGATTAAGTTCTGCGGGTGCGAGTAGTGGCTGTCGCTGGCAAGCAACGGCAGCCCTCCATTCTCGATGGAGACAAGATCAAGGAGCTTTTTTGTGGTGTGCCTGGGCCAGAGTCGTGACACCACGCCGTACACGCGCAGGCGCGCAACCCCGCCGTCGGGAAATATATTCAGCCGCACCTGATCATAGGGCTTCTCATTGGCAACCGGAAACGCGTTGTCGCAATTTCCAGCGAGAGGCGTCTTCGGCAGAAGTTCTATCCAGGGACCTTGGCCGTCGCGCGCCTCAAGGCTCGCCTGCTCGGGGAAGTTGCCGGTAAAAAAAGAAGTGTCAACGTTGACGCCTTTAATAATGCCGCGTAGGCCCAATTTAATGACACACCAATCCCAGCCGGGCGTGCGTCGACGGCGAGATTCCCAGCCATCCATCCACTTCCCCTTCACCGTGTACTTGTTCTCAAGCCAAATTGCCTTCGCGGGCTTGAGCAAATTCTCCTTGGGCGCGAAGAATTCATCGCTGGCCGTCATGGCCCTTCCGCCAAGACGCGCGGACGCCAAATCAATCAAGTCGACGAAATCCATGTCTGGCTCCTTTTGAGCAGGCTCCGCCCGCGCCGACCGGCGGGAAATTCCCCCGCTTCGTAGATCAACACTCCACGCTGATAGGCGGCGCTCACGACACCCTGAAGGCGCAGGCCTTCGTACGCAGTGGCCTTGTGCCGGTGCAGAACCGCTCTTTTCTCAACGTCAAACAGTTCGGCGTCATCGAAAATCACGAGGTCGGCGTCGCAGCCCTTGGCGATGCGCCCCTTGTGTCTTAATCCCGTGAAGTCGGCCGTTTGTTGAGACATCCAGCGCACCACGTCCGCAAGCTCAAAACCTCGGCGCTTGGCGGACGTCCATGTCGCCGGCAAGGAGAATTGCAGGCCCGCGATCCCTCCCCAGGCGGCCAAAAAATCTCCCGCCTCGAACTTCTTGCGCTCGGGCGCGCAGGGGCTGTGATCGGAAACGACAAAATCAATTACGCCGCGAGCAAGACCCTGCCACAACAACTCCCGATTCTCGGCGGAGCGAATCGGGGGGGCGCATTTAAACTGCGTGGCGCCTGCCGCGATCATGTCTGCGTCGAAGGTCAAATAATGCGGGCACGTCTCGACAGTCAACGGTAGGCCTGCGGACTTGGCGCGTTCGATGTCGGGCAAGGCCTCAGCCGCCGCCAGGTGAACAATGTGCGTGCGGCAGCGCGTTCTACGGCACAACTCGATCATCAGGCGGATGGCGCGCACTTCCATCTCCGCGGGGCGCGAGGCGAGATAGGACGAAAACTGCCGCGGGTCCTCTCCGGCGAGAGCGCACGGATCAAGTTCAGCGTGCACGATCAGCGGCAGGCCCAAAGCCGCGATGACCGGCATCGCGGCCTCCAGATGCTCCCGAGAAACTTCAGGAAACTCGTCGAGGCCGCTGTGCGTCAGGAAGGCCTTGAAGCCGACAACGCCATCATCGGCGAGCAGGCTCAGCTCAGCGAGATTGCCGGGCACCAAGCCGCCCCAAAATGCGACATCGACCGCCAATTTCCCCTTGACCGCATCGAGCTTCGCCTTGAGCGCGCGGCGCGTTGTCGTGACCGGCGAGCAATTGAGCGGCATGTCCACGATCGTCCCTATGCCGCCTGCGGCCGCCGCGCGTGTTGCGGTGAGGTAGCCCTCCCACTCGGTTCGTCCAGGCTCATTGACATGAACGTGCCCATCCACTAAAGAGGGGATGACGGCCATCTCACGAGCCTCGCGCACCGGCACGCCGGCCGGAATTTCAGCAAGGCCGGCAATCGCCGCGATCTTGCCCTCCTCAATGAGGATAGCGCCGGCGCGCGGCCCCTCGGGCGCGTAGAGACGCGTTCCGCGAATGGCGAGTTCGATCACGACAACGCCTCATTAAGATTGGCCAAGATAACATCGGTCGCGACAGAAACCTCGGTCACCGCGCGACCGCGCAAAAATAGATCGAGACGATGAAATGCCGGATCGAGCAACGCCACTTGGTCTAAAGTTTCCGCCGTCAACAACACCGGATGGCCCCGCCGTCCTTCATAGACCGGAACCGCGTCGCCTTCCACGGCGGCCAACGCGCGCCACACGCGCAGGTCGAAAGTCGGCATGTCCACATGAATGACATAGGAGCGCATACGCGGCGTCGTCTTAAGCAACGCTTGCAGCGAAGAGAGCGCTGCCGCCTCGGGGTCGGCCACGACCCAGTTCACCCGCGGAGACAACGCACGGCAACGCTCAAGCCACTCCCCCTGAATCGCGATGTCGATGTTCTCGGGTGCCGTCACGGTCGCCAGAAAATCCAGTTGGGCCTCGATCAATGTTTTCCCGCCATAAGGTCCCCATGCCTTGGGCCCTCCCGCGCGCTTGCCCTGGCCGGCGGCAAGAAGGCGCACGCGCAGAGCATTCATGCCGGAACAGGGCGACACGCCCAGGTCTCAAGCAGCTCGGCGGCGACGGCGATGCCGATCGCTTGAGGATTTTTTGAAAGAATGGCGCGCCCGATCGGACAGCGCATGCGCGCGTCCCATAACTCACGGCGCGGCGGCGGCAGGCGCGCGCGGAACACGCGCGCTTTATGCCTCGAACCGATCAGGCCGAGATAACCAAGCGGCTTATCAAGAAGCGCATCCACAAGATTAAAATCGATTTCATGGTCATGCGTCATCACGCACGCGGCGTCGAGCGCTCCGTAGCCTGCCGCCCGCGCCAAGGCTTCCGGGTCGACGCGAAGGACTTGAGCTCCGGCTGGGAACGCAGACGCCTCCGCCCATTCGGGACGCTGATCGACGACCACAATCTCAAGATCAAGGCCGTCGAGCGTCGACGCGAGCGCGCGCGCGACATGCCCGGCGCCGAAAATGTGGACCGCGCGCCGTCGCGGACACGGCTCGTAGAAAATCGTCGCCTTGCCTCCGCAACATTGTCCCATTTCACGGCATAACGTGTATTCCTTAAGAAAGGCCTCGGGGCGGCTGGCGCCGAGAAGACGGCGAGCCTCGGCAAGCGCTGCGGCCTCAAAGCGCCCTCCGCCGATAGTGCCCTTAAACCCATCCGCCCACACATACATCTTGGCGCCGGTCACCTGAGGGGCGGACCCGACAACCTTGGCGAGCGTGCAGAACACGCCCGGGCGAGGCAGATCCCCGATGAACTCCCCCGGAGCCAAAGGTTCCATCCCTCATTCTACTGAATTGTTAGACTATGGCAATGCGTCCCCCTTTGCTCATCAAAAACGCCTTGCGCGTGGCGACGATGGACGACGCCGGAACTGAAATCGCCGACGCGGATATCCTCATCAAGGGCCGCGTCATCCTCGCCGTCGGCCGGAATATCGAGTCCGACGACGCCTCCATTCTTGACGCGCGCGGCTGCGTGGTGATTCCGGGGATGATCAACACGCATCATCATCTGTGCCAGACGCTCACCCGCGCCACTCCCGCCGTCCAGGACGCAAAACTCTTCGATTGGCTCGCCTACCACTACCAAGTCTGGCGACACCTGACGCCGGAATACGCGGCGCTCGGAGCGCAGGTCGGCCTGGGAGAACTCCTGCTCACCGGCTGCACGACTTCCGCCGACCACACCTACCTCTACCCAAAAGGCTTGACCGGTCTCGTGGATGCCCAGATCGAGGCGGCGCGCGCGCTGGGCATTCGTTTTTGTCCCACGCGAGGCTCAATGTCTGTCGGCGAGTCGAAGGGCGGACTTCCTCCCGATGACTGCACCGAAACTGAAGATGAGATACTTCGCGATAGCGAACGCCTCGTCAAAGAACACCACGATCGAGGCCCCTACGCCATGATCTCAATTGCCCTGGCTCCGTGCGCCCCATTCTCGGTCTCGACGGAACTCATGAAGCAAACGGCGAGCATGGCCGACCGTTTGGGCGTGCGCCTGCACACGCACCTCTGTGAAACGCTTGACGAAGAGGCTTACTGCCTCCAAACGCACAAACTGCGGCCGGTCGACTTCATCGAATCGCTCGGCTGGATGCGCGACAATGTCTGGCTCGCGCACATGGTCCATGTCAATGACGATGAACTGAAACGTTTGGCCCAAGCGAAAGTCGGCATCGCGCATTGTCCTACTTCTAATCTCCGCTTGGGCTCGGGCATGCCTCCGATTCGAAAATATCTTGACGCCGGCGTCCGGGTCGGCCTCGCCGTTGACGGTTCCGCCTCCAATGACACCTCGGACATGCTCGGTGAAGTCCGCCAAACCATGCTCGTCCACCGTGATAAATCAGGCGTTGGATCCATGTCCGCGCGGGAAGCCTTGCGCCTGGCAACCCGCGGCGGCGCTGCCGTCCTCGGCCGCGATGACATCGGGATGCTCGCTCCAGGCAAAGCCGCCGACCTCGCTATTTTCAATGTCAACCGCCTCGATTATGCGGGCGCCGCCGCGGACCCGATCGCCTCCCTTCTTTTCTGCGGCGCCAGCCATCGCACCAAGTGGACCATCGTCAATGGGCATATCGTGGTTGAAAACGGCGTCCTCAAGAACCTCGATGAAGGCGAAACCACGCGCAAAGCCAACGCCGCCTGCCTCGACCTCCTGCGCAAAGCCGGCGCGATCGCGTGAAGAAAGGTGAAGAGAATCCAATGACGCAGGAAGCGGTCACCCGCTCGGTGGCCTACCTTGAATCCAATGAGGCGCTGCACAGCCTGAAACTCGATCCCTACTGGCCCAAGTGGGATTCGCCGTGGTGGCATATGACGTTGCTCTGGGAGCTTGGCTTGGCAGATCGAATTCCCGACTCGATAGCCCGGGGAATGATCGAGACGCTGAACTCTCATTATCTGAGATTTTTTCCGACGTCTGCGGAGGGTTTGCCGGAAGGGGCCGACCCTTACCGCCACGTGGCCTGCCATTGCGCGCTTGGCACCATCTATCAGGTCCTCGACGCTTGCGGAGTTTCCGTTGACAAGGAGTTGCCTTGGCTGCGCCCCTGGTTCTTGAAATACCAGCTTCCGGATGGAGGCCTCAATTGCGACGAGAAAGCGTGCTCGAAGCCGCTCCCAAAAAGTTCCGTTGTCTCGACGCTTCCGCCGCTCGAGGCGATTCTCTTTTGCACGCACCCGCCATTCACGGCCGAGGAAGAATCTTTTTTGGACCGGGGCGCCTCCTATCTGATCGCGCACAAGCTTTTTAGATCGGCGAATGGGGACAAGGTCATCGACCAGGACTGGCTCAAGCTATGCTTCCCTCGTTTCTACGAGTACGACATCCTTCGCGGGCTGTACTTCCTCAAGCGATGGGCGGAAGTTCGAAAGCGCCCCGCGCCCGCTGAGGCTGTCGGCGAGGCCATGGACATCCTGCAGCTCCGTTTTCCTGACGGAGAATTGAAGGTGGAGCGCGCGGTCTGGGAGAACGAAAAGACTCTAGTGATCGGAGCAGACGGCCGGTGGAACTCCGGCTGCAACCACCCGGCCTCCAGCTTTGAGTTGTTGCGTCAAATCGGCAGGGTAGGACAATCCGCTCCAATTTTAGACCGGCGCTGGAAGGAAGTTCTTGCCGTCGAAATCCCGGCTACAATCCGATGAACAAGGTTCAAATCAAGGTGCAGCCGGCGACAGAAGCCGATCTTGCGGGAATAACGGCTATCTACAACGACGCCATCCTCAAGACCACCGCCACCTTCGATGTCTCTCCAAGAACGGACGCGGAGCAGATCGTGTGGTTTCTCGAACATGGCCCGAAACACCCTCTTATGGTGGCGGAAGAGCAGGGACGAATTATCGGATGGGCATCCCTGAGCGCTTGGTCGGGGCGTTGCGCCTATGCTGATACCGTCGAGCTGTCCGTGTACGTGGCTGAAGACGCCCGCGGCCATGGCGTCGGGCAGCGCTTGGTGGAATCGGTGCTCGAAGCAGGCCGCAGCGCCGGCCTGCATACGGCGATCTCCCGCATAGCCGGAGAATCCGAGGCCAGCTGCCGCCTCCATGAGAAGCTCGGCTTCAAAAAGATCGGCGTCATGCGCGAGGTCGGCCGCAAATTCGGGCGGCTTATAGACGTGCATCTTTATCAGTACCTGTTCAAATCCAACCCCGCGTTCCACCGGCTAACGCAACACCTGTTGCTTTAGGCTGAAGATCACGCGGTAAGCTCTTCGTGTGCCGTAGCACGAGGAGCGACATGACTTACAAGCGCGTAACTGCGGAAGAACGGACGCTCATTTGCCGCTGG
>CAZGVK010000090.1:0-20023 GCA_964529095.1 uncultured Elusimicrobia bacterium
AAAAGGAGATCGCCGAAAAGGTCCGAGCCGCCATTGCTCCGGCCCAGGGCGAACTTGAGGGGGTCGGCCCAAAGATCGACGTTGAGGATGTCGTGGCCAAGACCATCAAGCTGCGCAATGACCTCTCCATCGACATCCCCAGGATCACGATCCAGCCCGTGGGAGACGTCACGCGGGGCTACAAGGAGTTCAAGCTGGATCTCTCCGGCGTCCGTCTCCAGCCGGTCGACAACGAAATTCTGATCCAGGAGCTACACCGACGCGAGCAGCACCGTTTGATGAGCGGCAGCGGTGTCGTTACCGAGGAGAAGCCGGAGGACTACCTGATTCGAGGCTTGGTCGACTTCAACGACATCTGCTACGACGAGCATGCGGCGCTTCTGTATAAACTGGTGGAGCAGGTCGTTGCCCACTTGCGGTCGTATCTCAAGGACAAGGATGAGGTTCTGAATGTCCTGCAATACCATCAGCAGGCCCTATCCAAGGTCATCCATACTCAGATGCAGGACCATTACGAGGAGAAGGCCACGGCCTACGAGCCGCGCGTCAACAAAGGATTTACGACCCTGCGGCCAAACACCTATTCGGCCGCCGCCGATGAGGCCGAGCGTGATTTTCGAGCGCCAGTGACGGAAAGGCAGGAAATCCGCAAGATGATCTTCGGCGGTTTTAAGAAGTGCCTGTACCGCGTCCAAAAGTTCGACTCGGACCCGGAGCGCCGCTTCGCCATGGTCCTGGAAAATGACACGGAAGCGCTCAAGTGGCTCCGGCCGTCCAAGGGCGATCTCCAGATATACTACAGCAGCGATTCTTCGTACGAAGCCGACTTCGTGGTCGAGACCAAGACGGCGAAGTTCGTCTGCGAAGTAAAAAGCTCGGCCGAAATGGACAACCCGCAGGTCCTCGCCAAGGCTCGCGCCGCTGCGGAGTGGTGCCAACACGCGACCGATCACGGCAAGATTCACGGCGGTAAGCCGTGGTCCTACCTGCTGATCCCGCACGACGTGGTGATGGACAACATGACCATCAACGGCTTGGCGGCCGCGTATATCTTCAAAGGCGACGCGCCCATCTCTGTGGCGAAGCGAAATGGGCAGGCGGCGAAAAAGGGGCCGAAGGCTTAGAAATATGCGACAGCCTCGTAAAGTTAGAAGAGCGGTCGAGACTGTTAGATCGCTACAATGCAGTCTATGAAGATAAGCAATCCCCCGCAGTCCTTTGTGACCCTCAACAACGGCGTAAAAATGCCGGCCTTGGGCCTGGGCGTTTACCAGTCGGAACCTGGCGCTGAGACGCAGAATGCAATCCTTTGGGCGCTGCAGGCTGGCTATCGTCATATTGACACGGCCAAGCGCTACGATAATGAGACCGACGTGGGCCAGGCGCTCAAGCGCAGCGGCCTCCTTCGTCAGGAGATATTTGTGACGACAAAACTCTGGAATGACGACCAGGGTTATCAGCAGACGCTCACGGCGTTTGACGCGAGCCTCAAGCGCCTGGGCCTCGACTTCGTGGACCTCTATCTCATTCATTGGCCCGTCCCTGGCAAGCGCCTGGATACGTGGAAGGCGATGGTGCGGATATTTAATGAGGGGCGCGCGCGCCATCGGCGTCAGCAATTACCAAGAAAGGCATCTCCAGGAGATATTCAACGACTCTGCCGTCGTGCCCGCCGTCAATCAAGTTGAGTTTAGTCCATTCCTTTATCAAAAGGATTTAATGAACTTCTGCCGGCGACATGGCGTGCAGTTGGAGGCCTATGGGCCGCTGACTCAGGGCAAAAAACTAAGCCACCCTGTTGTTGCCGGCATAGCGCTCCAAAACGGCCGTACAGCCGCCCAAGTTCTAATTCGTTGGGCGCTGCAGCATGACCTGGTCGTAATCCCGAAATCAACTCGCCGCGCGCGGATCGAGGAGAATGCGGGCGTATTCGATTTTGCGCTCTCAGCGCAGGAGATGGCGGCGTTGGATAATCTCAACGAGAACTTCCACACCGAATGGGATCCGACGGAGGTCGCATGAAGGCGATGCCCGGGACGGGCTATATTCATGGATTTTCAAAAAATGAGCAGGATCGTCTCTGCGCCCAGGCGCGCTTTCTCGAATCAATGGTATTTTCTGCTGTCGACTTCACGGGCCGCCGGCACGTCTTGGAAGTGGGCTGCGGCGTCGGCGCGCAGACCCAGATACTGCTGGAGCGCTTCCCGGGCATCTTGGTGCAGGCTGTCGATCTTTCAACCGCTCAGGTCGCCTGCGCACGTGAGCGGTTGGAGGGGCTTATTGCCGCCGGTCGCGTTCGCGTTGATGTGGCCGATGCGACGCGCCTGCCGTTTCCCGATGCTGCTTTTGATGCCGCTTTCGTCTGCTGGGTTCTCGAGCACGTGTCCGATCCCGTTTTTATGCTGCGCGAGTTGCGGCGCACGCTCTCTCCTGGCGCCGTCCTCTTCGGTATCGAGGTCATGAACGCAAGTTTATTTCTGCATCCAGACTGTCCTGCGACCCGTGAATACTGGGACGCCTTCAACCGCGGTCAGCAAACGGCCGGCGGCGATCCTTATGTCGGCGCAAAAATGGGCAATATTCTCCAGGAAGCGGGCTTTGTCGATGTCCGCACGCAGCCTTGGTTTATCCACTGCGATCAGCGCGACCGAGCTGTATTAACAAAAAAAATAGACTATTTCGAGACTTTGCTTCTCAGCGCCGCGCCCCTGTTGCTTGCCGATCGCCTGGTGGATCAAGCGTTGGTCGACAGCATGCGGCGCGAACTCCGGGGTCTCAAGCTGGACGCGCGAGCTGTGTTTTTCTACTCACCGGCAAAATTCTCAGCTCGGGTTGCAACGGCCGGAGGATGAAATCATTTGCCACCGTCAAAATAAATCTCGGCCTCTCCGGACTTGATCCGGCCGTGTGTTTTGAGCGTCTTGCGGGTTCAGGCGGGCGCGGCTATTTGATCGAGAAAGTCGAAGACGGACGGCGGCGGGCCTGGATCGGAGCGCAGCCGTTTGAGACGCTGCGCGTCATCAAGGGGAAAGTCTACTCGGTGACGAGCCGAGGCAGGAAAAAAATTCCCGGTGAGCCCTTCCCCGTGATCGGCCAACGCCTTGCTCAATTTACGCGTCGTGGCGGACAGCCATTCGATGGCGGCGCGGTCGGCCTTCTCGACTACGAGATGGTCCGCCATATCGAGCGTGTCTCGGTGAAAGCGAAAGAGTCGGAAGGCTTTCTGATGTTGTTCAACGCGACGGTGGTCATCGAGGACGGCAAGGCGAACCTCTGTGCGCTTGTCTGCGGGAGCGGAGGGCGTCTCCGGGCTCTTAAGCTCGCGTCCACGCTTAAGAGCGTCCTGCGTGGCGCCGGACCCGTTCCGGTTGCGCCGCCATCGCGGCGGCTTTTACCGCTGAAAGCTCGGCGCGGGCGCGAGCGCTATCTCAAGAGCGTGGCGAAGGTCAAGCAGCATATCGTCGCCGGGGATATTTTTCAGGCCGTCGTATCCGAGGAGTTCACGGCGCGGGTTTGCGGCGGTCCTTTTGCAATTTATCGCGCGGTGCGCGCGGCCAATGTGACGCCTTACGGCTTTTGTCTTCTGGACGGCAAACGCGCCTGGATCGGCGCTTCTCCGGAACGCTTGGTGCGTGTCGTTGGCGGCGTGGCTCATAACTGCCCGATTGCGGGGACGCGGCCGCGCGGCAAGACGAGAGTTCAGGATAAGCGCCTGGAAGCGGAAATGCGCGCGAGCGGCAAGGAGCGCGCCGAGCATCTGATGCTCGTTGATCTTGCCCGCAACGACCTGGGGCGCGTGTGCGCGCCTGGTTCTATCGTCGTCGAGCGCTTTATGCTCACGCGGCGGTTTTCGAATGTCATGCACCTGGTCAGCACGGTCGCGGGACGCCTCGATAAGGACAAGACCGCATGGGACGCATTTGTCGCGTCATTCCCAGCTGGAACGGTCAGCGGCGCGCCGAAAGTTCGCGCGATGGAGATCATCGCCGGGCTCGAGCGCCGATCGCGAGGTTTTTACGCCGGCGCTGTGATTCAATATGATTTTGCGGGCAACCTCGACTCCTGTTTGGCGATCCGTTCGCTCGAACTCGAGGGCGAGGAGGTTCGTCTGCAGGCGGGGGCGGGGATCGTCGCCGACTCGCGCCCTGCGGCCGAGTGGAACGAGGTTCTCAACAAGCTTGCGGGCCTGCGCTTGGCTCTAGGGGGGATTCCATGATTCTCCTCCTCGACAACTACGACTCATTCACCTACAACTTGTATCAGGCCGTGCGCACGCTCAGACGGGAGTGCCGCGTCGTGCGCAACGACAAGATGACGGTGAAAAATCTTTTGGCGCTAAGACCGGAGGGAATTATTCTCTCGCCCGGACCGGGACGGCCTGAGGAGGCCGGGGTGCTCCTGGAACTGATCCTCAAAGCGCCGCCAATTCCTGTTCTGGGCGTCTGCTTGGGCCACCAAGCCCTCGCGTTGGCCGGCGGAGGGCGGATCATTCGGGCCAAGAAGCTTATGCATGGTAAAACGTGCGTTATCAGCCATGACGGCAAAGGCATCTATGAAGGATTGCCGGCGCGCCTTATCGTGGCACGCTATCATAGCCTGGTGGCCGACGAACCGTTGCCCCCAAGCATGGTCGTCACCGCGCGAGCTGCGGATGGGTCTTTGATGGGATTGCGGCTTCGTGATCGGCCCTTTGAAGGTGTCCAGTTTCATCCGGAGTCGGTGGCGACGCCGCTTGGCCTGAAACTGCTCGCTAATTTTCTGGCGTCTTCCTGAGATCTCTTTCACTGAACATAGTTGTACCATGTATAATATAGAGATGGATCACCAAGTCAACATCGGCCTGTACCGTCGCCTTCTTCCAGCACTGTTGCTCACCTGTTCTACGGTCGTCTCATCTGAGGATGGGTCCTTTGCGGAACTGACGAAACGGGCACAGGAATGCGTCGAGCAGGTTGAGTCCTGCACGGACTGCAATATCGAGAAGCAATACTCTGCGGCCGCGATTTGCGTTGACGATACCGAGCGAGGGAATTCCTCGCCCTATGGCTCGGTCGGCCCCGCCATATGGCTCGGTCACACTTCTGATGCCGACATGGGCGCGGGAATGTCGCTTCCAATATACGTTGGCAAAACGGCCTCGCCCTATGGCTCGGTCGGCCCCGTTGCGACGGATTTTGGAAGGGGCACTTCCTCGCCATATGGCTCGGTCGGCCCCGTTGCGACGGATTTTGGAAGGGGCACTTCCTCGCCATATGGCTCGGTCGAGGATGAGGACATCGAAGCCCTCACTGCGCGATTCCATGAAATCCACGAGCAAGTGCGCAAGGGAACGGCGAATGACTTCTTGGAACAGAGCGGCGGCTACAGGTACCTATTCGTGAAAGGATTCATGGGCAACCACATCTCCAATTATATGGAAGATCAGGTCAGCCAGCTCAAGCAATTGAATCTGAACGCCGCTTTTATCGAGATCGCGACGGAGGGCGATGCGGAAGGCAATCTTGCGAAGATTGCGGCAGACGTCAGGGCTTCGGATAAACCGGTCATCCTCATCGGCCACAGCAGAGGAGGGATGCTCATCCACGACTGGTACCGGCTGGCTGATCCGGAGATGAAGGAGAAGGTCGCTAGACTAGTTCTCATTCAGGCCACGGTCGGAGGATCTCCTGCCGCAGATTACGTCCTGGACAACTGGTTTCTTAAATCCGCCGCTTGGCTCCTGGGTTGGCTTCCGTCCTGGGGCAACGTGCTGGAGACCGTGCGCGAACTTTCCACAGCGCAACGGCAACAGGCGCTGGCGCGGCTGCCTCCGCTGACCGCCAATGATCTAGCCAAGATGTATGTTCTCTACACGTCCTTTGATCCGATAAAAAATACCCGCTACCATACGAACATGAAGATTCCTTGGGGATTCTTCGAGGGCCGAGCCGATGAACCGCGTGATGGCCTCGTTGGCGTGAATGAGGCCAAAATTTCCGGTGCGCATAACATCTATCTGCAGGACCTAGACCATGAGGACACGGTCATCCAAACCGCAGGATGGTTCAAGCGACTTTCAGGCAGCCAACCCACCCCTGACTACCGCGTAGGCGACATCGCCGAAACGATCATCCGCCTGATCTTGCGCCAACCCT
Source organism: uncultured Elusimicrobia bacterium (assembly GCA_964529095.1). GTDB lineage: Bacteria > Elusimicrobiota > Elusimicrobia > UBA1565 > UBA9628 > GWA2-66-18. Next base: position 6,135 of record CAZGVK010000090.1, read on the forward strand.
AAGGCGGCGTAAATAAACAAAGGTGGCAAATTGAATTATGTTGTCGGCCGAACTGGAAACATTAACCTGATCCCTTTATTTATTACCGACTACTAAGAAGCAGGTGTACACGTGTACACCTACGGGAGGACACGGTGTGAGGCGCTCCAGCAATCGTCCATAAAATTAGTTTATGCGTATCCGCCAGTTGACGGTATCCTTCACTTCCGATTCCTGTCCAGGGTGTTTCTTTCGGCGGAGTGGCCGGGGGGCCTTGGCATAGAGGGCTGCTCGCGTAGGCCCCTTTCCCTTCCCTGCGATTCCCAGCCTGGTCTGGAAGGCGGCGAAGAGGTTTAGCCGCCGATTGTGCCTGAAGGCGTACTCCTCAAGGCAGCCCTGTAGGTGCTTGCCCTTAACGGCCCCATGGGAGGTGCCCTTGAGCCAGTTATTTCGCCATAGACTCTAAGACTGGCAGGCCGGGCAGTAGACGCTTGCGCGGCCGCCGATATTTTTGCGCGTGTCGATGACAGGCCCGCCGCAGGTTCCGCAGTCTTTTCGGCCGTAAACCAGCACGCTCATTTGCATGCGTCCCGGGCGACCGAGGGGATCAAGGAACGCCTCGTCATTGAGGGTGGCCCCTCCGGACTCTATGCCGTGCTTGAGGATAGCGCGGCACGAAAGCGCCAGCTTTTCAACTTCCGATCGGCGGAGTGATTTTCCGGCGCGGCCGGGGCGAATCTTCGCGGCGTGCAGGGCCTCTGTCGCATAGATATTGCCCAGGCCCGCGACCAACTTCTGGTTCATGAGCAGCGCTTTGACCGGGGCAGCGCGCCTATGCAGAACACTCCAGAGGTAGCCCGGAGTAAATCCCGGGTCCATCGGCTCGGGACCGAGGTTGGGCAAGAGGCACCCGACCCGGCCGAAACGGCGGGCATCGTGGAAGCGCACGGTCTCGTTTCCTATCCGCATTTGGAATCGGACATGGGGGCTTTCGCCCTCGATGGTGATGCGCCCGGACATTCCGAGGTGAAAGATCACCTCGCCGCGGCCGGCGATAACGATGATGAGGTATTTCCCTCGGCGCTTGAAGCCGGAAACAGTTCCGCCGGTGAGAATCTTGATGGCGGAGCGCGGTGGAGCGCGGTAGAACGTGGGCTTGCCGAGCGTTACGGACGTGATGGTTTGACCGACGTAGCGTTGTTCCAATATCCGTCGAACGGTCTCAACTTCCGGAAGCTCGGGCACAGCTCTTAATACTGCGGAACTGAAGGGTCGATTGCCTCCGACCAGGCGTTGATGCCGCCTGCCACATTGGTCGCGTCGAAGCCGTGCTCGCGTAGAAACTGCACGGCCTTTCCCGAGCGCCCGCCCGTTCTGCAATGCACGATCAGTTTCGTGTTTTTATCGAGCTCGTTGAGGCGCTCGGGCAAAGTCCCAAGGGGAATGAGCTTTGAACCTGGAATCTTTGCGATCTCGTATTCGTGGGGCTCGCGCACGTCAAGCAGCACGAATTTTTCCTTCTTGTCGAGCTTCACCTTCAGGTCCTGGACGGTCATTTCCGGAATGGTCATGGCGGGTTTCTCCTTGAGGCCGCAGAAAGCCTCATAATCAATCGGCGCTGTGATGGTCGGATTTTCAGAGCACACGGGGCAAGCGGAATTTTTTTTCACCTTAAGGGTGCGCCAGCTTTGCTCGAGGGCGTCGTAGAGCAGCAGGCGGCCTGAGAGCGGGCGGCCGATGCCGATGATGATCTTGAGGACTTCCAGGGCCTGCATGGTGCCGATGATGCCGGGCAAAACTCCCAGCACGCCGGCCTCCGCGCACGAGGGCACGAGGCCGGGCGGCGGCGGCTCGGGGTACAGGCAGCGGTAACAGGGGCCGTTTTTGAGCCCAAAGACGGAGAGTTGGCCCTCGAAGCGAAAAATGGAGCCATACACGTTTGGTTTCCCGGTCAGGACGCAGGCGTCGTTGACAAGATATCTTGTCGCGAAATTATCGGTGCCGTCGGCGATGACGTCGTATTCCTTAAATAGATTTACGGCGTTGGCAGCGCTCAGGCGCAACTCGTGCGCTTCAACGCCAATGTGCGGGTTTAAGGCGAGCAGGCGCTTTTTCGCGGAGACGAGCTTTGAGCTTCCCACTGAGGAAGTGTCGTGAAGAATTTGTCGTTGTAAATTCGATTCATCCACAACGTCAAAATCGGCAATCCCGATGCGCCCGACGCCGGCAGCGGCGAGATAGAGTGCCAGAGGCGAACCGAGCCCGCCGGCGCCGACGCACAGCACCGAGGAGTTCTTGAGCCGCTTCTGGCCCTCGGGGCCGACCTCGGGCATGATCAAGTGGCGGTCATAGCGCACAAGCTCCGCTTTTGTGAGATCACATTCGGACACAGACGAGCCGCCGGCGATGGCGGGTACGACAAGAATCGTGTCGCCCGCCTTCAGCGGAGTTTTGAGGCCCTGCATGTCGCGGGTGTCGTCGTCGTTGACATAGACATTGACGAACGAACGCAGTTTCCCGTCGTTCGACAAAAGTTGCTGACGAAGGCGGGCGTGTTTTGCAAAAAGCCGTTCGAGGGCATCATGGACATTTTCAGCGTCGACGACGACCTTCTCCTGCTTGTCGGCGAACGGGCGCAGCGCCGTCGGTAATCGTATTTCAATGTTCATTTTTCATCCTTCCAAAAAAATCTCTTCTTCAACAAACGACCTTCCGTCTTCCGTTCTTTGCCACGAGCGGGAATCCAGGAACTTCCCATCATGTATTTGCAATATCCAATAACTGCAGCATGGCATTGCCATCGCCAGGTCAAACGGCGACGGCCAGGCCGGGGCCTGCGGATGAGAGTGAAAAAAGCCCACGATCCCGCGGCCGGTCCCGGAGAGTTCGGCCTCCACTTGGGCGAGCATTTTCGGGTCGATGAGGTAGTGCTTGGTTCGAGTGGAGGCGTCCCAGACATTGGCCTGCGGGCGAGCTTCATCCACTTCGACGGCGCGGCCGGGCGCGTCGAAATTATCAGGAATCGGGCCGAGGAGCAGGCCACAGCCTTCCTCGGGGAAGGCTTGCCGGCAGGTCTGCGCCGCGATTTCTTCGATGGCGCGGTTGAGTTTCAGGCTCATAGCGTCCAGAAGCGCTCGCCGAGATAGCGTTCGCCTGAGTCGGAGAATACGGTCGCGATGATGGCTTCGCGACCCTGTTCCGCGAGATCACGGCCGAGGCGCAGCGCGGCCGCGAGATTAGCACCTCCCGACGGGCCGAGCAAAATCCCACCCTTGCGGGCGAGCGCGCGTGCCGCGTCCCGAGCTTCCTCCGTGGAGATCTCGATGCGGCTGTCGGCAAGCATGTCGTCGTATATCGCGGGGATGATCGAGGTTTCCATGTGCTTGAGGCCCTCGAGGCCGTGCATGGGGCCGTCGGGTTGCATTGAAATGAGTCTCACGGCAGGCTTGAGCTCACGCAGGCGCCTGCCCGCGCCGACGAAGGTGCCGCTGGTGCCGAGTCCGGCCACGAAGTGCGTGAGCTTGCCTTCGGTCTGCGAAAATATTTCAGGCCCCGTCGTTTCGTAGTGCGCTCGCCACGTCATCGGATTGGAATACTGGTCAGCGTACCAGTAGCGCCCGGGCTCCACTTTCAGCATGAGCCGGACCTCGCGGATGGCGCCGTCGGAGCCTTCGAGCGGATCGGTGAACAGCAATTCAACGCCGTAGGCCTCTAGAATGGATCTGCGGTGCTTTGAAATCGAGCCGGGGACGGCGAGCGTTACCTTGAGCCCGAGGCGCGCGCCGAGCCACGCATAGGCGATGCCCGTGTTGCCTGAGGAGGAGTCGAGCAGAACCTTGCCGCCGGAGAGCATGTCTTTTTCAAGAGCATTCTTGATAATGTGCAATCCCGCGCGGTCCTTGACCGAGCCGCCGGGGTTGGCCCACTCCGCTTTGGCCACGATCTTCACTTTGTCCCCAAGTTCAGGAAAGGCGAAGGAGATATCGAGGAGGGGGGTATTGCCGACACGAACACCGTCAAGAGAGCTCAGGGCTAAGGCAGTATTAGTCGCTGCCGTTCCTTTCATTGAGGCTTTTTCGACGGGGGCGCTCCTTCATGTTCCTGTGGGACGAGCCTCATCCCTGAGCCCATCAGGCTTGCCATGAAGGCCGCGAGCATGTTGGCGGAGGCTCCGTCGTTATTGCCCGTTCCGCCTCCGGAGACCATGATGTCGGGCGTGATCTTGATTTTTCCTTCGGAGACGCGCTTCATGACCTCGATCATCGCCAACGGCCCTTGGCCGACGGCGGCCGATTGACGCAGATAGGCCTCAGCGGTCGCATTTCCAATCGCGAGAATCTTCTCACCCTCAGCCTTGCCGACGGACGCTATCCCGGCCGCGATCCCTTCTTGTTCGAGTCTGGTCGCCTGACTTCTGCCCTCGGCGCCGGTGATCAAGGATTGCTTCTGCTGGGTTGCGATCTGCACATCGATCTCGGCTTTGACGAGGCTTGGCTGGAGGTCGGCCTGGGCCTTTGTTTTTTCCATTTCACGGCGCCGCGCTTCGGCCTCTTGCTGCGCGTCGAACATGGACATCTGTTGAGCGGCGACGACCTTGCTCGTGAGCGTCTGCATCAGGCGCTCAGGGAGAACGATCTGGCAGATCAGCACTGAAACGCACTCAACATGATAGCGCTGGAGCTCGGCCATAATGTGCTCACCAGCCTTGCGTTGCTCCTCGTGGCGGTCCTGCATGAACTTCATCGCCTCCGTTGACGAGGCTTGATTGCGGAATGACGAGTCGATGAGCGGATGGACGACATGCTCGATCAAGTTGTCGATGGTGCCGATGCGTGCGACCATGTGCGGCGCCTGCTCAGGCAGCACGCGCAGAATGACCTTCACCTCGACTGTCATCTGAAAGCCGTCCTTGGAAACGATAGCGAGCGGATTGAATGCGCGTTCGCTGCGTCCTTGGACCTTTTCTTCGGCCCAGTCGATGGTGATATTGGTTGTGGGGATGATGTGCGGGGTGTAAGCGAGTTTATTGAGGTAATAGGTCCCGGGACCAAGAACCTCTTTTTGAATGCCGCGATAGCCGGAGCTCACCACATAACGCTCAATGCCGTCCTTAAGTCGATCCTCGGGGTTGGTCACGAGAGCGCCCGGAATCGAGCCGATGCCGGCTGGATCTTTGCCGATATTGGAGACGATGACGGAGACCTCGCCGCGTGCGACCTGAAGGACTTCGTCGAAGGTCGCGTCGAACATCAGCGGATTGACATAGTAGGTGCCGGGCTTGAGGAAGTCAAGTTGCGGTCCGCGTTGGCCGCCGGCCTGAAGGAAAGCCGCGACATCTTGAAAATCCTTATGGCCTGCTACCGACTTGGCCACATACTCGGAAGGAGGCAGGGGCTCGCCGTCCTTGGCGGTGATCATGCCGACTTTCTGCGCCGGGATCACTATGGCCTCGCGCATCTCCACGGAGAACATGGCGGTGTTGACGCGGTAGGAGCCGGGCAGGAGAATATCGATCTGCGGACCTTTCTGGCCGCCCTGTTCTAGGAAGGTCTGTCCGTTTTGGAAGCTTTCGTGGCCGTTGACGCGGTGGCCGAGGAGCCGGCCCGACGTTATGGGCTGTCCGTCAGTGGCGACGACAATGCCGATTTTATTGTTAAGGATGCGCAGGGCAGGGCGTTTGACGACCTTGAAGATATAGGGATTGATGCGGTACGTGCCGGGGGGCAGTATCTGCACCTGCGGGCCTTTCTCGCCGCCGCCGCTTAGGAATGCCTCGCCGTCCTGGAATAAATTATGGTTGCCCAGAGCTTTCCCAAAAATGCGTCCAGGCGGCACGGGCACGCCGTCAATGGATTCGACGAGACCGACCTCATTTTCGGCGACCACCAGCATCGGCGCCTTTTCCGTCCTATAGAGGAAGGGAATCAGCAGGTGCAGGCCGGGGCCGAGGATGCGCGCCTGGATGCCCACCTCGTTGACCATCGCGACGACACGGCCTTCAGGCATGGAAACGCCGAGCCAGCGCCGTTCGAGCACGGCGATTTGATTGCCGCTGACGATCACAATCGAGTTGTAAATAAAGATGAGCGTTGCAAAAACGAGGAAAGCGATGACCGTAAACGTCATGTCGTCGGCGAGTCCGAATGCGGCGAAAAATTCCGTGAACATGGGCGATGTCTCCAAAACAATGCCTAGCGACAGCTGAGTCTAAGAATTTGTGATGGAAACGACAAGGCCTAGAAGGGCCCAGACATAAGTCCGCAACATGGCGTGCACCCCGGACAAAACTGAAGTTTGACCAACGCGGATTACTTCTGTATAATCGCCAAATCAGATAAAACACTGGACGCCCAATCGATCCTTGGAGGATTTTAATGAACTTTATTCAGAGCATGGGTTTTCCATTTGTCATCGTCATGGGAATTTCCCTCATTGCCCTTGCCGTCGCCTTGTGGCTTATCAATTGGGTCATGGCCAAGGATACCGGCACCGACGCGATGCGCAAGATATCCGACGCCATCAAGTCCGGCGCTGAGGCCTACCTTCGTCGGCAGAATTATACGATCATCGTGCTCTCCGCGATTCTCTCCATAGTGATCTTCGTGCTTTACGCGTTCGTGCGCAGACATAATGAGCATGATCCGGCTTTGCCCATGGCCTTGGCGCTGTGCACCACCGCGTCCTTCATCGCGGGTGCGGCGTGCTCGCTGATCGCAGGCTATATCGGCATGTGGGTTTCCATTAGGACCAATATCCGCACGGCCGCCGCCGCGCGCACCTCGCTCAATGACGCGTTGCGCATCGCGCTCCGCGGGGGCGCTGTGGCGGGCTTGTTTGTCTGTGCTATGTCATTGATCGGCGTCGGCGGCCTTTTTATCCTTCTCAAGTCGCTCGGCTACCCGTACGCGAAAATCCCCTTTATGATCGTCGGCTACGGCTTTGGCGCCTCATTTGTGGCGTTGTTCTCCCAACTCGGCGGAGGCATCTATACCAAGGCCGCCGACGTCGGCGCAGACCTCGTGGGCAAGGTCGAGGTCGGCATTCCCGAGGACGACCCCCGCAATCCTGCCGTCATCGCAGATTTGGTCGGCGACAACGTCGGCGACTGCGCCGGACGCGGTGCCGACCTCTTCGAGTCGACCGCCGCCGAAAATATCGGCGCTATGATTCTCGGCGTCGGCCTGATCCCCTACTTCGGCTGGAGGGGAGTGGTGTTTCCCTTGGTCGCGCGCGCTCTCGGCATACTCGCCTCGATCTGCGGTGTGCTCATCGTGCGGACTGATGAGGATAAGGACCCGATGGATGCGCTCAACTGCGGCTACTATCTAACGTCGTTGCTCTCCGCTCTTGGGTTTGCGGGCGCCGCGTGGTGGATGCTGCGCTCCTCTGCGGCCCCGAATGCGTGGATCTACTACACCGCCTGCGGCTTTATCGGCATACTGACGGCGCAGGCCTTCGTCTATATCACCCAGTACTACACGGAATATAAATATCGGCCCGTGCTCGAGATCGCGGAAGCTTCTAAAACCGGCCCGGCCACAAACGTGATCGCGGGCATCGCTGTCGGTCTTGAGTGCACGGCCGTGCCGATTGTCGTGATTTCGGTTGCGATACTTTCGTCCTTCAAGCTCGGCGTTATGGCGCTGGGGCCTGCGGCCGGCCTTTCCGGAGGATTATTCGGCACCGCCGTCGCCACGATGGGCATGCTGGGAACTGCCGCCTACATACTTGCGATGGATACTTTTGGCCCGATCACCGATAACGCGGGCGGCATCGTGGAGATGTCTCACCAACCCGAAGAAATCCGCAAGAAGACGGACCGCCTCGACGCCGTGGGCAACACCACCAAGGCTTTGACCAAGGGTTATGCCATAGGCTCGGCGGCATTGGCCGCCTTCTTGCTCTTCTCCGCTTACCTCGATGAGATTTTCAACTACACCGGCATCCGCATCGGTGTCGATCTATCCAAGCCGGAGGTGTTCGTGGGCGCTTTATTGGGCGGCATGCTTGTGTTCCTCTTTTCGGCGATGGCCATCCGCGCTGTCGGCACCTGCGCGCAAACCGTCATTACCGAGGTCCGCCGACAATTCAAGGAGCGTCCGGGCATTATGAAGGGCACCGAAGAGCCTGACTACGGCCAGTGTGTGGATATCGTGACCTTGGGTGCGCTCAAGGCTATGGTCGCCCCGGGCATACTCGCCGTCAGCGCTCCGCTGGTCGTCGGCCTGCTCATGCGTTCCTTCATCACCGCGTCACAGTCAACCATCGCGGCCGAGGCGGTGGCGGCGCTCTTAATGGTCGGCACGATCACCGGGATTCTTATGGCGCTGTTCTTTAATAATGCCGGCGGGGCCTGGGATAACGCCAAGAAGTATATCGAGATGGGCACTTACGGCGGCAAGAAATCAGACGCCCACAAGGCCGCTGTCGTCGGCGACACTGTGGGCGACCCATTCAAAGACACGGCGGGCCCTTCACTCCATGTCCTCATTAAGTTGCTGGCGACGATAACGCTTGTTCTGGCCCCGCTCTTTATCTAGACTTGACGCGATAATAATAGGAGACATTTATGTCCGATACTCTCGTGCAGAAGGACGCGCCGGACTTCAAGGCTCAGGCGCTCGTCGGAAAAGGCTTCCGTGAAATTCAACTTGCCGACTACAAGGGCAAGTGGGTAGCGCTTTTTTTCTATCCGCTTGATTTCACCTTCGTCTGTCCCACCGAGATCACCGCCTTCTCCGATCGCGCCGCCGAGTTTCACGCGCTCGGTTGCGAAATCCTCGGCTGCTCGGTGGACAGCCAATTCTCGCATCTTGCCTGGGTCAACACCCCGCGCAAGGACGGCGGCGTGGGTGAAGTCAAATATCCTCTGCTTGCCGACATCACCAAGAGCATCGCCCGTTCCTACGGCGTGCTTGTCAATGACGCGATCGCATTGCGCGGCCTGTTTCTCATTAATCCCAAAGGCAAGGTTTCCTATGCGGTCGTGCATGACCTAGCCGTGGGCCGGTCCGTCGATGAGACGCTGCGCGTGCTTCGGGCCTTCCAGCAGGTGGAAAAAACCGGCGAGGTCTGCCCGGCCAACTGGAGCGAAGGAAAAAAGACGATGAAAGCCGACCCGGTTAAGTCGAAGGAATATTTTGCCGCGGTCTAGCGCATCACCTCGACATCTAAAATTCACAAAGTTATTATTGCGTCAATCCTGTCCGCGCTCGAGAGCTTGTCAGCATGAAAGCCATGAAGATTGCTAGGATGTCGCCCTGCGTTCCAAGGAGAATGAATGAGCCCTGCCCCGAATCCGCTGATCAATTTAGCCCCCATCGCCGCAATTTTCGCGATTTTCTACTTTCTGCTCATCCGTCCTCAGCAGAAGCAGCAGAAGGAGCACGAACGGATGCTGAAGGATCTCAAGATCGGCGATAAGGTTCTGACGACGGGGGGCCTCTACGGCACGATCACCGGATTCAAGGCGGACGATCTCGAGGTTCAGTTCTCTCAAGTCGTCAAGCTCACTTTGGCGCGCTCGGCTGTCGCACGCGTCGTCAATGACGTTAAAATCGGCGTTGTCGTTTAATAAGGAAGCGTAACGAAATAAATCGCTTATTTATTCCATTACGCTTCCTAAGGGTTGACGCAATAATACTGCGTCAACCCTAAGGATCAAATCGACATGACCAAAACACAGAGCAAGTGGCTGGGCCTTCTCGCCCTGATCGTAGGCTCTATTTTTCTGCTTTATCCGACGATCAACTGGTACCAACTCGATCCCTTGGAGCGCGCCAAGCTCGAAGCCATGCGCGAGCGCCCAAAATGGCTCGTCAACCTGGGCCTGGATCTCAAGGGCGGCACGCACATGGTCATGGAGCTGCAGGTTGATAAGCTCGACGCCAAAATCCCCCTCAATGAGGCGATGCAGCAGGCCATCGAGATCATTCGCAACCGCATCGACCAGTTCGGCGTGGCCGAGCCGCTCATCGTTCGCCAAGGCGTGCGCTGGATCGTCGTCCAGTTGCCCGGGGTCACCGACTCGCAGCACGCGAAGGAGCTCGTCGGTAAAACCGCACAGCTTGAATTCCGCATGGTGGACGACTCCGAAAAGTCGCGCGCGGCGATGAATAAAATTCTCGAACTCGGCAATCCTTTCGACGGGCCGCTTCTCTCGACGGCTGCGGCAAAACTCGTCCCGGCGGACCTCCAGCTCTTCCGGGGCAAGGAGAGCGCCCTCTATTTTCTGAAAAAAGAAGTTCCGCTCACCGGGGCCTCGCTTGAATCGGCCAAGGTTGCGACCGGAGGCGAGTACGGCATGCCCGTTGTTGACTTTAAGTTCAAGCCCGACGCCGCCGGAAAATTTTCAGCGCTCACGGCTTCCAACATCGGCAAGCGCATGGCGATCGTGCTCGATGACGCCGTATTCTCCGCTCCCGTCATCAAAGGCCGCATCCCCGGAGGGGCCGGCATCATCGAGGGGCAGTTCACCTCCGAGGACGCCAAGTCGCTGGCAATCGTTCTGCGCGCCGGCGCTTTGCCGGCGCCGGTGAAAGTCATCGAGGAGCGCGTGGTTGGTCCTACAGTGGGCGAAGACTCGATCAAGAATGGATTTCGATCGAGCGCCATCGGCTTTGGCCTCGTCGTGCTTTTTATGCTGATCTACTATCGCGCCTCGGGATTTGTCGCGATCATAGCGCTGGCGCTTAATCTGCTCCTGCTCTTGGCGACGATGGCTTATCTCAAGTCCACCTTGACCTTGCCCGGGATGGCAGGCATCATCCTTTCTTTGGCGATGGCCGTCGACGCCAACGTGCTGATTTTCGAGCGCATCCGTGAAGAGTTGCGCCTGGGCAAGCCCGTCAGGATGGCGCTGTCCGTTGGCTATGACCGCGCTTTCTCGGCGATTCTTGATTCGCATGTGACTTCGCTGATCTCCGCCGCCTTCCTGTTTCAGTTCGGCACCGGACCGATCAAGGGTTTCGCCGTGACCCTCACCATCGGCCTGATTCTGTCTTTGTTTACCGCGATCGTGGTCACGCGCATGATCTTCGACTATTACCTCGCCAATACCGACGTAGAGGAGCTCTCGATCTAATGGAACTTTTCAAAAAACCTAATATCGACTTCATTGGACTTCGTTGGATTCCGATTGGTTGCTCGGTTGTCGTGATGACGCTCAGCTTCGCTTCGATGGCGCTCAAGGGCTTCAACTACTCCATCGAGTTTACCGGCGGCACGCTCATGCAGATCAGCTTCCCGGCGAACTCGAATATCACGGTTGACGCCGTCCGCAAGGCTCTGGAGAAATCGGGCATCAAGAGCGAGATCCAGTCCGTTGAGGGAACCCGTCCGACATTTATTCTGCGTGAGCAGTCGTCCGATGCCGTCGAAAAGACCGCGAATCAATCCCTCGAGGCGTTGAAGAAAGAATTTCCGGCGGTTCTTCCTAATCTCGATCGCAAGGATGTGATCGGCCCTGTCGTGGGCAAGGATCTTCGCCGCCGGACCGTCTGGGCCATCGTCCTGAGCTTATTAGGCATTCTGGTCTATGTCGCCTACCGGTTTGATAATCCCATCTGGAGTTTGGCGGGGGTGGCGGCGCTTTTCCATGACGTCATCGGCGTTGCCGGCCTGTTCTCCTTCTTGAACCTGCAGGTTGACTTGCTCATCGTGACCGCCTTGCTCACCATCGCGGGCTATTCGATCAGCGACACGATCGTCGTCTTCGATCGCATGCGCGAGAAATTGCGCACGGACCGCACGCATGACCTGCGCACGCTGATTGACTCATCAATCAATGAGACTTTGTCGCGCACGATCATCACCGTGCTCACCGTGCAGATCGTGAGCCTTACGATCTTGTTTTTCGGCGGCCCTGTCCTTCATGATTTTGCTCTGGCCATGGTCGTCGGAAATCTCCTTGGGACCTATTCTTCGATTGCTGTGGCAGCGCCGCTGGTCTATGAGTACCACCTCCGTTTTGGCGGCAAACGCTCTCCGCATATTCCCGTCGAGATGACGGCGGGTGTCATCAAAGGAAATGCCCGCCGCCGGTGAGAAAGATCAAGAGCTTCAAGCTCACGCTTCGGCCCCATGTGATAAAACAGCGTGCCAAGAAAGCGGGCATTGATTTAGCGACGGCGGACCTGGCTGAAGTCGCTCTCGCCCAATTTCTTGAGCGCGCCTCGAAATCTCTCGCGCCGGGTGTTGTCTTCGACACTTTCGGTCCGCCCGATACGGATCAGGCGTTGCTGGCGCCCATGCCGGGCCTCGCGTACAGCTTGATACTCGCCGGGCTCGGCGTTGGTTTTTCCGCGATGCGCAGCCAAGAGTCCTCTCTGCCGGAGAAACTGTGGCCCATTCTTGAGGAGCATGCGCTGGAGGAGGCCGTTCGCTTTGCGTCGGCGTTGATCGCCGATGAGGCGGAAAAGGAGAATTGCGAACTTTCGCCCTTCAATGCCATCGCTCATCCCGCAGCGCTGGCAGCCGCTCTGCGCAAGCTCGACGCGGAGACAAAACTTGGGATCACGTTCGACGGGGGGCGGCTTCACCCCGCGACCTCGCTGATGGTCAGCCAATCCTGGCTTGCGAAATCAAAGGCCAAGGGCAGGAAGTAGTGCTCCAGGCTTTTGTCTCCTATTTCGTCTACGCTTATATGACGTTCGTCGGCCGGACCACGCGCCAAAGCATCTTGAGAGCGGATATCCCCGGAGCCATTCACGAAGGAGGGGAGCGGTTTATCTACGCATTTTGGCATCAGCGCCAGGTTTTCTTCACTTGGTCTCATCGTGATACGGATGCGGCTGTCCTCGTCAGCAAGTCGCAGGACGGCGCGATGATTGCGCGGATCATGGAGCTCTCTCGTATTGGAGCGGTGCGCGGATCCTCCTCGCGCGGGGGTGCGGCTGCGGCACGTGAGATGGTCGAGATACTGCGCTCCGGCCGTGATGTTGGTATTACGCCCGATGGGCCCAGAGGCCCCGCGCGCGAGGTGAAAGAAGGCGCGATTAAGGTCGCGCAATTATCCGGCATGCCGATCATTCCGATTGCCAATGCGCTCTCACATAAAATCGAGATCACGCGGTCTTGGGACCATTTCCAGATACCCCTGCCCTTCGGTCGTTCCATTGTGATCTATGGCGAGCCGATCCGTGTCGGCAACGGCGACGACCTCGCGGCCAAAGCAGGCGAGCTCAAGGCGGCGATGGACGCGCTCACCAATGAGGCCGACCGTCTGGTGCAATGATTGTTCCAATCCTCCTTTTAGAAACATTGCTGGCGCCCATCGTTTGTCTTGGCGTCCTCTTTTCATTCCTGCTCTCCGGCAAGCGCGGTCGCCTTTCAAGCCTTGCAAGCGAACTGCCGGAGCGCTTTGGTTTAATTCCCGCAGCGGAGCTGGAGCGTCTTAAGGGCCGGGATATTGCCTGGTTTCACGCCGCTTCCACGGGAGAGGTTTCAGGCCTTGTTCCGATCCTCGAGGCGTTGTCTGAGAAAAAAAAGTTTACGATTCTTCTCACAACGACGACGCGCTCCGGCCGCGACGCGGCGCGCGCTTTATCCTGCGTTGACTGGGCTCAGCTCGCCCCGCTCGACGCCTGGCCGTGCGTGGCTCGGTTTCTGGGAGCGCTGTCTCCACGGCGGCTGATACTTGCCGAGACCGAGTTGTGGCCGACGATGATGATACTCGCCAGCCGCGCGGGCCTGCGTCCTGTCCTGGTGAATGCGCGCCTCAGCGCTGAAAGGTTTACCCGCTACCGCCTTTTAGCTCTTTTCCTCGCTCCGGTGTTGCGCAAGCTTTCTTTTGTCGGAGCTCAAAGTGAAGAGGACGCCGCGCGTTTTGCGGCGCTGGGTGTGCCGCGAGAACGCATCAAGGTCACGGGCAATACCAAGTATGACAGGGTCAACAATCGGCCCGAGAGCGC
>CAZGVK010000091.1:0-2716 GCA_964529095.1 uncultured Elusimicrobia bacterium
GGAGGAAGTCTTTCCCGGCGCTCTCGACGGACTTGCGGACTTTATCGTAGAAGCCGTTCTTCCTGAGCCAGAGGCAGAAACGCGCCTGGGGCAACGACTCGGGGAGTTCCTTTGACCTGAGGACGATGTTGAGGACCGACAGGCGAACGCTCGCCCCGCCGCCGGATGGAAGAGTTCCGGAAGCCGCGTGGAGGCCGCCGTGTCTCTTGCCGGCGGTGCTCAGCTCTTTGAGAAGATCCGCGACCTCGGATGGCAGATGAACCAACCCCCGAGCGGTGGCTCCATCGGCGAATTTCGTATCCACCCAGAGGTGCCGCAGCATCTTCAAGAGGTGGGATTTTCCGCTCCCATAAAATCCGCTGACCCAGGCTGCCGGCTGGCCGGTGGAGCTGATATTGCCCAGGAAAGACTCAAGAATGCGTATCGTTCCTTCCTTATATTGGCCCTCGCAGACGAAATGCTCAAGCTCGTAACGGAGGGTTTCAATCTCCTTTAGAGACACTCCCTCCGAGACGGCTGCGACGCCGTCGTTGAGAAGCTTGGTCGCAGCGGGGTTGCGTTCGTAAATCTCGCTATTTTTAATTGGGCCGTCACTCCACCGTGAAGCGTGATTGGGGTCGCCAGATAATTCCAGCCGTCTCGCGCGTTAAGCAGTCGATAGTTGTTGTTGTCGTATTCGCCCGGGAAAAAAAGGACGAGCCTTCCCTGGATTTCCTGCTCGATCTCCTTGAGCACTAGGGAAACTTTTGTGAAGCCAAAGAGGCTGGCGACGCCATACACACCAACGACAGTATTCCCTGTGACATCCGGCGCTGTGAGGACTTTGCGGAGTTCGGCGGCCGCGTGTTGGACGAAATCGGCCTGTAGCTTGAGCGCCAGGTCCGAGGGCTCCTCGAAATAGGAATTGCGGTAATCCATCGCTGCCATCCACTGTGCGAAGGCGTTTGTTAGATCAGCCAACTTCCAATCGTGTCCAGCATCTCGGGTTCGCGTCTCAAATTCATCGAGTCGGGCGCGGAGCTTGCGCTCATCCTCGGGGGGGTAGACGACAAATATTGCTCGCTGCGCTCCCGCCAGATTCTTTTGCCACGGAGCCGAGATATGGCTCTCGTAGCGGGATGCTAAATCCTCAATTCGTCCCATGAAGTAGTCGCCTCTCTTCATCAGTGAACAGCCGGTCTAGAGTCACTTCCACAACGCCGCCGCCGGCTTTGATATCCATGTAGCCCGCCCGCTTGGCATCCATCGCGATATAGATCAGCTCGTCTCCGACCGCATCAAGTGTTTTGACCCACAGCGTTTCAAGAAGAGCAGGGCCGCGAGCGCCGAGGATGTAGCCTAAAACCAAGGCATAGGTCACAACCTCTGGCGTGGGCCTGATGATCTGCCTTATCTTTCGATTGCGGCCCGCGAGGTGGCCGGACTGAGTCCAAGAAGCCGCGGTGTTTCGGACGATCTTATCTAGAGAAGCGTCGTTGAAGCGAGATCCCGTTTGCCGATTCAGTGCGTCGGTCAGGGCTTGGCGGCCCAACTCCTCACCTTGGTGCAGACGAATGATGGGGGTGGCGGTCATCCGGAGCAGCGGATCACGGGCGAGCGCCAGAAGCAGCGCCAGTAATGGCCGGCCCCGCTCATCCACTTCCCAAAAGCGGCGCATCAGGCGAAAGAGCATGATTCGGGGGTCCAGCCCATATAGCTCCCCCAGGCGTTGGTCCGAGAGCCGGCGGTTTGAAACCGTCCTCTTGCCGAGGTAGTTCTGTTCGATGATCAATGATCGATATTCCGCGCGGCCGGCGGTCGGGCTGGACGCTCGAAAGAGCGCGGAGAGCTCCTCGATCATGATGGTTCGACTGGTGTGGGTGCCTTTTTCGCCAAAGCGAAAGCCTACATCTTCGTGTGAGGCGAGCGCGAGGTGATCGGGGCTTATAGGGAAGCTGATGTCGATGGTTGCGGTTGTCATTTTAATTGTAAATACTCGCCGGCAAATTAGCCGGCGAGTATGTTTAGTATATCACATGGCCTCATTCAACACAATAGGAAAATAAAAAGTTGTTGATTTTAAATCTAAACGAAGGTATAAATTCATTCAATGACCATGATTGCGGATGCGCGCCTGGACGAATGCCGCGAGTTTCTTCGCTCCGAGAGGGGGGCTGGCGTCTCAGAAGGTCGCCACCTATGCCCACCACGAGAAGGCGACCTCGCGTTCCTGAAGGACGCGGGCTGCGCCGCTGCCGACGCGACGCCTGATCATGTGACGGCGCATATAGGCAAGCTCAGGGAGCGTGGTCTGCGCTCGGCCCCCGTGTTCTGCGCCACCGTGGCCATCAAGACCTTCCACCGCTTCTTGCTCGCCAAAGGCCACGCTGCCCATGACCCGACGACGGGGCTCAAGTCGCCCAAGATCGTAAGCCGCGTGTCCGAGCCCTGTAGCGGCGATGGCGGCACATATGTCGAGGCCGCCGATCGCGCGGGCCCGGATCGTCCGCTGCTCTACATCCTTCGCCCCGCGTTGTCGCTCAAGCAACTGACGTATAAGCCCGAGCAGGAGCTCGTCACCTATCGCCCCAGCAAGGGCAGGCACGCCTCGCCCGCGGTCCTCGAGTGGACCGGCGCCGAATTCGTCGGACACATGGCGGCGTTGATCCCCCCGCGCGCAAGCATGGTGCTCCCTGAGCGGAACAAATTCGGAAATGTAACGAGCCGCGAGCCTGCC
>CAZGVK010000092.1:0-3053 GCA_964529095.1 uncultured Elusimicrobia bacterium
GGCGGCGTACCGCGTGGCGCGAGAAGCGGGCGGAATCGTGACTAGCCTTGAGCCCCGGGAGCATCCCGAGGGCGAACTGCATAAGACGCCAGTGATCAAGGTGGCTGCGGAAAAAAAGGGGCGATGAACTTGGGGATCAACCACCGCAACCGCAAGGGAATTCTCTACCACCTTGGCCAGGCGGCAACGAAGACCGGAAAGCCTCGATATTTTTTCTCGCCGCGCGCTCCGCAAGCGCCCGTCTTGAGCATCCCTGAGGGCTTTGAGATAGCCGAGAGCGTCAACGGGGTAGTCTCGCTTCGCAAGGCGGTCTTGCAGCCGATAGATCCGAAGGAGTTGCGCCTCGTGCAAGCCGAGATAGACCGCCACGGCCGTTTGAAAGGCCACCGGGCGGACTCAAGCGGGAGAGCGGTCACCATTTACGAGCCTTTCGGATTCTTGAGCGATGTTTTCACCCATTCGACCGCGGATCGCGCCGCGAACTTGCCGCACCCCAACTGCGCAATCCAGGCGGTTGATCCAAGAAGCCGCTACTCCCCCGTGATGCGCTTCGTGCTGGTGGACCGCGGCTTGCGCGAATTTGAGGCTCAGCGCATGTGCTATCGCAGCAGCATCGACGGTTGGCTGGCGCTCGACAGCGGACGCCTTCGCGATATGGCCAAGAAATATATCGTGTATCTAGGCCGCGAGTCCTTCTTTGAGCTGTTTGCCGGGTCTTGCCCTCCGAGATTTAAGCGCCGAGCGCCGGCAAGAGGAAATTCATCATGATCTCGAAAACCCCCTCTCAAGCCAAGACCTCGCTGAGGACGCGGGAGCTTTTGCGCAAGCTCTCCGCAGGCCTGCAAAAGAGACTTGGGCCCGACACAGCCGCCACGCTGGAGCGCTCGCTTAAGGCGCCGGATGCAAATAGCGTCAAAGCTGGGCGCGCAAAAATCATGCAGGAGTGGAAACTCCTTCGGGGCGAGTGGAATGAAATCCTCTCGAAGGCCAGCGATGAGCACGGCCCCTACGTCATCCACGAACATCACTGGGAAGAGCCCTACTACGATCCAACGGCGTTGGCCGACGATCTTGATGGCGTGGCGGCCCGGATGGCGCCGCTTCTCGGGCGAGTATTCGAGGAAAATCTTGCCCCTGATTTCAGCTTTGCCGCAATGGTGAAGGAAATCATGGACGATGTCTCCGGCGGGCTTCCGGACTGGATGGAGGCTTTTGTGGACGGCCTGGACCTGGGCCCCAAGACTACGGTTTGCCTCATCGACTGGGAGTGGCGCGCGGCCAAACGGAAGGGCAAGAACGCCTTTAAGTTTCTCGACCAGTTGAGGGCGCTGGAATATGACTCGGACGGCTTGTCGCTGGATGGGAAGGCGCTGCGGGACTTCGCCGGGAAGCTTGGCGAAGGGGACCGGCGGCTCGTGTTGGAGGGGCTCCGGCAAAGCCGGGAGCTTGACCGCTGGAAAGGGGCGTTGAGCGCTTCCCACCAATGCTGGTTTAGTCTCCGGAAGGACCTTGGGCGCGTGCGCGTAAGGGGATGAACCCGTGACAGACCAGAAGATCATTTTGACGACCCTGACGGGCGAGTTGTTCCTGCCCGCGCGGATCATTTTCCGCGTCCATGACCGCGAGGAGCTGCTGCGGAAGTTCCGCCGGCTGCGGTGCATGGTTTTTGACGAGACAAAACGTCGCTGGCTCTGGCAATACGAATTCGAAGCGAAGGACATGGGTTTCCCTCCGGCTTACGACGCCATCCCGCCGGACCGCCGGCCGATCGTTCTGGCCTCCTGCCATGAGGTCGAGCCGAACCGATTGCATGTGTACGTCCGTTCGACCTCGCGATTAACGAAATTCCTCGTGTTTTTCGAAAAACATATTCCGCGGCGCTGCGCTGAAGGGGAATTCTTCGACGAGTACAACTTGATCACCGTCCATGATCCGCGAACGGGCATTCCAGTACCCGAGGACTATTTCCGCGACGATTCAAAAATCGCCTTCTTGGACGTGGATGCGATCTCTTCCGATCCAGCCAGGGCACCGCAGCTTATGAACATGCAGCGATGCTTGGATGCGCTCGCGCGCCACCGACTCACCGCGTTCTATGAGGACGGCGAAGAACACATGGTCGGCGCCATGAGGTTGAGAGAACTGTTGGCCATGAAACAACATCTATCGGACGAGCCGATCCGTCCGTTTGACGTCATCCTTGAGATGATGAAAGAGCCGATGCCCGCAACCAAAGAACCCGGCCAAAACGATCCTCACGTCCCGCGGCAGCCCGCCGCCCCTTCCGGGAGCCAGGATTGGGCTCGGCTCTCCGATGAGGAACTTGTGCGGCGGATGTTCACGGAAGCGGACCAGCTCCCGATTGAGTTTGCCCGGGAAGCCATCTCCCGTGGGGAACGCATCGTTGCGCGCCTGGCCGAGGTGGCGCGAGAGCACTGCGCCTGGCATAGAAGCGACGCGGGCTGGTGGGCCCCCGTCCACGCTGTTTTTTTCCTGGGAGCCATCGGCGGAGAGTTGGTGATTGATCCGCTCATCGACGCCCTCCTGCTCGCTGAGGAATTCGAGAACGAATGGGTGACGGAGGAGTTGCCGTCCATATTCGGCCGCCTCGGTCCCCAAGCCCTGGGGCCCCTGCGCTCCATCGCGCTCGATTGCGAAGCGGACTGGATGACCCGCCACACGGCCATGTCCTGCATGGCGGCGGTCGCGCTGCGCAATCCAGAAGACGACGCGGAGGTGTTCGACCTCATCGCCCGCGTGGCCGCCGACGAGGCGGAGGACGACGATGTCCGCGCCTGGGCCGGGCAAATCCTCCTGCATTTCTCCAAGCGCGAGTATAAAGGCCTGCTGCTGGAACTTGTGAACTCCGGGATAGCGGAAGGACTCTATGGCAAGTGGGATGTCCGAAAGGGCATGTGGCTGGCGCATCTCGTCCATTACCGGCACGAGTGGCTTGAGTTCTACCAACCGGATCAGGTCGCGAACCGGCGCCGTCGGGGGGAGCGCGAACGTCTCCCGGAGCGCGAAGCCTGGCGGGAGGCCCTCTCCCGGGA
>CAZGVK010000093.1:0-57945 GCA_964529095.1 uncultured Elusimicrobia bacterium
CAGTGTTCAGGAGACGCATATCGATCTGCCGGATTGGATGCAGTGAATCTATTTTCTTTTAGGCCCTTCGGCCCGCCGGACCTTCTCACAGCGCACGGCCTTGTCGTCCTTGGGCAGGGCGAATGAACCGAGCCATAAGGGCGAGGCCGCTTTGCCAACGGATATTGGAAGCTGCATTTCCGCGCCCATGGCGCGGTCAGAAGTGCCCCTTCCAAAATCCTAAAGAAATGGATCGAGCAACGCAGTTAGCGTGAAGCGTCGGCATCAAAACACATAGTTATTTTGCGCCAACCCTTAGGAAGCGTACAGCCGCGATAGATTTTCAAGCATGAGCTCGCGGGAGAATTTCCGCCGAACGCGCTCGCGCCCGGCGGCGCCGAGCTTGCGGCGGAGGGCCGTATCGTCAATAAGTTGCTGGCAACGCTCAAGCAACTCCATCTCGCTCTTGACGATAAACCCGGTGACGCCGTCTTCGATGGCGTCGCGATTGCCCGTATTGTCGGAGGCAACGACGGGCAATCCGGCGGCCATGGCCTCAAGGACCGCGTTGGGCAGAGCGTCCCAGCGCGAGTAGTGGACAAACAAATCCAGAGCGCGCATGCGCTCACGCGCCTGCTCCGCCGTCAGCCAGCCGGTGAGCTCCACGCGGCCGGAGAGATTCATATTTTCGATGTGAGTTCGTATGCGCGGTTCGTCTTCGCCACCGCCGATCCAGACGCAATTGATCCCGTTGCGCGAGTCGCTGAGACGCTGGGTGAGGAGAATCCAGGCGTCTGAATTGCGCGCGTAGGTCAGGCGCCCGCAGGAACCGACGGCGAGGCCGTCGTGCGGCAGCGGTTCGCTGAAATTGCCGAGGTAAGCGTCGCAGATCGTGTGCACGAGGCCGCCGCCCAGAGCCGCGGCGATAACGGCCTCTCCGGGAGCGCAGGCGATCGTCGTGCCCAGGTGCGAGGCGGCCTTCTCTATGGTCTTGTACAGGAAACGCATGGCCGCTGATCGGTCCTGCTGAAGAAAGCCGTAGCCGTGAGGTGTGTAGAACACGGTCTTGATGCCCGCCGCTTTGGCGGCGGCACGCGCGAGCGCCCCCGCTTTTGATGAGTGCGCGTGCACGATGTCGGGCTGGAGTTCAATAAAGAGTTTTTGGAGCTTGCGCATCGCGCCGAGGTCATTCATCAAGCTTATCTCGCGCATCATCTCCGGCACGAAGTAGGCGGTCTTAGCGCCGACGCACTTCGCGCGGTACTCCTCCGGCGAGCCCTCGCGCACGGCATAAACCAAAGTGACCTCAAAGCGCGAGGGATCGAGGCCGTTACAGATTGCGGCCACCTGCTCGCCCGTGCCGCCGGGACCTCCGCACTCGACGACTTGTAATATTTTTCGCATTGATGCGATCAGTCGTCCACGCGATAGCGCAGGAGGCACCAGAGGTAGACGAAGCCGTCCTTCCAGGTGATTTTTTTTCCTTCAGCGTAGGTGCGTCCGGAATAGGAGATGGGGGTTTCGTAAAGGCGCAGACCGTTCTTGCAGATTTTTGCCGTCATCTCAGCTTCGATGCCGAAGCGATCGCTTTTGAGCCGGATCTCTTTTATTTTATCGGCGACAAAGACCTTGTAGCAGGTCCCCATGTCGCTGAGGTTGACGTTGTAGAGCATATTCGTCAGCAATGTGAAGAGCTTGTTGGCTAAATAGTTCCAAAAAAATAGAACCCGGTGCGGTCCGCCGAGAAAGCGCGATCCGTACACAGCGTCGGCGCGGCCGTCGAGAATCGGAACGAGGAGTTTCGGGTAATCCGCCGGATCATATTCGAGATCGGCATCCTGGATGAGCACGATATCTCCGGTCGCGCGTTCCAGCGCCGTTCTAATGGACGCGCCCTTCCCCCGATTAAGTTCGTGCCGGATCACGATCACGCGGCTTCCAAGACCGGCGAGCAGATCGCGCGTGCCGTCGGTGGAGCCATCGTCGACGATGATGATCTGCTTGGCGAGGCTCAGCGGCACCATCTCGACGCGCCGCACGAGTTCGAGTATGGTGGCCTGTTCATTGTAGACCGGAATCAGGATAGAGAGTGTTTGGAACATCAGGCGCAGGCAACGAGGATTTCCGCTAGACGTCCCGCAAGGTCCTTGATTGCGGCTGCGTCCTTGATCCCGGCTATATTGATGCGCACGTTCTCAGCCGCACACAGCGCTGCGGCCTTGAGCAGATGTGCGGCGCAATTGATGTCCGAGGCCACGGCAGCGCCTGCAAGCGGCGCCGCCTGGCGCGCCGCAGCCAGCGCTCGGGCTGAGATTTGAGCGGTCTTGAGAGGAACCTCCGCTGCGTGCAGGAGCGCTGTCTGCATCTTTTCAGCGCGTGACTTGTCATCCTTCGGAAGCGATAGCGCCTCCATGAACCGCTCGAAAGCAGAGGCGTCCTCAGCCGCCAGTCGGTCGAAAATCGCGCGCATCTCTTCAAGCGACCGGCGCGCGACTTCAAGGGGCGCGCGCTGCACCTCGTCAAGTTTCTTCGACTTTAAAGTGATGCCGATGGCCATCTCCGCCAAGCCGCACCCCATCGCACCTGAAATCGCCGCTGCCGATCCTCCGCCTGGTGTCGCCTCTGTGTTCGACAAGGCTTCAGCGACGCGTTGCCCCGCCGCACGCCAATCGCCTTCCCTAATGGCACCGACGGCCTCAAGGCGGCTTTCAAGAATTTGAGCTTCAGGGTTAAAGTTTTCAAGCTGAAGCGTCTCGATCGCGAAATCCACAAGCGCCTGGCGCGGCAGGAGGCCGACGATTTCAGTGCTCTTAATGCGGGTCTTATGTTCCTTCACCAGAGCCAGAGTCGTTTCGAGAACCTTGGCTATCGAACTTTTTTTATAGTCCGTCAGCACGGTCGATATCTGCGTCTGTTTGCGTGCGACAAGATCAATCTCCTTGCCCCGCACCGACGGCAGGCCGCCACCGGAGGCGCGCACGCGCTTGGCGATGTCCTTTCCCACAGCCATGTCGTGAGTGTCGAGATTAAGATTGAAATTTACGATCTGTTGGCGCGCGCCCACGGCAACGGCCCCCGCCGTGGAATGAATGGCATTGGGGCCGAAGTCGGGCGTGCGCGTCTCATCTTTGCCGATCAAATCGCGCAGGCCTTCGAATTGTCCTTTCCGCACGTTGGCCAGATCTTTCCGTTCCGGGCGTCGCGCGGCATGATCGTATAGATAGGCCGGTATTTTGAGCTCGTTGCCGATGCGCGCGGCAAGCGTCTCGGCGAGCTTGACGCAGTCTGCGATCGTCACGCCTGCGACGGGTATGAATGGAATCACGTCGACAGCTCCCATGCGCGGGTGCTCGCCCTGATGGGCATTGAGGTCGATGAGTTCTGCGGCCATTTTCGCCGCGCGAAAACAGGCCTCGACGCATGCCTCGGGTGCGCCGACGAAAGACAAAACACAGCGATGATGATCGGCGTCCGTCTCGACATCAAGGATCGCGACCCCGGCGGACTTCGCGGCGTCGACGATTTTGCAAACCTTCGCCTGGTCGCGGCCTTCTGAAAAATTAGGGACGCATTCCACGAGCTTCATATTGGTTGTCAGTTTTAAGGCTTACTGCGCAGCGGCGGGCGCCGTCGGCGTTCCGATCTTTTCGGCGATCATTGCCTTGGCGCCCTCGATAGCTTTATTCACATCCGCGGCGCGGTACTTCGCATGCTTGGCCTGGAATGTTTCAAGGACCTTGAGCCCTTCCCTGATATCCCCCTTGGTGAGTTGATCGACAGCCCCCTCAAGGACCATGTCGTAGCCGGTCTCTTTCCTGGCCTTCACGCTCTTGGAGTCTCCCTTGAGGAAGGGTTCATTGAGATCGGAGATGTTCTTCTTCACTTGCTCCTCCCCACGCACGGCCGCGACCGCTTGTGAACTTCGACCCTTTTTGCGTTCACCGCCGACAGCGGACTTGGAGAGGGTGTTCTTTAGGTTTTTTAGAAAATCCGACCAGCTGGACTTGGCCAAGACGGCGGATTTTTCCTCGGCATGCGCGGGCAGAATGAGCAACGCGGCAACTATGGCGATCAGTGTGATTTTCACGGTTTCTTCCTCCTCAATCAGCTTCCTTTGATAAGGCTGTTCACGACCGGCTCAAAAGCGGGGGTCAGCGCTACGGCCTTTGCGCCCATCTCTCGAGCCTTCCCCATTTTCTTGAGGCGGATCGAGGTTTTGACAAGGTTCATCCAGATCATCGCGTCATCGGCATCGACCTCGGCCGCCTGCATGTAGAGCTTCTCGGCAAGGATGTTGTCGCCCTCAATAAAGGCCACGCAACCGAGGTTGTTGAGCGCCGCTGAATTAGCCGGATCAAGCGCCAGCGCCTTGTTGAACTCGACTACAGCCGCCTCGCGGTTTCCGAACTGATACTCAATGATTCCCAACTGCAGCTGGGCCTCGACATCTTTGCCGTTTTTGCTGAGCTCGGACTCATAGTGCTTTTTTAAGAATTCATGTCGGTCCTTGGCAAGCATGTTGACCTGCTCGTTGTAGCGGCGCTCGAGCGTGGAAGCCTCCGGGACTTTCGGGCTGAAGTCGGTGGGCGGCATCGTAACCGGCTCGTAGGTGACCCAGGCTTGGTGCAGGCCGTACACCTTCACTCGACCCTTATCCGCCTCGGCTTTGTAGGCGGATGCCGCTTTAGAGACCGCATCCACAAACGGCTTGCCGATATAGGTCACCTCAATGGGAACCCACATCGTTCCCTCGTGTTCAACGAGCAGGTCGGCGGGCATCCCGGCTTCGGCCGCATCCTCGGCCTCAGTATCAAACATCATAGTCATGTGGCCGGGGTAGTCGAGGATCGCGACACGGATATTGCTGTCCTCAAGCATGGCCGAGTACAGGGACGTGAGGTCGGAACACTGGCCGCTTTTGCTGCGCAAAGTCTCCCGCGGAAACTGCGTATAGTCCACTGGGAAGTTGGGATCATCGTGGGCGGTCTCAAATGGATTGGCCGAATTGGCGAAGAACTTGAGGCCGTACTCCGACAGCGCGTTCCAGAGACGCATCGCCTTGACTGTCGGCTCGTTGAGCGCTGTTGCCTTGGGATTCTTGAACTCAAAAGCGGAGACTCCGCGCACGAAGTCGCGCACCGGCGGGTCCTTTTGCGTCACAAAGTTTGCGATGCGCTGGGGATCCTGCCAGGTGATCGCGTTGCGCGAGTACAGGCGCAGAGGCTTTGTGATCGAAACCGTCTGCTGCTTGCCGCTCTCGAAGTAGGTCATCGTAAACTCTGCCTGGATCGGCGTGTCTTCGGTCACCTCAAGCACTTTATTGTTGAGAGTTGCGATCAGCGGGACCGACACGGTTTGCTTAGGATCGAGCTTCTTGATCTCGGTGTCGAAGCCGAAATCCATGTAATCCTTAAGCTTAAAGGTCAGCTTGACGTTCTGAAAGGGCGCGTTGACGTTATTGGTGAGGAGCGCTGTTCCCATGGGGTTGAGCAGGTACCACTTATAGTTCGCGGCGAAAATATCGCCGAGCGTGACCGTCGAGATCTCGACGGGCGAGCGGTTGAAGGATCCGGTGACGAACACCGGGGTCGCATGGCTGGCCGGGCCCACGTCTAAGGTTTTGGACTTGGTGGCGATGCGGTACCAGTAACTCTCGAACGGCGCGACCTCGCTATCCAGGAATGACTCGGTCTTCGTCTCGCCTACCGTCATCCACGGGCCCAATGTGGCTGTCGCGCGGGACACGATGTAGCTGTTCGTCCATGGGTCGGCGACGGGTATCCAGGAGATCAAGACAGCGCCGTCCGCCGTCTTTGTCGAGATGCCGGCCGGCGCTGCGAGCAGAGGGTGCAGATCGTAGCTGAGGAGACGGCCCTTGCCCTTGTCGGCGATCATCAACTTGTCGCCCGAGACGGAGACGGCGATCGGCTCAAGGAGTTCGCGCTCCTGCTTGCCTCCCGCAAAGAAGTCCGTGAGCCATTTCCCATCCTTGGTATGGACGCTGATACGGCGCAACTGGGAATCGAGAGTGTAGAGGTAGTTCTGACCATCGAAGGCGATCGAGATGGGCGACTTAAACTCACCGGGGCCGTCACCCTCTGAACCCCACGAGTTGATGTAAGCGCCGGAAGGTTCACACTTAAAAACCCGCTTGAGACCCTTGTCAACGAAGTAGACGAAGCCGTCTTTGTCCCAGGCGATCGCCACGGGTTCAATGAGCATGTAGGCCCCGACCTTGGGTCCGAAGCCAAATAAGAATACGCCCTCGGGGCTGAACGCATCGATGCGCTGGTTGCCGGTGTCGGCCACATAAACCACCCCCTCGCCGTTGATCGCCACACCGCCCGGATTCTTCATACGGCCTTCCCGACGCTTATTGTCGAAAAAGCTCTGGGCCTCACCAACATTTGATTTCCATTTGCCGTCTAAACCGAACAGCTGCAGGCGGTGGTTGAGAACATCCGTCACATACAGGCCCTCGACCTTCGCCGATTTAATCGCCGCCATGCCGCCGACGCTGCGGGTGATGCCGGCTCCTTTTCCCTTCGAGACGCCGAAGCGAATACTTTCTTTGCCTTGAGCGTCGATCCGTATGAACTGCATTTCCTTCTGCAGCCAGGCGTACAGCTCGTCACCATGCGGTGCGATGATGGCGGCTGAATAGGGCCATGCCCGCGAAGGCCCGGAAACCGACATCTTCGTCTTAACATTCATTGGCAACGGCTTTATTTTCAGCTTATTGGTCAGTTCGACGCGGTGAATGCGATTGTTGCCCGTGTCGAGCACAAGCAGAATTCCGTCCGGCGCCATCGCGATGCCCTCCGCCTTCTTCATTTGGCCGACACCTGATCCCAGTGAGCCAAAACGCCCCATAATAAAGCCTTCGCCGGACTGCTCAATAACCTTCCCATTCTTGCCGTCTACAATGTAAAAAAATCCGTATTGATCCACAACGAAGTCGTTGCCGAGCAAAGCGTATTCTTTTATAAACTTCGTGGAGGCGTCGAATTTCTGTAGGCGCTCATTGTTACGGTCGAGCACATAGATGTTGTCTGAAAGGTCCACGGCGACGCGCGCTGGATGATTGAGCAGGCCCGGATCCTTACCGTATCGACCGAACAGAAATAGGAGGATGCCCTCCTTGGTGAACACCTGGATGCGATTGTTGCCTGTATCAGAGACATAGATGCGGCCATCGGCGCCGACGGCAACCGACTCCGGATTTTTAAGACGACCCGGTTCGGACCCCTTTTCGCCAAATGCGTAGACGAAGTTTCCGTCACGGTCAAAAATTTCGATGCGGTTGTTGCCGGTGTCGGCGACATAGACATTGCCGCTGGGCCCAACGGCAATGCCGCGAGGCATGCTGAAGGATCCTTCATGGCTGCCGGATCGGCCAACGGATTTGATTAATTTCCCGGACAAATCATAAAGGAGCATCGTGTTCTTCTTTTCGTCCACGACATAGAATCGATCGGTCGCCGCCGCGGCGGCGACGGGTTTGGCCAACTCGTCGCCCTTGATGGGTTCCAAAAATCGGATAGTGTCGTACGCGCGCGCGGACGCAGACAACAACAGGGCGAAAGCGACAAGTTTCATGCGGTTCATGCTTTGACGGCCTCCTTAATAAGCTTATTGACGAGAGCTGGATTCGCCTTTCCCTGAGACAGCTTCATAACGCCGCCCACGATGGAACCAATGGCGGCTTGCTTTCCTTTCTTTAAATCCTCGGCGGCCTTGGGGTTGGCTGAGAGGGCTTGTTGAACCCACTCGCCGACCTGCTTGTCGTCGGAGATCTGGGAGAGGCCCAACTCGACGACGAGTGTTTTTGGGGACCTGCCCGTCTCCCACATATGAGCGAAGACATCTTTGGCGCCTCGGGAGGATAATACGCCGCCGAGAATGAGCCCCGCGAGCTCGCCCAAATGCGCGGCGGCGACCGGCGACTCCGGCATGGTCTTTCCTTCGGCATTGAGGCGGGCCAGCATCTCGGTGGTGAGCAAATTGGACACGGTTTTAGCGGACCCTGCGGGAGCCGCGGCGACGGCTTTCTCGAAGTATTCGGCGAGCAGTTTGTCGCTGGTTAGAACCTCGGAGTCGTAGGAGGATAGCCTGAAATCGGAAATAAATCGAGCCCTTTTTTTTGCGGGCAGTTCGGGAAGATTCGCCTTGAGATCCTCGACCCAGCGCATGTCTGCAACGAGAGGCGCGAGGTCGGGATCGGGGAAATAACGGTAGTCGTGCGCGTCTTCTTTGGAACGCATTGAGCGCGTCGCCTGGAGCGCGACATCCCAAAGACGCGTCTCCTGGATAATAGCGCCGCCCGACTCGATGACGGCGATCTGACGCCTGTGTTCATGCTCAATTGCGTCCTTTACGTTTTTGAACGAGTTTAGATTTTTTATTTCCGTGCGCGTGCCTAACTGATCCTGGCCAACGGGACGCACCGAGACGTTTGCATCGCAACGCATCTCCCCCTTCTCCATGTCGCAGCGCGAAACGCCGGTGAATTGGATGATCTCCTTCAGCGCGGCGAGATACGCGTACGCCTCCGCAGAGGAGCGCATGTCGGGCTCGCTCACGATCTCGATGAGCGGTATGCCCGCACGATTAAGGTCCACCAGCGAGCCGCCGAGATCGTGGATGAGTTTGCCCGCGTCCTCCTCCAGGTGGATGCGCGTGATGCCTATCGTTTTCGCCTTGCCGTCAACGGTGATCGCGAGCTTGCCGTGCACGGAGAAAGGCTGATCGTATTGCGATATCTGGTAGGCCTTCGGCAGATCGGGGTAGAAATAATTTTTTCGGGAAAAAATCGACCGTGCGCTCAAGCGAGCCTCGAGCGCCAGCGCCGATTGAAAAGCGAGCTCGACCGCGCGGCGGTTGAGCGTCGGCAGGACTCCCGGCTGGGCCGAACACACGGGGCAGACACGGCTATTTGGATCTGAGCCAAAGCCGTCGGTGGCGCAGCCGCAGAAAAGTTTTGTCTTCGTGGCCAACTGACAGTGCACCTCAAGGCCGATGATCAGTTCGTATTGTTTCATGCGGCCTCTATTGTGAGTAAATTTTAGCGATAATGCCAGGCCGAAATGGATACGAGCCTTGGAACTCCAGTCACGCCTTCTGCATCGTCACGGTTAAGTATCGGGCAATCAGCCTTAAATCGCCGGAATACCGGAGCGACTTCGCCGCCGCTCTCTTGGCTACCCACTTCGTCTTCATGATCTCGACTGCGTCTGAACGCCCCGTCTTCCTCAGCGCGACCATGCGATACCACTTAACTTTTTTAGCCACGGAGCGGCCGTTGCGATTAAAACGATAACGAATCAAGGCAAGCGGTCCGCTGCTCCGGCAACGCCAACCGGTCTCCTCCTCCACCTCGCGCAGCGCCGCTTGAAGCGGCGTCTCGCTCTTTTCTAAGTGACCTTTTGGGAATGTCCAAACGATCTCGCCCTGAAGATTTATTATTTGCACAAGCAGAATTTTTCCGTTCCTTTCGACGATCCCGCCAGCGGCGTACTCTTTAGCTTCTTGCATTCCCAAGTCCTGCTCCGAACCAGCGGGCTATCGCAGCAGCGATAGGTTCGGATGCGTGCCCATCGCCGTAAGGATTTCGGCCCATCCTCCGTCGAAAGGAGGCATTCGTCAACAAGCGCGTTGTCCAAAATTCAAGACGGCGGGGCTCAAGGCCGACAAGCAGGCTCGCGCCGCAGGCCATGCTTTCGGTCCGCTCTGTTTTCCTGCGGACGATCAAGACTGGTTTGCCCAAGCTTACCGCCTCCTCCTGTAGTCCACCGGAATCCGTGATGACAAAAAGAGACCGCCGTAGTATGGCCAAAAACTCCGCATAAGGCTGCGGCGTCAGAAGACGGATGCGTGGATGCCGCAAGAGTCTTCGTGCCATTTTCGACACGACCGGATTAGGATGAACGGGATAGACGAAATTAAGATCAACATGCTTCTCTAAGAGCCTGATTAAGGCCGCGCAGATTTTGGCGGCGCAACGCCGCCACGACGGGGACAAGTTTAATGGCCTCGGGCCGCGTGCCCATGACCACCAGTATTTTTACTTGCGGGCTTTGCACAGTTTACAGCTGAGGAAGGTCCAGGCGATGAGCTTGTATAAAAGCCGCATGCCGACGTTGGCGTCCCATTCGTCCTTGACTTCGGGACCAGGGGAGACTTCGTTGAGGTCAAAGCCGATGATCTTTCTTCCCGAGCGCGCGACGAGTTCGATGAGGTGCGCGGCCTCCGCGAACTCGAGGCCGCCGGGGACGGGCGTGCCCGTATGAGGACAAAGTTTGGGATCGAGGCCGTCGATGTCGAAGGTGATCCAGACCTGTTGAGGCAAGGAGTCGACGATCCTTCCGGCGGTTTTTGTCCAGGGCTCTCCGGCGAAGCGGAAGCGGCCGAGGTCTCCGTCGTTGAATATTTTCGCGCGCTCCCCCAGGGCGCGCGCGTATTCATTCTCCTGTTCGCAGAAGTCGCGAATGCCGACCGAGGTGATCCGTATGATCTGGGGAATGTTCTCCATCGCGTTATACATGATGGAGGCATGCGACCAAGTGAAGCCCTCGTAGGCGAGACGCATATCTAAATGAGCGTCGAAATGCAGCAGTCCGAAATCGCCGTGTTTCTCCGCTGCGGCGCGAAAGGCCCCATAGGGGACGCTGTGATCGCCGCCGACAATGCCCGCGATCTTTCCCGCGTCCAGGAGGCTTTTGACTTCACGATAGACCCAGTCGTTCACCTTCGCGCCGAGTTCGTTCGTGATTTTCAACGCCTTCTCCAGATCCTTGCGTCCTTCGATTCGTCCTCCAGCCTTAATGACCTTTTGAGCCGCGGACTTTGCCGTCCTATTCCATGCGCGCACAATCGGCGATTGCGCGCGCATGAAGATTCCCGGCTCATAGGGCCGGTGCACCTCTGCGTCGAATAGGTCGATTTGCCCGCTGGCGGCGCGGATAGCGGTTGGACCTTGCGCGGTGCCGCCGCCGTAGGAGGTCGTCGCTTCCCAGGGCACGGGAACTAGAACGAGGGCTGAGTTCTTTTCTTCGTAGGGCAAACCAAAGATGCCGGCACCTTTAGTGGGCGCGGAGTTGGGATCAAAGTTGAGCATTGGCGCGGAGCATCACTTTTCCGGACGATCTGTTATCGAAGGGCGACGGGAATCGCCGCCTTCACGTCATTGAGCAATGCGTTGAAGCGCCGTTCACGGCGCTTCTTCCAGCTGCCTTTGTGATAGCCGTATGACGCAAGAACAGGAAGGGCGAGGGTGGCTTCAGAGAATACCATCTGTTCGTCGGTCACGGCGACCTTTCCCCACGAGCAGGCCTCGCGCAAGGTTGAACCGGAGAGCGCGCCGTCGCGTTCGTCGGCCACGGTGATCTGCACTGCGTACTTATGCATGATCGGATCGAGGCCTATCATCTCAGCGCCAACCGTCACATCCTGGGCAAAATTTTTCGGCACGCCGCCGCCGATCATCAGGAGACCGGTGTCGCCGCAGGCGATCTTCACGCGAACCAGCTCGCGGAAGTCCTTGGCCGAATCGATCGAAGCGTGGCTTTCGGGATTGTGCCACTGATGATGCAGGAAGCCGAAGCCCGCCGAACAGTCCGAGAAGGCGGGCACGAAGATCGGAACGCCTTTCTTATACGCGGACAAAACGATTGAATCTTTGACTTTGCCGTGTTTGACGAGGTACTTGCCCATCTCCTCAAGGATCTCGCGCGAGGAATAAGGCTTCGGTTGCAAGGATCCCACGATCTCGGAGATTTTATTGTCGCACGCGCCGAGTTCATCCTCGTCTATGAACGTGTCGTAAATGCGGTCGATCCGCGCGCCGCGCAGGGCCATGTCATCCTGCCACTTCGAACCCCTGTAGTGCTTGTAGCCCAGAGCCTCGAAGAAATCTTGGTCGACGATGTTCGCTCCGGTGGAGACGATGGCGTCAACCATATTGCTCTCGATCATCTGCCAGATCACTTTCTTGAGCCCTGCGGAGATCAGCGAGCCCGCGAGGCAGAGGATCACCCCGCAGTCCTTGTCGGCGAGCATCTTATCGTAGATGGCGCTTGCGCGCGCGAGGTCGCGGGCGGAGAAGGCCATCTTAGAGAAGGCGTCGACGAGAGGGCGCATGTCGATCTTGGTGATGTCGACATGCTCGATCTCTTCCTTCAGTAGATCTGATTTTTTTATATTCGCCATATCAAGCTCGGTGATCCCTCCGCAGAAATGCGCCTTTATTTTATAACATTGCTTAATGATGCCGGGAAAAAATCGGGCTGTCGGGTTGATTGACAGGTCCATCGCCGTTGCGCTCAAGTTATTTTCCCGCTTCGCGGAGAGGCTATGATTGATGTAAATTCGCAGGAAGAGGTCGGTGACCTTTTTGTCACAGAAACTTCTTTGACCCTTAAGCTGTTGCCCAGCCGCAAAAGCGGCACTGTCCCGATCCATTGGTTTGCCAAAGAGGGGGTCACCAATGTCCGCCTGGCGGCGAAAGATATATCGACGCTCGTCGGCAAGCTTCGCGGTCGTGGCCGCGTCGTCCGCAATTTGACCGTGACGACCAATCGCGGGCTCGACACCGACCTGGGAAGAACGCGCCTCGGTGAGGCCGTGAAGAAGGCCGGCTTTCTCATCATTTCATGAGCGGCGGGAGGCTCCCCGGTACTGTCGTTCTGATCACCGGCGCTGGTTCAGGAATGGGCGCGGAAGCGACGTCCCGCTTCGCCCATGAAGGTGCCAAAGTGGTCGCTTGCGATGTGAACCTTGAGGCCGTCGAGCGCGTCGTGCGGACGGTGAAAGACTCCGGTGGACAGGCGCTCGCAGTCAAGATGAACGTCGCGCAAGAGATGGACGTGAAGGCGGGAATCGCCCTCGCCGTAAAGACCTACGGCAAGATCGACTGCCTTTACAATAATGCCGGGATATTCCCTAACGATGATTGTTCGGTCACGGATACCGAAGAAAAAGTCTGGGATGCGGTGCTGGCCGTGAATGTCAAAGGCGTGTATCTTGTTTGCAAGCACGGCATTCCGGAGTTGCTGGCCAATGGGGGCGGGTCGATCATCAATGTCGCGAGCTTTGTGGCCCTGGTCGGCTGTTCCGTTCCACAGGACGCCTACACCGCGTCAAAAGGCGCTGTGATCGCGCTGACCAAGTCTCTGGCGGTGCAGTATGGGCCTCGGGGCATCCGCTCCAATGCGATTTGCCCCGGGCCGATCGAGACGCCTCTGCTGACAAAATGGTTGTTGAAAGAGCCCGCCGAGAAGGCGAAGCGCCTTAACCGTATACCAATGGGCCGCTTCGGCAAGTCCGAGGACATCGTCAATATGGCATTGTATTTAGCGTCTGAGGAGTCGCGTTGGACCAATGGCGCGGCTTTGGTCGTTGACGGCGGCATTACTTCCAACTATTTTTGACATGCTGACCAAGCTGTGGATCGACGGCAAGGCCGTCTCCGCCCGGTCCGGCATGACCTTCCCTGTTTCCAATCCGGCCGACGGGAGCCTTGTGGCGAAAGTGGCGCAGGGCGGAGCGCCGGACATCGGCGCCGCCGTGACTGCCGCCGTGAAGGCGGCTTCCGGTCCTTGGGCAAAAATGACCGCGCGTGAGCGCGGACGGATCCTTCTCAAGATATCAGGGCTCATCCGCGACAATTTAGATTCATTAGCCCTGCTCGAGTGCCGCACGGCGGGCAAGCCTCTTGGCGATGCCCGCGAGGAGATGGGCCTTGCCGCCGATACCTTTGAGTACTACGGCGGCGCCGCCAATAAATATTTTGGCGAAACGATCCCGGTCGCGGGCCAGGGCCTCGATTACACCTTGCGCGAGCCGGTCGGTGTGTGCGGCCTCATCGTGCCGTGGAATTTTCCGCTTGTGATCGCGGCATGGAAGCTCGGCCCCGCGCTTGCGTGCGGCAACACCGTAGTGCTGAAGCCCTCGCCCGAGACCCCGCTCACAGCGTTGGCGTTGGCCAAGCTTGCCGCTGCAGCGGGGCTTCCCGAGGGCGTGCTCAACGTGGTCCCCGGTCCGGGACCTGGCTGCGGCTCCATCCTCGTGGAGCATGAGCTTGTGCGCAAGATCTCCTTTACCGGTTCGACGGCGACCGGCACGAAGATCATGAAGGCGGCGGCCGACGGGATCAAGCGCATTTCTCTCGAACTTGGCGGCAAATCACCCACCATTGTTTTTGACGACTGCGACTTTGATCTCTGTGTTGAAAAATCAGTTTGGTCTGTCTTCTATAATGCCGGTCAGGATTGTTGCGCGCGTTCTCGTATTCTGGTCCAGCGCTCTATCCACGACAGGTTCGTGGCCGCTCTCGTGGCTCGAACAAAGAAATTCGTCGTAGGCCATCCCGAAAAAAAAGGAACGCAGATCGGCCCGCTCATTTCCGCGCGCCAGCATGACAGGGTCTCTGGTTATATCGCTTCAGGCAAGGCTGAAGGAGCAAATCTTTTATGCGGCGGCATCCGGCCCGGAGGAGCGCCGCCGAAAGGCCACTATATGACGCCCGTTATTTTTTCCGGCGCCGAAAACAATATGCGGATCGTCCGTGAAGAAATTTTCGGACCTGTCGCGGCCGTCATCCCCTTCAAGGATGAGGCGGAGGCGATTCAGCTCGCCAATGACTCGGCCTATGGCCTGTCCGCAAGCCTCTGGACGCGTGATGTCGGCCGTGTTCTGAGAGTGACGCGCTCCGTGCAGAGCGGCGTCATCTCGGTGAACACAAGCTCAAGCGTCCATCTGGAAGCGCCATTCGGCGGTTATAAAAGCTCGGGCCTTGGCCGCGAGCTCGGCTTTAAGGCGCTCGACTTATATTCCGAGATCAAGAATATTTTCATCTCTAATTTATGAGAGAGGCCGCGTCGCGATCGCAGGCTCCAAGCCTGGGCCAACGGTAAAGCGCGTCGGCGTTGGCGCTCGTGCGGCGGGCGACCTCCTCAAGAGAAATACCCCACACCTCGGCCAGTTTCGCTGCGATCTCAATGATGGCAACGGGCTCATTGCGCTTTCCGCGGGAGCTTTGCGGAGGAAGATAGGGGGAGTCGGTTTCAAGCACGACGGCGTCTGGGCCGACGCGGCCAAAGGCCGCGCGCAAAGCGTCATTTTTCTTGTAGGTGATCGGGCCGTCGGCGCCAAGCGCTAAGCCCAGCGCTGCGCATTCCGCGGCATCATCCGGCGTGCCGGTAAAACAGTGAACGACGCCCCAGAAGCGCCGGTCGGCGGGCCGGCCGCCATGAATATTTTTTAGAATCGGAAGAAGATCGAGAAATGCGTCGCGGCAATGAATGACGACCGGAATGTCCCAGGATTTGGAGGCCAAGGCTATTTTTTCGAACGCGTGCCGCTGGATATCGCGCGGGACCGAGGCCTTCGCGTAGTCAAGCCCGATCTCACCGATGGCAACCGCTTGTGGGGCGGTATTGAGCGCCGCGCGTAAATGAGGGATGAAGGCGGCGTTGTATCGATCCGCATAGTATGGATGCAGGCCCAAAGCGCAACGCACGCTATCGGGTCGTTCTCTCGCGATGGCGATGGCGCGCGTCCATTCATCGGGATGATCGGCGATTTCGACGATGCGGGCGACTCCAGCCGCAGCCGCGCGCGCGAAGACGCAGTCGCGGTCGGCGTCAAACTGCGGATCGCCGAGATGGGCATGCGTATCGACAAAGGTCATTGCGCGGAGAAGCGCGCCAATAAAGACAGCGCTTCGGGGTCATTCTCTGAAGCGAGGTAGCGTGCGCGGATTGGGGCGGCCTCCGGCAGCGTGGCGAAGTAATGGTCAAGAACCATCACCTTGGCGAAGGCACGGACGGCGGGATCGGCGTCGCGCAAGGCGTTCGTCAGCGCGGGAAAGGCATTCTTGCCGTCAAGATCGGCGAATAGGTTGAGCGCGCGGATTCGCACGAGCGGCTTGCCGCTGCCGAGCCAGGCGTCTCGGCGCGCATGGACGGCCGCGCGTTCTTTTTTCCCGATTTCAAACAGCGCGAAATCGGCGTTGCGGCGCACGATCTCGGCATCGTCATTGAGGAGCTCGCCTAAACGGTCAATCCAGCGAGGGTCCTGGAACGAGGCCGCGCGCTCGCAGGCCTCGGCGCGCAGCGAGGCGTCATCAAGGGAGAATCGGGCGCCGAGGCTTTCGACCGGCGCGTTTTGGAGCAGAGACTTGCGGCGCACGTCGAGGATCTCGCGGATGCGTCGCTCGATGGGATCTCCGCCGACGGCAAAATCGGGATTCATTCGATAGAGAGCCAGATAAAAAGGCAGAGCGCTTTCAGAGTCGGCGTGGTGCTTGTCATAGATTTGCGCCAGCTTCGCGGCGGTATATAAATTGTCGGGATTCCCATCCCATGCTAAAGTGAGCCAGCGCAGCGCGTCGTCTATGGCCTTATTTTGGAGCGCCAACGCGCCCATGATCTGCGCGGCGCCGGCGTGATTCGGATTCTTAGAGAGAGCCTCGGAGGCGACGGCATGGGCGAGGGGAAGGTTGCCGCGCGCAAAGAACGCCATGCCCAGGGCCTCCAGTTTCCCGGGGTGTCCGGGATCAGCATGATGAATATCCTCCAGAGCGGTCCGGGCGAGGTAAGCGCTTTGCGAGTTTTCCTCGCCTGCGGACAGGCGCGACAGGGTGTCGAGGGATTGGCGACCTTCGGGCGTGTCGGGATATCTGCGCGCGATCTCAGCGTGGATGGGGATGCTCAGCGAGGCTTCTCGCAGGCCCTTGAGGCGGAGGCGTATTAATTCCGCCGGCCCGCCGGCGCCGAGTGTAACTTCAGCGTGGGCGCGCAGGAAGGAGTCGTGGCTGAACATCTGCCGCGCGGCATAGAGGACGTAAAAGGAGTCAATCGATCGGCCCGCTTTCCACAGCGCGTTCGATAGGCGCAGATGCGCATGGATATTGAGAAGGCGGGCGCGGAATTCATTGCGGGCGGAGGTCAGGCCCTCGTCAGCCTCGGTTCGAGACGCAGGGTTTAAGAGCATGACGGAACTCGTGTCGGCGGCTGACTTGAACCAATTCAGCGCCATGATCGCGTAGGCGGAAAACGCGGCCGCGATCATGAAAAGCGAAATCGCGATCAGCCCGTTCGTTCGACGCGACTCTTTCATCTCGCTTATCATAGAAAAAATGCCCGCCCCTAGGACGGCGGGGCGGGCGGCGCCAACGCTTAAAAGCGTCCTATTTCGAGAAGAATTTCCAGCGCCGGTCGGAGTCGCCGGGACGCTTGAGCAGGTGCTCCTCGACGTGAGTCCAGGATTCGGCCTCATCAGGCGGCATCGTCATGCGCTGCCAAGCCTTTTCGCTGTCTTCAAAGCGTTTGACTAGAACTTCGAGATGCGAAACTTCATCGGCGGACATTGCCTCGACAGCGGCGATCTTGCGGTTTTTGCGGGGGGGCGTCTTGATGGCGGCGCGTAAAACCTTCTTTTTCATTGGTGAACCTCCTAGCCCGAGACGCTGTGAAGAGGCTCGGGCTAGGAGTGTAGCCGGACTTCACGGTTTCCGCAAGGGAGGCAGGATCGAAACAATATCCATGGGCACTGAAGGGCTAGCCAACGCGAAAAGACCTATTCCGATCCAGCCCCATGTTGCTTAAACAGATTAAAAAACCATGCTATCGGATCGGCGAAAAATGTATTTGCAGAGGGCCTGCCTATTTCATCAGAGCGACTCCCGCGAGCATCACTCACTGGAGACTTTTTAATCAATTCTACTTGCAGTGTCTTGGGTGCGCCTTTGCTTCCATGAACCAAGGGCGTCAATGTCTTGGCCGGCAATTCGCCGCCCAGGATCACGGCAGGGGCCTCCTCCTGAGAACACAGGAAGGCAGGCTGGGTGCAGTTAACTGCTGCATTCAGGTCTGGCCACCGCGCCGGACGCGCCCCGGCCTGGGAAGCGAAGCTTCCAGCAACGACCGCAGACAGCAATAGATTTTTCTGTTTCATAATCTTCTCCCCAACAGTGCCGACACCGATAGGGTATCCTCGTTCCAAATGCTGCGCCTGGGCCGAAAGGGTAATCTCGAAAAGTCTTTAGACCTATATGAATGAGCCGACAATGAGGGCACAGCGGCGGCCAAATTTGGCGCGGCTTTTGGCCGCACTCATCTCATTGACCCGACATCACCATCTTTCTTACTCTTAATGGAGTCACATGCACAATCAAGCCAAGGTCCACCAAGACGCGCCATCTTCCGCGCTTCTTGATTTTTTTCTGCCGCTGCACAACGCTTTTGAGCCTCGCCGCCGTCTCCTGCTTGACGCGCGCCGGCGATCTCTTGAAAATGCGCATGCGGGCGTGCTGCCAGGCTATCTTCCGGCGTCAGAGGCGACTGCTGGAAAATGGCGCTTGGCGGTGCCCTCATGGGCGCAAGACCAGCGCAACCAGATTACCGGCCCAGCCGACAACGCCAAGCTTCTTGTCGCGATGTGCAATACCCAAGATCCCGGCTGCATGCCCGACGGCGAGGACTCGATTACGGATGATTGGGATCATGTGAGGACGGCCCATCGCAATACGGTCGCCGCGATCAAGGGCACCTTGACCTTTACCGACGCTTCCGGCAAGAGGGTGGCAATTAAGCCCTCACGCCAGGTCATGTTTTACCGACCCCGCGGCCTTCACCTGCATGAGACCAACCTGGTCGCCGTTGGCGCCGTCTCCGCGTCGCTGTTCGATCTTGCCGCTGTTTTTTTCGAAACCGCGGACAAGCGCCGCGAGGCCGCAAAAAAGGCGGAGCGGCAGGCCAAGCTGTGCTTCTATATTCCCAAAACGGAGTCGTTTGAAGAGGCGGCCTGGTTTTCCGACATGATTGCGGCGATGGAAACGGCTATCGGCATCCCTGTCGGTACGACCAAAATAATGTTCCTGATTGAATCGCTTCCAGCGGCCCATCAGGTTGAGGAGATTTTATTTGCGGCGCGCCGCCACGCTATCGGTCTCAACCTCGGTCGTTGGGACTACATGGCGAGCATTCTTCATTTCAAGCTGGCCGATCCGGATTGGATTCTTCCCGACCGCAACACCATACCCCACGACATTCCTTTTTTCCAGAACATAAGAAAGCGAATCGTGGACGCTTGCCATCGGCGAGGGGCGCTCGCCATCGGCGGCATGAGCGCGTTGTTCCCGGATCGCACGAATGCGGAAGTCAACGCGCGTGCGCAGGAACGGCTTATCGCCGACAAGAAGAACGAGTCTCAAATTGGCTTTGACGGCGCTTGGACGGGTCATCCCGATCAACACAAGGGTGCCATTTCCCAGTTTCCCCTCCCCAATCAACTCTCAATCAAGCACGCAAAGGCCAAGCGCCTCGACCTCACGCCCTCGCCTGTCGGCGTCGGTGCGATCACTGTTGCCGGCACGCGCGATGCGATTCGGACCTGCATCGAATACCGTTTCGGCGTACTCTCGGGCCTTGGCGCGCGCCTGATCAAGGGCTACGACAAGACCGGCGCTTTGATCGGCAATTTCATGGAGGACTTGGCGACCGACCGAATCTACCGTCTCATGATTGCCCAGCGCGTTCGCCACGGCGTCGTGACGGCCGAGGGCGTGAAGATATCGTCTGAGCTCGTGGATGCTTGGTTCGATGAGGAACTCCGGAATATTTTGGCTGCGAATTCAGGAGCCGCTTCGGCGGATCAATACAAGCAAGCCAGCGTGTGGAGCCAGCAAATGATCAAGCAAACAGCCGCGCCTAAACCCGTAGGAATTAAAACCTGGAAGTATCCCGCCGCCGAATTCGCGAAGATGTATGCGCCTGCCGAGAAGGGACATCCCGCCGACAAACTGCGCGCGCTTCTAAAGAAAAAATCAGCCAACCGCTTTAAAAATCCGGCGCAGTCCTTCCTGCACACTGCGGGCGCTTACGATGCGATAACCGCCTCGTTGCTCACGGATCTCGGCTTTGAGGCAATCTACGCCAGCGGCTGGCAGTTGGCCGTCGCCCACAACATGTATCCCGATATCGGCATCTACCCGTCGCATCAGATGGTCGATCTGGCGCGTGAACTCGTGCGCGGCATTGAGGGCACCCGCGACCGTCACTTTTATGATGATGACGGAAAAGTTCTCAATACGCCGCCGATCTTCGCCGACATCGAGGCTGGGTTCGGCGGACCGACCCAAACATTTACGCTGACGCGCGAGTTGATCCGCGCGGGCGTGGGCGGCGTTCACCTTGAAGATCAGGATCCGGCGGAGCGCACGTGCGGCCACATCGTGGCGCACCACGGCGTCAAGCGCGAGAAGGTTCTCGTGCCGACCAATAAGTGGATCGAGAAGCTCATCGCGGTGAAGGCTGCGGCACAGGCTGCCGAAACGAACCTGGTCGTGATCGCGCGCACCGATGCAGTCGACGGCGCGGTCCCTGGCGGTCGGACCGGCAGTGTCGCGCACGCGATCGACCGCGCGCTTGAGGCGGCTTCGCTCGGCGTTGACGTGATCTGGCCTGAGTTCAACAACACCGATATCGAGGGGCCGCAGGAGTTTGCCGAGGGTGTGCATAAATATTATCCGAACCAGATACTCGGATTCAACCTCTCTCCTTCGTTGCACTGGGGCAAGGCCAAGAAGGACGGCGTTTTAATCACCAATGAGATGTTGGGAAAAATAGGCTTTACGCTCCAGTTCTCGACCTTGCTCGCCTTTCGCACGATCGGCATGGCGCTGGAAAGTTCCCTGAAAAGCTTCCGCGAGCGCGGCATTGACGCGCTCGCAGACCTGCAGATTTCAGAGATCGCTCAACCCAACGGCGAGCCGCGTACCCGCATGCACCAGAAGTTCGCCGGCACCAACCGCTGGCTCACGCTCGAGAAAGTCAGCAGGGGCGCATGAGTCGACTCGGGGAGCAGCGCCTCCGGTTTTTAGTAGGCGCGCCGCGCGAAGGCGTTTCCACTAAAAGAAGTTGCAACAGAAATATGATTCAATAGCCGTCGCCTGTCGGGCTCTCCAAACTATGGCTCTGACAAAAGAAGTTCTCCAAGCGCTCGTCGCCCTTCAAGAGCAAGATAGGCATCTTGACTCCATACAGGCCGAGATCGACGCGGTGCCGCCGCGCATCGCAGCGCTCAAGGCCGACCTCGAAGGCGAAAAACAGCGGCGAGACTCGGCAAAGGCGAGGAGAGTCGGGCTCGAGAAAAACAAAAAGTCTTCGGAGCTCGATGTCGCGGTCAAGGACGAAGCCGTGCGCAAGCACTCCGCCCAACTCAACGACCTTAAATCCAATGATGCGTACAAGGCGATGCAGGCTGAGATTGAGGCCGAGAAGGCCGCCGCCGGCGACATCGAAACCATTATCCTGCAGATCATGGAAGACCTCGATAAGGCTCAGGCCGAGGAGAACGTCGCGACCGTCGAATTCAAGAAGGCTGAAGAATTTTTTCACAAGGACATCGAAAAGTTGGAGGCGGAGATGTCCTATGCGAAGGGCCGCTTTGATACCGCAAAAGTCGAGCGCGACACCGTCGCCGCGCTTGTTGCCGCCGTCGAACTCAAGATATACAATCACATCCGTAGCCGCGGCAAGCCCGACGCGGTCGTGCCTGTCGTCGCCGGTCACTGCGGCGCTTGCCAGATCACTCTCACGTCGGCGCTGATTATCGAGGCCTCAAAGCTCAAAACCTTGGTCACCTGCGAAAGCTGTCAACGCATCCTGTACAGGCCCGAGATGCTTGTCGCGACGGTGGCATAAAATTTCAGGGACGGCCGGAGGGCCGCTGGTCCGCAAGGACGGGAGGAACTTCCGGACTCCGTAGAGCGTGATGCCCGTTGAAAGGCGGGGAGGCGGGGCCCATAAGCCCCGTCGACGGAAAGTACCACAGAAAATAACCGCCCTCGCGTGAGGGTAAGGGTGAAAAGGTGGGGTAAGAGCCCACCGCGGCCGCCGCGAGGCGTCCGGCAACGGTAAACCCCGTCGGGAGCAAGGCAGTGGGGCGGAGGGCGCTGCTCGCGCCAGAACTCGCGCAAGCGAGTCGCGGCCGCCCGGTAGCCGCTGAGAGAAATGGTCCTCGAGCCCGCAAGGGTGGACAGAATCCGGGGTACAGGCCGTCCCTGATTAAAATCAAGGAAGCGGGTCCGCGAGAGCGGGCCCGCTTCTGCCTGCGCGATGATGTAAAATCCACTTCATGTCTTTCCCAATGACGCGCCTGCGCCGCCTCCGCTCAAGCCCCACGCTTCGCGCTTTGATTCGCGAGACGGAACTGTCCGTCAAGGACCTCATTTTTCCGCTGTTCATTCGCCCCGGCCGCGGCGAGACGAGGCCGATCTCCTCTCTGCCCGGGCACTTCCAATACTCAGTGGACACGGCGGTGAAGGCCGCCGGCGTCGCGGTGAACGCGGGCATTCCCGGCCTGATCCTCTTCGGCATTCCAGAGACGAAGGACGCGAAAGCCTCCGGTGCCTACGCGGACAACGGCATCGCGCAGAAGGCCGCCAAGGCGATCAAGGGCCAATATCCGGATCTCCTGCTGATCGCAGATCTGTGCTTCTGCGAATACACCGATCACGGCCATTGCGGCATCGTGCAAGACGGCCGAGTGCTTAATGATCCGACCCGAGCGCTCGCGGCCAAGACCGCCGTGTCGCAGGCGAAGGCCGGCTTCGACATTATTGCGCCCTCGGGCATGATGGACGGCCAGGTCGCCGCAATCCGCAAGTCCCTCGACGCCTCAGGCTATCTCGACACACCGATCCTCGCTTACGCCGCCAAATACGCGAGCGCCTACTATGGACCTTTCCGCGAAGCGGCGGAAAGCCCACCTTGTTTCGGCGATCGCTCGACCTACCAGATGGATCCGGCCAACTTCAACGAGGCGTTGCGCGAGGTGGCGCTCGATGTCGAGGAGGGGGCGGATATGGTGATGGTCAAGCCCGCCCTGCCCTATCTCGACGTGCTCAAAGCCGTCAAGACGCGCTTTAGCCTGCCCACTGCGGCCTATCAGGTGTCGGGAGAGTTTGCGCTGATCAAGGCCGCGGCCGCCAACGGCTGGGTCGACGAGAAGAAGATCGCACTCGAGTCATTGACTTCCATCAAGCGCGCCGGCGCCGATTTTATCATCACTTACTTCGCGCTCGAGGCGGCCCGGTGGCTCGCATGAAAAAATTTCAATGAGCGCCGACGGACACGGCGACAGCCTCAATCGGGAGCGGCGTTGAAGCCGGCCAATCTTAAGAAGTTGTTTGCGCGCGCTCGCCGGTCGCTTGTCGGAGGCGTCAATTCACCGGTGCGCGCCTTCAAATCGGTCGGCGGGACGCCGCTCTTCGTGCGCTCCGGCGCCGGCGCGCGTCTTCAGGGCGCCGACGGACGCTCGTATGTGGACTTCTGCCTTTCATGGGGCCCGCTCATGTTCGGTCACGCGCGGCGCGAGATCGTCACGGCAGCCCAGGCCGCTATGGCTCGCGGCTCGACCTTCGGCGCTGCGACCGAGGCCGAGTTTATTCTCGCCGAGAAGATCATCTCCGCCCTGCCTTCAATCGAGCTGGTGCGCATGACAAGCTCCGGCACCGAGGCGAGCATGAGCGCTGCGCGCGCCGCGCGCGCGTTTACCGGACGCGATCTCATTATTAAATTTGCGGGCTGTTATCATGGGCATGCAGACTCCCTGCTGGTCGCCGCCGGTTCAGGCGCCACCACGCTTGGAATTCCCGATTCGGCCGGCGTGCCGAGGGCCGTGGCGGCCACCACCGTGGTGGTTCCGTTCAATGATCTTCAGGCCGTCAGGAACGCGTTTAAAAAATACCCCGGGAAAATTGCGGCTCTTTTTGTCGAGCCCATCTGCGCCAACATGGGCGTCGTATTTCCAGCCGACGGATTCTTGGAGAAACTTCGACGCATCACGAAAAAAGAAAAAGCATTGCTTGTTTTTGATGAGGTCGTCACCGGCTTTCGCTTGGCTTACGGCGGCGCTCAAACTCTTTTTGGCATAAAACCTGATCTCACGATTTTAGGAAAAATCGTCGGCGGCGGCCTGCCCCTGGCTGCGTACGGTGGGCGCAAGGACGTGATGTCCATGATCTCACCTGAGGGTCCGGCGTATCAGGCGGGAACCTTGTCCGGCAATCCGGTCGCCGTCGCAGCCGGAATCGCGATGCTTGACTTGCTTAAGCGCTTGAACCCTTATCCGCGAATGGCAAAGCTCACGGAACACTACTGCGCGGGCCTGCGCGACGCGGCGATCGCCTGCGGGGTGCCGGTGCGCATTCAATCGTTCGGTTCAATGTTCACCCCCTTCTTCATTGACGGCGGTCCGGTCACCGATTACGCGCGCGCCCTCCTGGCCGACAAAAAATCATACGGACGCTTCTTCCATGGCATGCTCAAGGGCGGCGTGTACCTGCCGCCGGCGCAGTGGGAGGCGGCTTTTATCTCCTACGCGCATACTGAACGCGAGCTTGATTTTTCTCTGTCAGCCGCACGCAACGCTCTGAAATCAATTGGGGGCGGCCACTTTAAGACGACACGCCTCTCCTCCCGACCACCGGCGCCTAAGCCCTATCAATGATAAATCCATTGATGAAATGGGTCGAGATAGACCTGTCCATAATCGCCGGCAACGCCGCGTGGGTTAAAGCCCAGTTGCCCAAGGGTGCG
Source organism: uncultured Elusimicrobia bacterium (assembly GCA_964529095.1). Lineage (GTDB taxonomy): Bacteria > Elusimicrobiota > Elusimicrobia > UBA1565 > UBA9628 > GWA2-66-18. Next base: position 24,582 of record CAZGVK010000093.1, read on the forward strand.
GGCTTTGTCGCTGTCGTGAAGACCGATGCCTATGGGCACGGGGCAGTGGAGGTCGCAAAGGTTGTCCTTAAGGCCGGAGCGGAGCGCCTCGGCGTGCGCGACCTCGCGGAAGCCGGCGTCCTACGAAAGGCAGGCATCACCGCGCCGATTCAGATGCTAGCTCCCTTCCTCCCTGAGCAGTCCGCCCTTGCCGTACGCTTGGGAGTCATCCCGGTGATCGACTCCCTCACACAGGCCAAGGCGCTCTCGCGCGCAGCGCGCGGCAGAGGCGTGCGCCTACAGTTGGATCTCGACTTCGGCCTCGCGCGTTGGGGCCTCGCTCCAAAGAAGTTGCCCGCGTTGATGAAGACGCTTGGCTTATTGCCGGGCATAACGGTCGACGGCATCTCAACACATCTCGGGTATATGCCCGGGAAAAATGCCGTCGAGGCTGAAGATAAACTAGGCGCTTTTGAGAAGCTCGCGGCCCCCTATAAGCGCCGCGATCCGAAATTACGCTTACGCGCGGCCAACTCGACTGTCTTTATGGATTTTCCGCATCGCCGCTTCGATCTTGCCTGCGTTGGGAATCTGCTCTACGGCATCAACCGCTCAAAAATACAACCGCCTGCGCTCAGGATGCCATGGCGTTTTTTTGCGCGGGTGATCTCAGTGCGCGAGGTCTCAAAAGGATCCTCCATTGGCTACGCAAGCGAGTATCTCGTCCCTCGTCGCATGACAGTCGCGACCTTGCCCGTCGGGTACGCAGACGGCCTCACGATGCAGCCTGTCGAGCGCTTGATCGGTCTGGGCGCCAAGCAGTCATTTTGGGCAAAGCGCTGCAACTCTCGCCTGAACTTTGTCGGGCGCTGCGGCATCTCGCATGTCCTCATCGACGCAACTGACCTGCCTCAAATCAAGCCCGGCGACGCGGTCGAGCTTCCTGTTCGCCGCACGGCCGCGCATGCTCCACGCGTCTACCTCACGCCGGCATCCTAAGAACGGACGCCTACTCGATGTTTCCGTCGCTCGGCAACGAGAGCGCGTCAGGATCGTCATTCGGCCTGAGAGCCGGGGAGGCAGCCGCAGTCGACGGCACGACCTGGCCGTAGCCGGCGCCGGGCAAAGCCGTCGAATGAATGGAGTCGGTCGCGACCTCGATGATCGTCGATCCAATATTGTTCGGGTCGCAGTACTCTTTAGGCTCGGTCCCTTGCGCGAACGCCTCAAGAATCTTGTTGGCTTTAGGGCACGCCGGCTGATAGAGCAACCCCTGTACTTTGTCAATGGCCGAGAAGACTATGCCTGAGGGCACGGGGAAGTCGCGCTTCGGATAATCCTTCAAAATTGCGCCCATAATCTCAGTCCACCAGGGCACGACGGTGGATCCTCCGGTCCAATCCTTGCGGCCGAGCGCGCCAAAATCGTCATAACCCATCCACGCGCCTGCGACGAGATCGGGCGTAAATCCAATAAACCAGAGGTCTCGGTTATCATTGGAGGTTCCGGTCTTGCCGCCGATCGCGCGGCCAAGTCTGTTCGCGTAGATTCCCGTGCCGTTCTGCACGACGCCTTTTAGCAGATTTGTGACGAGATAGGCGAGTTGCGGCGTCATCGCCTCGCGATCGGACGGGATGTGGCCCTCAAGAGGCTTACCGCTTGAGTCCTCGGCGCGGTCGAGCGTATAAGGAGTGACCGCGATACCTCCATTGGCGAAAGTGCCGAAGGCTGAGGTCATCTCAAGCGGAGTCACGACGGAGGCGCCGAGGCCGAGAGCGGGGATCGGTTCAAGACTGGAATGGATGCCGACGCGCTTGGCCAGCTCGACAACGAGCGGCGGGCCGACCTGAGTGATCAAATTGATCGAGGCGATGTTGCGCGAACTGGCGAGCGCTTTGCGTAAGGTGATTTGCCCCAGGAACTTGCCGTCAAAATTGTTCGGCACCCAAATTTTAAAGTCGGGCGATGCGGAAAACGGCTGGGTTGCCAAGTTGATCGAGTAATAGTCGGTCGCGCCCTCAAGCAGGCGCCAGTCGCGGCCATCGGTGTAGAATGCAAGCGGGGAGTCGTTGACCATCGAGGCGGCAGTCATGCCTTCGCTGAGCGCTGCGGCCCAGACGAACGGCTTAAACGTCGAGCCGGGCTGGCGCTTTGCCTGGGTCACGCGGTTGAAGTGCGAGTCGCGCCCGCCGATCATCGCGCGCACAGCGCCAGTCTTGATATCAATGATGACAAACGCGCCTTGTATCTTCGCGAGCGGCGCGGTCGAAATATCGGGTGAAAAAGACTCTCCTGTCGCGAGAAGATCCTGAATCTTCTTGTCGTGCTCGGCCTGAGCCTTGATGTCGAACGCGACGAGAGCTTTTTCCATGATCGCTTCGGCCTTCTTCTGCATGTCCAGATCAAGCGTCGTATAAACCTTAAGCCCGCCGCGCCAAACGGCGGCTGTTCCATATTGACGCTCCAAGCGACGGCGCACGTGCTCGACGAAAAACGGCGCTGACGAATTGAAATCGGGCGGCTTCTCAAGAGGCACCGCCGTGGCGGACGCCGCGTCGGCCTCAACTGAAGTCGTGAGCTTCTCATCGAGCATTCGCTGAAGCACGACCGCGCGTCGGCGACGCGCGTTTTCGGGCTTAAAAAATGGAGAATTGGCGCGTGGCGCGCGGATGAGGCCCGCGAGCAAGGCGCAGTCGGCCAAGGTCAACTCCGCGACTTCTTTGCCGAAGTAATTATGCGCCGCGGACTGGACTCCATAAGCGCCTTCGCCGAAGTAGACCTGGTTGAGATACATCTGAAGAATCTCGGGCTTGGAAAAGTTTCGCTCGATCTCGAGCGCCAACAGTATTTCACGCAATTTGCGCGTGAACTTGCGCTCCGGCTTAAGGAATATCTGCTTGGCAAGTTGTTGGGTGATGGTGGAAGCGCCCTGCACGACACGCCGCGCAAGAATATTTCGCAGAGAGGAGCGCAGGATACCCTTCGGCGAGATGCCCCAGTGTTTAAAGAAGGCGTCATCCTCTACGGCGATGACGGCATTTTGCAAATCGACCGGGATTTTAGACAGCGGCAACAACGCGCGCTTTTCGATGGAAAGTTCCGAGATCACAACGCCGCGAGAGTCGTAGACGCGCGTGGTCAACGAGGGCATATAGTCCTCGAGGGTGTGTATCGGAGGCATCCCCTCTAAGAGTTGGCGCAGGTAACCGGACCCGGCGACAACGGCGAGCAACGCTGCAACCACAAGAAAGTAAAAACGAACGCGGGTCATGGGTGCCTGATTCTACTATTAAGAGAGTTGGTACACTCTGCGCGTGTATGATCTCGTGATTGTCGGCGCGGGCGTCACCGGCGCGGGCATCGCCCGCGATGCTGCTCTTCGGGGACTGCGCGTTATTCTTGTGGAGCGGGGCAAGCCCGGCGGCGGCACGACTGCGGCCTCCACGCACCTCATCCACGGAGGCGTGCGCTACTTGCTCTATGATCGTCTTACCACGCATTCATCGTGTTTAGATTCGGGCCATATCGTGCGCACCGCAGGAGGCCTTCTCACGCGCCTGCCCATCCTCTGGCCGATCTATAAAGGACACGCGCGCGGTCTCGAAATCGTGGAGACCTTATTCGAGCAGTATGATCGCTTTCAGGCGATGAAGTACGGCCGCCCGCATCTGCGCCTGAGCGCTTCCGCAACCCTGCGCGTCGTGCCGGGCCTCTCGCCCAAGGGCTTACTCGGGGCGTTGGTGTTCGACGAGTGGTGGGTGGACGCGGAAAATTTAGCGCGCCGCACGCTTGATTCAGCGCGCGCGGCCGGCGCTGAGGCGCTGCTTGAAACTCCGGTGACATCCGTGCTGAAAGACGGCGCGCGCGTGATTGGCGTTCGCGCCGGCGACCGAGAGTTGCGGGGCAGGATCACGGTCAATGCCGCCGGCCCCTGGATCGACAAGGTATCAACACTCGCCGGCGTAAGCCTGCCTCTGCGTCTCATGAAGGGAACGCACCTGATCTATCATGAAAAAAAGCTGACGACGGTCGGGCTTCTTTTAGAGGCAGAGGACCGGACCCGCTACGTCTTCGTCGTGCCCTCTCCTCTGGGCACCTGGGTCGGCCCCACCGACATCCCCGGACCTCTTGACCCCGATCAGACGCGCACGACCGATGTGGAGATTGGTTATTTAACGCGGTCGGTCAAACGCTATTTCCCCAACTGGCCGGAACGCCACGACGCCACTATCGTAGGCACGCGCCCAATCCTAGGCCAGCCTGGCGCAGAAAAGCTCTTGTCGCGCGATTTCGAGGTCTTTGATCACCAGGTGCGCGACGGGGTCGCGGGCTTTCTCACGATCGGCGGCGGCAAGATGTCGGACTACCGCGCGATGGCCGAGGCCACGGTGGACGTTGCCTGTCGAATGCTCGGCACAGGCGGCCCCTGCCGAACCCATTTAGAAACATTGGATGGCAAGCCCGTTGGCGCCATTGCCGATTGGCCGCCGCCCTCGCCGGAGCTGAAGAAATTTTTGCGCGCCAAACCGCTTCTGCGCGAACTTCACGCGCTGTCTTATCTCGGCGCGGGCCTAATCTCCCACCTCTTCCGGCGCGCGACGGGCCTTTCCGGGATCAGCGATGAGAAGGAGTTCCACCGCCGCTACGCGGATGCTCATTGAACAAAACAGCAAGACCAGACGGCGTCCTGTACTGGAATGAAAGGAGAGAGGAAGCAGTCGCTTCATGAAATTCAGAACGTTTGTGTTCTTCCGGCAGGTGCGCGTGAGCAGACTTTCAGCCATGGGTGAGAATGTCGCGAAATTCCTTGCGCAGGGGGTAGCGGTCAAGGCGGGAGCCGATATTATCGCCTCCTAATGGCTCGTGCGTCGTTCTCCGCCCGCCGGGCGCGGAATTTTATTTTTTTAGGATATAAATTGAGTTATTTGTTTGCGCTCAATTCGGCCGCCTCGACAAGCTTGGACAAGCGCGCGAAAACGACATCCTCGTCATGCGCGTGCGCCTTGACGATGCGCGCGCGGCGCGCATCGTCAGAGTCCATGGACCCGGCCGCGGCGATCCACTCGGCGGGCGTGCGGCAGATCGTCAGGAGCGAAGACAATCCCGAAAGCGCAGGCAAGGGGCTGGCCAATACCAGACGGCCCGTCGCCAAGCATTCGTAGGTCTTGGCCGGTATGACGCCGCGATTATACGCATCGTCAACATACGGCAGAAGCAAGGCGTCCATTCCAGAGAGCAAGGCCGGCAAGTCTTCGTGGGGGCAAGGGCCGCGCAATGCGACTGACGGAGGCAACGGCGGCGGCGGTTCCTTAATCGGGCCGATGAGTTCAACCTCAAAACCGGCCTCCGCCAGCGCTCGTATGGGCGCGTAGTCAATCGCCCGCCATAAAGTCCCGAAGTAGCAAAGACGCCGCCGTCGTCGGCTCGGCGGCGGGGGAATAAAGAACGCGGGGCTTACGCCATGATGCAGTTCAAAGACGTTATGATGCAGCGGCTTCTTCTCTTCGTACAGCGTATGCGAGGTCGTCAGCACGAGACCGGCGCGCGCCATCAGCGCGGCCTCGGTCTGAGCCAGATCCGGGGGCGAGGAAAGCAGGCCGTAGAAATTGTCTACGCAGTCATAGACGACAAGCGCCGGCTTAAGCTGGTCAAGCATATCCAGAGTCGTCGACGTTGGAAGATAGGCGAAGACCACGGGGTTCTGCCGCATGCCGCGATTATAAAGGATGCTGACGAGGCGTGGCGCCAGCAGGGACGCGTTGGCCTTGCGAAACAGCCGGCGCGTGGGCGGCAGAACGAGCGGGCTGACGACGACAATCCCCTGAGGCGCGCGTACGCGGCGAGAATGTTCGCCGCGCAGACTGCGGAGGAGGCGGCGCCAGATGCGCCCCATCTCGCTTAGACGCGGCTCGCGAAAGCCGGTGTTCTCGACAAAAAAGACGCGATGCCCGGCGCGCGCCCACTGCGCGGCGAAAGCGTGATGGCGCTGCCGGGCCGCATCCCAATCAACGCTTGAAAGAATGACGACGTCGCCGCGCTGATCGCTCACAGGACGCTTATGATACAGCAAAAATCGGCGTTGGCGTCCGAAACCTCAGCCGACCGGGCTGGGACCGACCCCTTGATTAATCCCAGGAGAGGGTCTATCCTGGGCCCGCGAGGGCGGCTGCGGCGGAAAGCGGGCTGATTTTGCCTAGCTTGTACCGGACGTAGATCGGGTTGGGGGTATGCGGCTCCGGTCAACTTTGTCAAAAATACTGTAGTTGCGCAGTCACTGATAGCGTTCATGGGGTAGCTGGAATAGAACGACGATGGATCATGCGGTCGGTAAATATGGCCGACTTCTGGAAGGTAAGAAACCTCATGAACGTTCGCGTCTATTGAGGAGTTTGTTCAGTCAATCCAAAGCGAGGGTCTCGATTTCGAGTACGTCCCTATGGGCAGCGGCACGACGCGCAAGGATTCCCTGGTCGTTGAAGTGGACACGCAGAACAAGGAAAAGGACCTCGACAAGCTCGATATCCCGCTGCCGAGAATCACCCGCCGTTTTCACCGGGACTTCAAGGATCTCGACGCGCTCGACCCCATTTCGCTAAGTCCTTTGCGCGCGAGCGCATTCCTCGGTGCATGAACCAGTTCAGAATAGTCATATTTCGTTGCTTGTGAGGTCTAACGCCGAGGATGAACCGCGGGCGCTCTAAGGCCTTCATCATGAGCGCCCGGCGGCTCTATCCGATGGTTAGCCCCTATAAATAGTGCTTCAAAAATTGCCGGACCTCGTTGTGATTGCCGACGAATAGGAATGTCACGGTCTGTTTATCCCACTGGAACAAGATGCGAGTGGCCAGGTCTATCCGAAATTCCCAGACCGATCCACCCATTTTTTTTATTCCAAAACCAACCGGAAGATTTCTTGCATCAAAGGCACGGACGAGTGCATCAATATTCCTCTGAATTTCCATGCGTTCCGCCGGATGGCGGCGCCTAAGGATTCTTTCGAATCCTCCGCCGAGAAGGTACATCAATCAAAGGCTCCAGAGATGCTTAAGAAATGCTGCGGAGTTCTTAAATTTCCTGGTCCCCTTGCCTCGCTTCGCATCGGTCGCCATTCGCTTGATCTCACCATCCGCGAACCGTGAGGTATAGGAACTGTCGATGGCCTCTCTAACGAGCTGGGAATAGCTCTTCCCGGATTCAGCTGCCTCCCGGCGAAGGGCCAAAACCTCTTTCTTTTCTAGGAGAATCTGGACTCTAATCATATTATACCCCTATATTGTGTATAACATGTGTAATTGCTCGTGTCAAGAGGCTAATTTGCGGTGATTAGCCAGGCGAGCAGAAAGCCACTTAACTGATGCCAGCCCGTGAATGTAAATTTTAAAACCCTACTGCTAAGCACATATGTAATTGGGAAAAGAACGACCACACATGGCAGCGTGAAAGCAGCGATTAGGGAGAGAAAATAAGACATCTGCCGTTCCTCCTTGTCCGAAATATCATCGCAAATGCGCCTAACGCAGAGGCTGACCAGCGGCGGCTTCAATGGTTCGGCCCGGGGGTGCCTATGCCGCCCATTTCAGTGCGAGCTTCTTGTGATGCGCTGCACAATCGCGCAGGTACAGGTTAATCAAGTTCTGATATGGCATCCCAACCTCAGATGCCAGCTCTTTGAAATACAAAACAGTCGCCTTATCCAGCCGAATGGTAATGGGCTGCTTTAGGCGAGAGATGTACGGGTTCTTTACGCCCTTCATCTTTGAAAAATCATAGTGCGTTCTCATATGGGTTACCTCCCGTAATCCTTCGACTCGCTCTTGCTCGCCTTCCTTGCGGAAATGATGCGGATCACTGCATCGCCGTCTCTGAAGCAGTGGCATACAACGAGAACTTTCAGTTTGACGCTCATACCCAGAAGAATGAAGCGATCTTCGTCACCTGAATCGTCAGGATCGATAAAACGAAAAGCCTTTTCATCAAAGAACGCGGTCTGGGCTTCCGCAAAAGCAACTCCGTGCTTTCGGATGTTCTCCTTATCCTTGGCTTTGTCCCATCCGAAGCGCAACTCACTCATACATACAGTGTATGCACAGAAGTGAGAAAAGTCAATCCCAATGCTGTTTCCGGGTTGTTTCTGGTTAGTGGGCCGAACGCTGAGGATCTCCAGCGCCCGCTATAAGGCCGTTCGGCGGGCGTCTGGAGAATCCCATGGTTAGACCGCCGTTTTTACTCACCAGCGCCGATGCATCAATTAAGTAGTGTCGAGGCACGTACTACTTCAGCGCTTCCTACAGCTCGCGAAATGTGACAGGCCTATCGCTTAGAGGAGGCAGGGAGTCAATGCGCTTGAAAATTTCTTTCACCTTGCGGCTCAGATTCTTCCAGCCTTTCTCACCATGCTCTTTTTTATAGATTTCCTGATGAGTCATCGCGCCTCCTCTTGAAGTATGGGGTATTTTATAAAAAATTCAAGACCTGTTTCCCATCGAATGCGAGTTTATCCACATCGAGCCAACCGCGCCATGAAGCGCTCAAAAACGTCTTCGGGAACCTCGACGCCGCGCTGATCGCTCACAGGACGCTTATGATACAGCAAAAATCGGCGTTGGCGTCCGAAATCTCAGCCGTCGCGCAACAACGGGTCTGCTTGCCGCCAGGAAAACCAGTCCCAGGTTCCAGAGGCCTTGCCGATGAAGTCCCGCTCGTCATCGAAGCCCGTGATCTCGACGCGCTTGAGCAGCAGAGGCGCGCGGCCTGCTTGATTGATGCCGTAGAGCGAGCAGGCCGCGCGTGTAAAGCCGGCGGCACTAGCCGCAGCCTGCGTTCGCCGCGAGGCGGCACCGTGCGGCCAGGTCATCACCGTCACGCTTCGGCGGAGGGCTTTTTCCAGGCATTGCCGCGACTCGATAAGTTCATGGGCTAGATCCATGTCGCCGAGCGCGTCCAGGCGCCGATGCGTGAGGCCGTGTGCGCCGATCTCGCAGCCCGGCATGCGGGAGAGTTCCGTCAATTGCGGCCAGGAGAGGTGAGGATGCCCGGAGTCAAGCAGCCCGGGCGTAACACAGACGGTAAACGGCAAAGACAGTCGCGCGAGAATCGGGGCCGCTGTCATCAGCGTATCGAGATAACCATCGTCGAATGTGATGCTGATTTCAGCGCCGCCGTCGATCTTAGCGTCGCCTATGTTGACAGGGCGTCCGAAGCGTTCCGAGCGGATCAGCTCCATCTGGCGCGCGAAGATGTTTGGCTGAGAGCTCAGTCCGTAACGATCACCGGGGATGTCGGTGCCGACGGCGTGATAGCCCAAGATGCGCAAACCCGTCGAGCGTGAGGCGCGCCCGGCGACGCGGGCGATCGTCCGCCAGAGCGAATGCTTCCAGCTCACGCGGCCTTCCCCAGCTTCCAGGCGATGAGCGCTCCCGCAGGGCGGCGCAAAAGAGCCGGAGCGGAGAAGTCCCACTCGCCGAGAGTCGTGATGAGGCGCGCATTGATGCCCTTTTTAAAGTCAGCCACGCCGGGCGTTGCCAGAGGGTCCGCGCCGCCGAGGTCGTAGGTCCGAGCGCCGAGATGTCGGGCTTCAAGCACGAGAGACCAGAGCAGAGCATAGGAGGCGTAAACCTTGCGCGCTTCCATATTCGCGGCCGCGAGGAGATCGACGGCTGAGCCCGCGAACACGGCGCAGCCGCGCAAAGCGACCGTGCGGCCGTTGACGACGGCGCGACGCAAGACCAACGATCCTCCGAGGGCGCGCACAAGCGATCCTAATTCCTTGGCGCGATGCTGGGGAGGAAGGCCCTTGAGCGATTCAAGAGAGCGATAGAGGCTTTCCATCTCGAGCGGGTCGGGGTCGGGCCATGGTGCCACCTCGGCGCGCGCGAGGCCTCTCTTGAGATTATGGCGCCAGTTGGACGAGAGGCGTTCTCTCAAGACAGCGGGGTCAGGAGTCAGTTCGAGGAGATACGTCTTATTGCAATCGAGCGGCGTTTGAGGACGCAGCCAGCCTTCGGCGCGCAGAGCGTCGGTTTCAAGAGGGTCGGACTCGCGATAGGAGCAAATGCGCCCATAGGCCAGAAGGCCTCCGGCCGCGGACAGCAAAGCCTTGCGCAGTTCCAAGTTGCAGAGAGAAATTTCGCCAACCGGCCCGCCGCGCGACCAGAGCAAGCGCGCACCTCCGGGGATATCCTTGACCAGCGCTTGGATTGCCGCTTGCGGCGCTCCGTCGTTTCCAGCCAGCGCGCGCACCGCCTGCCAGCCGGCGTCCGCTTTATGCCGCGCCCACGCCGAAGATTGGAAGGCGTTGGCGCCGGGCAATGCGGCCAGCGTTTTGTCCCAGTCCGCATCCGCTATTTTTATCGTGCGCCAGTTCACCATAAGAAGTGGACCAACGCAACATTGCGATGATGTTCCGGCGCGGAGGAGGCGAGTGCTGAGGGCAGGTCCGGCCAAGGCAGGACATTGAGACCCTCAGCGGCGAACCAAGGGCGAGCCTTGTTTCTGCCGCCGCGGAAGGCGTAGGCGTAAGGGACGGTCCCTGCGGGCAAAAATGGGAAGACCGGTATCAGGCCCGCGCGGCGCGCAAGAGCGTCGCACCGCGTCCAGAGGGCGCGGCGGCGCTCTGATTCGAGGGCGGGATCGGCGCAGACGAGAGCTCGCCCCAACTCAACGCACGGCTCGGCAGGTTTTGGCAGGACCCGCTCAGACTCAAAGCCGGGGCCGATATTTCCGCTGGCGTCGCCGCGAAGCGCGCGCCAAGCGGTTAGGCCCGCGTGCGCGCCGACGGCGCCGGCGAGCGCCAACAACGGACGCGCCGCCGCTTTTAGCATCGGCCGGTATCCGGGATGAGCTTTAAAGGACAACTGCGCCGGCATAGAGGCGGCCAGGGCCGGGTCATTGGCGAGGAGCGCTCCGCCATTGGGCAGGGGCAGGCTCTTGCGCAGGCTCAATATCCCGAGAGGGGCGCGTGTCCCTAAGAGGCGGCCAGTCGAGTCGCGCGAGAAGAGGCCGTGGGCCGCGTCCTCGATGACGACAGCACCGCAACGCCGGGCGTAGGCCTCAAACGGGGAAAGGTCTGCGGCGAAGCCGAAATAGTCAACGGCAAGAACGGCGCGCGCGACGGGCCAGCGGGCGCTGTCCAGATCGGCGGAGAGATCGGCGGACGTGCCGTAGAACACCGCCTCAGCGCCGACCGCGGCGACGGACGAGAGCATGTCTCGACAAATGAATGCCGGCAAGAGCACTCGCCCCCCTGCGGCCCCTGCGAGGCGCAGGGCGGAAGCGAGGGCGTTGCGCCCGTGGCCATGCAGACGCAGCGCCGCGGGGGCGAATATGTCATTGAGGTGCCAGGGCGCTCGAGCGTGAGGCGGCGCGTAGACCGTGGCGGCGAGATTCATTTGCTTGCCGCGCGGAGCGCCCAGAAGGCCGCAGTCGCCGCATTTTTCCAGTCCCAGGGGCATAATGCGACGGCGCGCCGCGCGTAGGCACCGCCTGTCTTGAGGTCTCCCTGCGCGATCAAGAGGCGCGCGGCGGAGCGGCACATGACGCTGAGGCGACGGCTCATGCGCCGCCGGGTGCGCGCGTCGGGATTTTTAAAATTTTGGAAGTGGTGGCGTAGAAGCCTCTCCAGGTTGGTCGAGTGATAGACGATTTGATTGGACGCGCCGCGCTCGACAAGCTGGTACTCGCCGAGGACTTCGGTTAGAAAGCGCATGCGGCATAGAGGGGCCAAGCGCATCCAAAGGTCGTAGTCTTCGACGGTGTTGAATTCCGGATTCTCCCGAAACAGGCCGGCCTCGAGCAGTTTAGACCTCTTGACCGTCACGGCCGATGGCGACAAGGCATTTCCTTCAAAGAGAAGACGCTCATACATGTCCATGACCCATGGGCCATTGCGCGACACGCGAACGAGTTCTCCGTTCTTGACGATATTTTCATCATGGCACACGAGGTCGGCGTCGAGGTGCGCATCGAACTCGGCGATGACGCGCGCGAGTTTTTCGGGAAACCAGAGATCGTCATGGTCGAGAAAGGCGACCAGGTCGGCTTCCGCCGCGCGGATGCCGGCATTGCGCGCCCCGGCAATTTTTTTATTCTCCTGCTTAAGACAGCGGCCGCGCAGACTTCGATCTTTCAAAAAATGATCGACGACGGCTTTTGTATCATCGGAAGACCCGTCGTCGATGACGACGATCTCAAAGTCGGTGAAAGTCTGGGCAGCGACCGTCGCCAGCGTTTTTGATATGAAAGCGGCCGCGTTCCAAGCGGGGATGATGACTGAGACGCGGGGCTTTGCCACTAGGCTCGACTGGCCTTCATCGCCAAAAGCCCTTCGCGCAGGCCGGTTGGACTGATGCCGAGCTCCCGCTCCATGCGCGCGGTAAGGAAGGTCGTGTTCGGCGGGCGCGCGGCGAGGCCGGGGAAGGCGTCGCTTGTTGCCTCCTTAATGAGAGACTTGTCGAGGCCGAACGTTTCCGCAACCTCGAGCGCGAATTCAAATCGGTTCACCTGATCGCGACCTGCGAGGTGAATAATGCCGGAGGGACGCTTGGCGATCGCGGCCCACAGCGCCTGGCCGCAGGAAATATTGTAAAGCGGGTTCTCCCGTATGTCGGTGACAAGCGATACCGCTTTGCCCTGCCGGAGATGATCGTATATCCAGGTCGCCGGATTTTGCCGCGTGGCCTCATGGTTCCAGCCGTACATCAAAATCGGGCGCACGATCAGCCAATGCTTGAGAGTCTCTTGGACGAGGCGCTCACATTCAACTTTCAAGCGCCCATATTGATTGACCGGATTGACGGGATCCTCCTCGCTGTAGGGTGCCTTCTTCCCATCGAAGACGGCATTGGTTGAAATATAGATCAGGTAAGAGTCGGTGCGCCGCGCCGCGGAGGTTATATTGAGAGTTCCGACGATGTTGGACTCCAGGCTCTCCGCGTAGTGCTTCTCGACATAGTCAACGCTGGCGATGCCGGCCGCGTGCACCACGGCATCAAAGCGCTTTTTTGCAAATAGACGGTCGACGGCGCGCTTGTCGCGGATATCAAGCGTGAGGTGCCGCGCTTTGGCGCCTATGATCTTGTAGTCGCGCTGATGGAGGCTGACGATATTCCAATCCAAGGGCAAGGTTTCTTCCATAGCCTTGCCGAGAAGCCCGGTGCCTCCGGTGATGATGACGGTCTTCTGTCCCATCGTCAAACGTTATAACGCCCTGGTTTATAGTCCGTGAGATGGTTCCGGACATAGGCGGCAAGCTGTTCCAAGCCCTTCTCGAGCGTCCAGCGCGGTCGCCAGCCGAGCTCGCGCACAGCCTTGCGGTTGTCGCAGAGAAGGCGCATGACCTCGCTCTTGACGGGACGCACGCGTCGGTGGTCGGTTTTAAGCGGGATATTTTTTCCAGTGATCTTCATCAGCAGGCGCGCGGCGGCGCCGATGGTGACGCCCTGCCCTGAGCCCAGGTTGAAATCCGCGCCGACGGACTTTCGCGAGCGCGCGACCGCGATGAAGCCCGACACCGTATCCGCGATATAATTAAAATCCCGCACCGGCGCCATTGAGCCGATTTTGAGCGTGTTGGTGCCGGACAGCAACTGCGCTGCGATCGCGGGCAGGACCGCGCGTGCCGACTGGCGCGGTCCGTAGGTGTTGAAGGGGCGCGCGATTGCAACCGGCAGGCCAAAGGAGCGGTGAAAGCTCTCGGCGAGCGCGTCAGCGCCGATCTTTGTGGCGGAGTAGGGCGATTGCCCTTGGCGCGGATGCTTCTCATCAATCGGAGTGTAGAGCGCGGTGCCGAAAACCTCGGAAGTCGAGGTGTGCACGATCTTGGAAGTTTTGGCGCGCAGACAGGCTTCCAGGATATTGAGCGTGCCGTGCATGTTGGTCTCGACGTATTGGGCGGGGGCCTCGTAGGAGTAGGGGATCGCAATCAGCGCTCCGAGGTGAAAGACGACATCCTGTCCGGCGACGAACTCGCGCACGAAGAAGGGATCCGCGAGGTCGCCGGCGCGAACCGTTATGCGCCGCATCAGTTGGGCGGGAGCGTTATCAAGAAAGCCCCAGCGTGAAGCCGAATTGTAGCGCACCATCGCGCGGACCTTCGCTCCGCGCCGCGCCAACTCCTCAGCCAGATGGCTGCCGATAAAGCCCCCGGCGCCGGTCACGGCGACAGACATGCCGCGCCAAAATGAGTCCGTCACCCAAGCCTCCTCACGGCTTTAATCGTCCGCATCAAATCACTCGTTATTATCTTAGCTTACAAAAGTATTGCCTGGCGGATAACAAAGTGCTAAAACTTTACCGCGACAGCCTTCCAGCGGCGTCCAAGGAGATATTATGAATAAACTAGCGCTCATCCTTCTTCTTTCCGGCACGGCCCACGCGGTCCAGCCGTTGACTTTGGCGACCATTAATGGAACCGCGATTAAGCGTGCGGAGGCGATGAACCGCGCTTGGCGGCAATACGGTCCGCAGATCATCAATGAGATGACCGGGGAGATACTCATTCGCCAGGCCGCCGCGGAAGCCAAGATTTCGCCGGACACCGCGGCAGTCGATGCTCGCCTCAAGAGCGTCCGCGATCAGTTTCCGGATGAGAAGACGTTTAAGGAGCGCCTGAAGGTTTCCGGCATCAACCAGGCTGAGTTGCGCCGCTCCATCGAGGACCAGATCTTGCGCGAGACCATGACGATCAAGTCTAAGAACATCACCGTCACTGAGGATGAGCTCAAGACTTTGTTCGCGGCCAATAAGGAGCGCTTGGGCGTTCCCGAGGCGGTCCGCCTGCGGTATCTGGCGGTGACAAGCGAGAAAGAGGCGGCGGACTTTGTCGTCGCCGTCAAGGCCGGCGCTGATTTTTCAAAACTCGCCTCTCAGGTGTCGATTGACAACACGAGCAAGACGCAGGGAGGCGAAATCGGCTTCGTGCCTCGCGGGCAGCTCACCGCCGCCATCGAGGCCGTCGTCTTCGCGCTCAAGCCTGGCGAGGTGAGCGCTCCGGTGAAAGCTCCCTTCGGCTGGCAGGTGTTCAAGGTGGAGGAGCGCCGTCCGTCCAAGGAGGCGGTCTATGAAGAGGTCCGCAGTGCGCTCGGTCAGCAGGCCCTTGTCGACAAGGTAGCCAAGGCGTCGCCGGTCTATCTGCAGGAACTGCGCGCCAAAGCCAAGATCGTTCCGGGGAAGTAGACCGCGTCCGGCTCTGCGGACGCCACTTGATCGGTACTATGCGCATCGAGAAGGACTCGATGGGGGATGTTCCCGTCGCAGTCGACCGCTACTGGGGCGCGCAGACCGAGAGATCTTTGCGCCATTTTCAAGCTTGTGCCGGCCGCGACACGTTGACGCGTGAGATGATCCGCGCGTTGGGCCTGCTGAAGAAAGCGGCGGCGCTTGCCAACGCCGATCTGGGCCTCCTGTCTCGGGATAAAGAGAAGCTGATCGCCGCCGCCGCTGAGGAGGTGATCGTCGGTGCTCTTGACGGGCACTTTCCCCTCGTCGTTTGGCAGACGGGTTCGGGCACGCAGTCGAACATGAATGCCAATGAGGTGATTGCCAACCGGGCCATCGAGCTGGCTTCCGGCGTCATGGGCTCGAAGAATCCAATCCACCCTAACGACGATGTGAATAAATCGCAGTCGTCCAATGATGCCTTCCCCACGGCGATGCATATCGCCGCTGTCGAGACTTTGGTGCAGGAACTGATCCCCGCCGTGAAGGGTCTGAGCGATGTTCTGAAAAATAAAGCCGTTAAATTCGACAAGATCGTCAAGATCGGCCGCACGCACCTCATGGATGCGGTTCCGCTGACCCTCGGCCAGGAGATCGGCGGCTGGGCCGCGATGCTCGACGCGGATATTTCACGCATCAACGCCGTTTTGCCCGGACTTTGCGAGCTTGCCCTGGGAGGCACAGCGGTGGGCACCGGACTCAATACCCACCCGGATTTCGACAAAATAGCAGTACGGCATATTGCCAGACTGACGAACCTCCCATTTCTTCCCGCTCCGAATAAATTTGAAGCCCTCGCGGGACATGACGCGCTCGTCTTCGCGCACGGCGCGCTCAAAACTCTCGCCTGCTCGATGAATAAGATCGCCAACGACGTCCGCTGGCTCGCCTCGGGTCCGCGCGCGGGGCTGGGAGAGTTGCGCATCCCGGAAAACGAACCAGGCTCTTCGATCATGCCCGGCAAGGTGAACCCTACGCAAAGCGAGGCGGTCACGATGATCTGCGCCCAGGTGCTCGGCAACGACGCCGCGATTAATATCGGCGGCGCCTCGGGGAACTTCGAGCTTAACGTCTTCAAGCCGATGATTATCCACAATTTCCTGCATTCGGCAAAACTCCTGGCGGCCGGCATCCGCGGCTTTACCGCGCACTGCGCTTCCGGCATTGAGGCCGATGAGAAGCGCATTGACGAGCTCATGCGCCGCAGCCTGATGCTTGTCACGGCGCTCAATGTTCATATCGGCTATGACGCCGCGGCGAAAATCGCCAAGGCCGCGCATTCCGAAGGCTTGACGCTTAGGGAGGCGGCTCTCAAGCTCAAACTCATCACCGACCAGCAGTTCACCGACTGGATCAAGCCTGAAGAAATGACTCGTCCGGGGCTTTAGGGTTGGCGCAATAATATTCTCCATCCCATGGACAAGGGACAACAGGAAGTTCTGCGCCGAGCTGCGTCCATCATTGCTCACGACCTGCGAAATCCTCTTGCGGTGATCAATAATTCGTCCTACTTTGTGCGCGCCAAACTCGGCGGCAGGGGCCTCGACCCGAAGGTTGAGAAGCACCTCAAGATCATTGAGAGCGAGATCGCGCGCGCCGACAAGATGCTGACCAATCTGTTGACCTTCTGCCGCCCATACGAGCCCGCCGCCGAGACTCTGTCTCTTGATGGCGTCATCCGTGACGCGGTTGCAAGCTTTCCCAAGCCCATCGGCGGCAAGATTGACCTCAAGATCGGGACCCATGGATCGACCTCGAAGTTTGACGGCAAGGCGATCGGCGACGCGCTCCAATGCCTTCTCGACAATGCGTTCGCGGCGCAGGAAGAGAAGGGAACCGTGAAAGTCGCCACCGCGATCGGCAAAAATTGCCTCACCATCTCCGTCAGCGATGGCGGCCAAGGTGTCGATGCGAAAATAGAAAGCGTCATGTACGAGGCTTTCGTGACCACAAAACCCAAGGGCATGGGGTTGGGTCTGGCGCTGGCGCGCAAGTACCTGGAAGGCAACGGCGGCACGGTGACGCATGAAGCCGGACGCAATGGCGCAACCTTCAGGCTCACCTTGCCGAAGGCCTGATGATTTCCCGTTGATCGATGAATAAATTCCCGGAGATTTTAAAGCTCGTTCTCGCCGGCCGCATGCTCAATCGCGTCCAGGCGCGCGGCGCCATGAATGCGCTCATCGATGGCGAGGTCACCGACGCGCAGGCGGGGGCTTTTCTCGCGGCTCTGCGCATGCGCGGCGAGACCGTCTCCGAACTCGTCGGATTTTCCGCGGCGCTGCGCGCGCGCGCCGTGAGAGTCTCACCTTCGCGCCAACCGTTGCTTGACACCTGCGGCACAGGTGGCGACGGGGCCGGCACTTTCAATATTTCAACAACCGTTGCCTTCATCGCGGCCGGCGCCGGGGCGGCGGTCGCCAAGCACGGAAACCGCGCGGTCTCAAGCCGATCCGGTTCCGCCGACGTTTTGGAAGCCTTGGGAGTTAAGGTGGCGGTTTCTCCAAAACTGGCGGCCAAGTGCGTGGATGAAGCCGGCGTCGGTTTTCTCTTCGCCCCATGCTATCATCCGGGAGTCGCGCGGGTCGCTTCGGTGCGCCGCCAACTTGGCGTGCGCACGGCGTTCAACCTGCTTGGCCCGCTCGCCAATCCCGCGCGGGCGAAGCGGCAATTGCTGGGCGTGTACTCGACCTCTTTAGTGCGTCCGCTCGCAGAGACGCTGAAGGCGCTGGGAAGCGTTGAGGCCATGGTCGTCGCCTCGCGGGACGGCCTTGATGAAATAGCCCTCTCGGCGGCAACGGTCATCGCGCGTCTTCGCGGGGGGCGCATCACGGTTTCCGAAATAACTCCGCGCGCGCTCGGCCTGCGCGGGCGCCCGTTGAAGGCGCTCTCCGGCGGCAGCGCGAAGGAAAATGCGCTCATCACCCGCTCGGTGCTCAACGGCGTCAAGGGCGCTCCGCGCGAAGTGTGCCTGCTCAATGCCGCCGCCGCCCTCATGGTCGCGGGCCTGGCGGAGAATTGGAAGGAGGGCTTGGCGCTTGCCGCGGCCTCCATCGACTCCGGCCGCGCGGCCGCAGCGCTTGCTCGACTCGCACAGCTTACCTGCCGTGGCTGATCTCGGGGTCTTAGGCGCTATCGCCGCGCGTGCGATCGAGAGAATCGCCCGCGAAAAGACCCGGCGCTCCGTGGAGTCGTTGCGCGCTGAGCCGCTGTATGGACGCTCGCCGATGTCGTTAGCCAAAGCGTTGTCATTTCCAGGTCCGCGCGTGATCGCGGAGGTTAAATTCACATCGCCATCCGAGGGGGTTTTGCGCCCCAATCCATCCTCAAGCGAGGCTTCTGAAATAGCGGCTTCTTATGTTTCCGCGGGAGCGGCCGCGATCTCAATCATAACGGAACCGGAATTCTTCGCCGGCGACGCGGCATTTCTCGCCGCCGCCCGCCGGAAGTGTTCGAACGTTCCTTTGTTGATGAAGGATTTTTTTGTGGATGAATATCAATTTGAAATAGCCCGTTCCGTCGGCGCGGACGCCATCCTCTTGATCGCGGCGCTCTTGGGCCCGAGACTTTCCGAGATGCATCAGTCCGCCCGGTTTTTGGGCCTTTCCGTATTGGTGGAAGTTCATGACGAAAAAGAGGCGTTAGCGGCGATAGCGGCGGGGGCGGATATTATCGGCGTCAACAGCCGCGACCTGAGGACTCTTCGCGTCGATTTGTCCACCGCCCGTCGCTTGGCGCCGCTTGTCTGCCGCTCCGGAATCACCGCCGTGGCGGAAAGCGGCCTCAATTCCCGCGCCGATATCGATTCCTTGTTCTCTTTGGGCTACAGTGGATTTTTGATCGGCTCTTCATTGATGAGGACGCCCGAACCCGGCGCCGCCCTGAAGATGCTCCTCGTTTAGAGTTGGCGCAAGAACAGATCATGCACCGCGCAGGACCGATGAGCATTCATGAGCGCGGCCTCAAGTGCTGGTGTACATGTGTACACTTGCGGAAGGACACAGTGAGTTGTGGTTGGCGCAAAAACAACCATCTGTTTTTGCATGCCGATGCTTCACTCTAACCGCGTTGCCCGATCCCTGTCTTTAGGATTTGGAAGGGGCACTTCTGACTGCGCCCTGTTAGAGCATCGCCTCGCCATCGAAAAATCATCAGTTCAGCGTCAGCGCCGCGGCCAGCAATTCTGCCGATTTGAGGGAGGCTGACAATCCGCAGCTGCGGCGTTGCTCTTTAATGCGCTCCCGCATTTTGGCGACATCATTCGTGCTCGCGAGCATATCCTTCTCCGCTTTGGTGAGATCCTTCACCTCATCAAAAAAACGTTCTTCCTGCCACGAAGAGATGAATCTCTGGTAAGTCTTATCATACGCGAGACCCAGAACAAACCTGGTGCAGCCATAACCGCCAACCATGCAGTGGATCTTTTGGAACAACTTCAGTATCTGCTGATCGGTGAGCTTGGCCGGATCTTTTAAGAGCGGGAAACCTGCCTGGATCTGGAGAGCGGCTTCATCTCTCATGGCCGACGTGCCCCTCTTGACCTGTTCGCGCGCGTCGTCTAGAGTTTCTTTCTGAAAGCCCTCGGATTCTTCAAGGTTCAACAACTGGCTCCTTAAGCTCTTCAGCAGGTCGCGGCATTCCAAAGACATTTTCCAGTTCTCATCTTCACCCGCCCGCGCAACGACAGAAGCGCCCGCGCTTAAATAGAGACCGACAACCGCCAACACCGTCAGGTAGCGCATGATTTTTTCTCCAGTCTTCAACGACTTCATTATTTTAATAGATTTCGGATTCCGCGCATCTGGGTCCAATGGGGCACGGAACGTCAGCCAATGGACCTGCTTGTTTTTGGGTCTTTGGGCCCTGGAGGAGAACGTCGCGCTGAGAATAATCATTTCACGCGAACGCTGTGGAACTTTTTCAAGAGGTCAATCGTCTATTGAGTGAGGGCGCAGGCTGCCCGAGGAGGATGAACCATGAAAAACGAGGAGACAGGCAGGGAAACGCGACGACTACTGGCGCGGCTCAGAAGACGGGAGGAGGCAGAAGCGACAGATGAGGCGCGCGATGAGGCGCAGATGGCGCTGCTGGCGCGGCATTTAGCGCGCGCCCTAACGCCCGACGGGGGACCAGTGAGGAGTGACGCTGACGCCGGGAACATCAGCCATCAAACGCGGCGCTGAACCATCGGCGTCCATCACCCATATCTGGGAGCGGCGGCTTCGTGTCGAAGAGAATGCCAGGAAGCGTCCGTCGGGTGACCAGGCTGGATCCTCGTTTGCGCCTTCGTTGCGTGTGAGCTGGCGGAGTTGGCCGCCGGTGATGTCTACGAGGAAGATGTCCATCATGTCCTTGTTGTGGGCGCGGCCGGCGAAGGCGATCCACTCACCTGTCGGCGACCACGCCGGCGCATCGCACCAATTCAGGTCGGTCAGGCGCGTGATCTTTTTCGTCAAGATGTCGAGGATGTGTATTTGGGGATTTCCGGAGCGGTCTGAAACGAACGCCACTTGGCGCGCGTCAGGGGAAAACGTCGGTGTGCTGTCGGCGCCGAAGTGGCTTGTCAGGCGCTCCGCCGGACCGTCGGCGATTTTTTTCAAGTAGAGATTGGGGCTCTTGCCCCGCGAGAGGGTCATTAAAATCAGGGTCCCATCGGGGGAGAATCCGCCGGCGATGTTGAGGCCCTGATCGTGCGAGAATATCTTGGAGTGGCCTGTTTCTAGATCCAGAAACCATAAGTCCGGGTTGCCGTCTTTGTAGCTCGTGTAGGCGAGGCTCCTCCCATCGGGGGAAAAGCGCGGCAAGAGCGAGATTGAACGATTGTCGGTCAGGCGCTTGAGGGCGTCGCCATCGTAGTCCATCACCCAGATTTCCTTATGCCCGGTGTGGCTGTTGGCGAAGGCGATGCGCGTGCGCGCAATTCCATCCCGTCCGGTCGCGGCCTTGACGATGTCGTCGGCGATTCGATGGGCAAGAGCGCGGGTCCAAGAGGCGTCCTGCCGGTAGTAGCGTTCAAATACGGATTGGCGACCGCCTTCTGCGTTGGCGAGTTGCACATGAACAGAGACCTTGTCGGCGTTTTTGGCGGCTTTGGCTGTCAGGCGCCAAGTGGCGCCCCTGACAGGTTCGGATGCGTTATTCTCATCGGTCACCTCGAAGCGGCGGGAGAGCATCAAGTCCTGACGCACGATCTCCCGCAGTTTCTTGGCGAGCAACCAGTCAGCGCTGACTTTGGGATCCTCAGCCTCAAACGGCGGGAGCGCAAGTCCCGGATTCGGCTGGTTGGCAGCGCCTGTCAGCGCCAGCTTGACCTCGGTTGCTGCGGAGGCAGGCATAGCCAGAAGCAAGGTCAGCAGAAAGGATTGGGTCATTTTTGAGGTTTCAGCAGGAGCTTGAGGGCGGCGGCGGTATCCCTGGCCTCAGCGCTTTTGGGGAAATCCGTCCGCACGGACTCGAGGTAGGCTCGAGCCTCATCGTCGTTTTTCTTGAGATTGATCAATGAGAGCGCGTAGTGCAGGCGCGCGCCCGGCGTCTGGCCGCTTTTAGGATAGCGCTCAAGGACAAGCGCGAATTCGCGCCCGGACTTTTCCCATAAACCGAGTCCGTAGTAGGCTAGCCCTAGATCGTAGGTTGCGACGTCGAGGAGGTCTCCTTTGGGAAAATCACGAAGATATTGATCGAAGCCCTTCGCTGCCTGGGCGTGATCTCGGGCCTCCAGTCTTTTTTCAGCGGTGTAGAACATATCGGTGGCGGCGTTTTCGCGTTTGATTTCGGCGAGCGCCACCTTTTGCTCTTCCAGACCTTTAGTCTGGACTTGACTGATAGTCTGGCCGAGGGCCGCAACCTTTCCGGAGAGCTGCGCGCCAAGTTCATCGAGCTTGGCCGCGAGCCTGTTCATGTCGCCTCGCGAGGCTTTCACGGTTTCGGTGTAGGCGGTCAATTCTTCACGGAGCTGCTTGATTGAGACGGACAGATCAGCCTGGTTGGCCTGAAGCGAGCCGACCGTTTTTTTTAGATCCTCGATCTGAGTTTTAACCTCGTCGGACTGCTGTGAGAGGTCAAGCATGTCCCTCTGAGTGGCGATGCAGGAAGACAGCATCAACGCTAAAACTGCGACACCAGGACCGTGCCTCACAGGCAGCGGCGGCGCCCTACCCGCTCGCCGCCGGAACAATCCTGCGCATTCACTGCGCGGCCGTGTCGGTCTTGGTTCGAACGCCGGTGACGGCGCGACGGCTTTTCGACCGGCATGCTTCGGTCGCATCGGAACATTCCGGCTGCTCCTTGCCATAGGAAATTGTCGCCACGCGGCCACCATCCACGCCGAGGCGGATGTAATAGTCGCGAACTTCCTTTGCGCGCTTCTGGCCGAGTGCGAGGTTGTAGGCCACGGTGCCGCGGTCGTCGCAGTGTCCGGAAACAAGGAACTCGGAGTCCCTTCGAGTTTTCAGGATCGCCGCGTTGGCCTTGAGGATGTTAAGCGTCTCCACGGAAAGATGAGCGCTGTCGTAGTCAAAACGCACGGGTTTAATGTCGGGGTCTACCTCGAACCCGGCACCGCGCAGGCTTGCCTCGCTGACATCGATGTCCGGAGGAAGCGGCGCCGCTTCAGAGCTGTCGATTTTTTCCGTGCCGGCCTTCTCCCCGAGGGCAAGCGGGATCTTCTTCTGCGGCGCCGCGCAGGAGGAAAGCAGAGACGCCGTCAAAACCATAAAAAGAATATTTTTCATGGCGGTATTATACAAAAATAGTTAGGGCGGGATGCCGCGATTACGAGTTGCTCGAGCTTTCCGAAACCGTCTTTGCGATGACGCCGCCCATCGGCCCTATGTCGTAGCAAATGGGGCGGCAGGTTTCGATGTTCACGGTCATGATCTGTTCGGGCGTAAGACCCTCCAGGTTCATGACGATGGCACGCAGCGAGTTGCCGTGTGCGGAGACAAGAACGTTCTTGCCTGCCGCGGCTACGGGCAGTATCGATTGACGGAAATAGGGGACTGTCCGGTCTGCGGTATCCCTCAGGCTTTCTCCGTTCGGGGGCTTCACATCAAAGGAGCGCCGCCAAATATGCACTTGCCGCTCGCCGAATTTATCCTTGGTTTCAGCTTTATTGAGTCCTTGCAGATCCCCGTAATGCCGCTCATTGAGGGCCTTGTCCTTCTCGATCGGAATATTTTTTTGGCCGAGATCGTCTAAGATGATCTCCAAAGTCTGGTTCGCGCGCTTGAGTTCCGAAACGAAGGCGCGGTCAAAGCGTATTCCCATCAGTTCTCGGCCGGCGCGATGCGCCTCCTGCTCTCCGAGCGCTGTAATCGGAACGTCCACCCAGCCCGTAAATCTGTTTTCCAGGTTCCACAGAGACTGTCCGTGCCGGAGAAGAATGAGCTTGCCCGTGCGAGAGGCCTCTTGCGGTTCCGCGAGCATCTCGCGGATGGCGCGGCGGAAATCTTCGAGCTTGACCGGCTTGGGCAGGAATCGAGCGCCGGTCTGATCGGACACCTCGCTCATGATGCGCGCGGGATCGGCTTCTCCGCTCATAAACAGGATCGGGGTGTGCCGGGTGGCGTTGTTGCGCCGCAGGGACTCGAACAGATGGGCGCCGGTGTTGCCCGGCATGTGATAGTCAAGGACGATCAGATCCGGCTCGGCCTTGCGGGCCATCTGCATGCCCGATACCGGCTCACCGGCTGAGAAGACCTCGTGACCAGCCTGCTTGAGTATTTCGGCGAGGAGGGCGACGATCTCCAAATCGTCGTCGATGATCAGAACCCGAGCCATGCGGCCGCATGATATCTTTTTTTTGCGAACTCGACAGAATTATGCGGAAATCCGCCATGTTTTTGCGTAGGCACGGGTGATGTTGGCGCTATGGTGGCGCACGCTTGCCTTGGAAGTTTTCATCTTGAACATGGCGGAGTCAGCCGCGCGCACAAACTCGGAGACGTCTCCCGAGGAGGGCAATTGCGCCACGCCCCAGCTCGCAGTGACGCCATCCTGAGCCAGCGGCTCGGTGGCTCTTACGATGCGATGCGCGACTCGTGCGCCCTTGACCGCGGTCGTTCCCGGCAGAAGCAGGACGAACTCATCGCCGCCATAGCGGAAGCATAGGTCCACCTCGCGGCGCACGCTGTTGCCGATGGCCGTCGAGAAATCCCGAAGAATTCGGTCACCTTCAAGATGGCCGCGCCTGTCGTTGATCTGCTTGAAGCCGTCGAGGTCGAATAGGATGATGGACAAAGGCTCGCCCTGCCGGCGCGCGCGCGCGGCCTCCATGCGCAGACGGTCATGGAAGTGGCGATGGTTATAGAGACCGGTCAGATCGTCGGTACGGGTCATCTCGCGCAGGCGGCGTTCGAGTTCGACGCGCTCGCTGATATCTTTGGCAATGCCGAGCGTTCCGATCACGCGGCTGTGAGCGTCCTTAAGATAAGAAAGCGACATGCTGATGTGGAGCACGCGATGAGCGGAGGCTTTCACTCGCATCTCGTGGTTGTGCACGCGCCCGTCAACGCTTTTACGCAACAAGTCCATGAGGCGCTTGGCGGCAACGCGGCCCTCGACGTAGAAATCATGAGCAGGGCGACCGATCGCCTCCGTAGCGGTGATGCCGAGCATCGTTTCCGCGCCGGGTGAAAAATACATAACGCGGCCCGTAATATCCGTCGTGCAAATAAGATCGCCGGAGGATGCGACTATCGCCTCAAAATACTCCTTGACCCTGATGAAATCTGTCGAAAGCGCGATCAGCGGTCCTTGAGGACGGTTGGCGATGATAGGCATGACATAAATTTAACAGCCCGGGATGGTTAATAGCAGGGACTTAGGGCCTGTGGGCGGGGGGGCCAAAAGGCCCAGGGTGAAACGGATGGCTCATCGTCCGGACTTGAAGCCGCGCGCCATCATGAACTCGTAGGGGATGTTGATGCCCGCGCCGACCAAATTTTTAGCGGCGCGGCGGAGAACGGTTTTCTTGACCCAGGCTTGGCCTTTCTCGTCAAGATTTTTCAATAGAGCTCCAGTGCGGCCGCTCCCCGTGGTCATCGTCGTCCAGTAATCCTCGGGGGAGGAGAAACGGAAGGCGCCCGTGAGGCGCTTGGTCGATATTTCACGAAGGCCCGCGCGCGCGAAAGCGGCGTCGAGGATGCCGTCGGGGCCAAACGTATAAAGGGTAGGAGCGCCCTCGGGCGCTCTCAATGCCGGATCGCGCTCGATGATCGCGTGCAATATGAGGGAGGTAAACAGCATCTTCTCACGACGGCCCTGGACGAGGCAGGCGACAGCGCCGCCGGGCTTGGCGACGCGTGTCATTTCCGAAAGCGCTTGGTCAGGGGAGGCGAACAGCATGAGACCGAGCTGAGAAATCACGGCGTCAAACAAGTTGTTCTCAAGCGTGAGCGCGTGTGCGTCCATCTCGGCGTATACAATCGAGGCTGCGCGCCTGGCGACGGGTGCTAGTTTCGCGCGGGCGAGCATTCCCGGCGCCAAATCAACTGCGAGTATGCTGCCATGCTCAGCGACCTTGACTGCGGCAGCGCGGCTTGCCACGCCCGGGCCGCAGGCGACATCAAGAACCCTCCACTTCTTGCGCAGGCCGACGAACTCCACAAATTGCTCGGACATGCGCGCGAACAGCGAGTTGGACAGCTTCTCATAGCGTTCCGCGGCTTCGTTCCAGGCGGCGCGCGATTCGGCGGTGTGGGCGGCGGGGTCAAAATCATTGATCATCGCCTAATTATATGACTTGCGGCGGTTCGCAAGAGGGAAATAAAGTATTCCCACCGCTCGGGTTGTGTTTCAATTCTACCGAGCGCCCCGGCTTGAGCCGTCCCCTGAAATCTCCGCCACCGCAGGTCGTGCAAGGGATATTCATGCACCAGTTATTGCGCGTCGCTTCGGCCACCAGCTGAGAGAACAAGTTCATAATCCGCGTTCTAGAAACTGTTCCACGGAAAGGTCGGCATTTTCTCCGCCGATGAGAACCGGCCTCGTTTCCGGATAGCGACTCAGGAACGTTTTTAAGCCTGGCGTAGGGTGTCCGTCTCCGACCGTAACCTCCACCGCCAGCAGGTCCTTGCCGCGCTGCACGATAAAATCAACTTCTTTGTCTTTTCTCTCGGACCAATAAAAGACGCTGTCCCCGGCGTTGAGGAACGCCGCGCCGACGGCATTTTCTACGAGGCGACCGTAGAATGGGCGGTCCTCCATTGTCTCCTTAAAAGGCACTCCCCGCAGGGCCGTGACGATCGCGTTGTTGCGTGCGATGAGTTTGGGACTGGATGCCCGGACACGAATGGCGCGCGGACTATACTTGCGGACTGGTTCGACGAGGAACGCGCCTTTCGGTCGCTCTTATTTTAGAGTGCCTGTCCAACGGTATGACCCTCAAGGATATCGATGACAGCTTCGATCGTTCCTTCCCGCATGAGGCCCTCCCTGAGGTTCTGAAAGTCGCCGCGGAAGCGGCGAACTCCATCCATGTGGTTGCTTGACGCCAACATGGACGTGCATCTGCTTTCGCTCCTTGAGCAATTGGGAGTGGAATGCCAGGCCACGACTCGGCGCGGCTGGCAGGCCTTGAATAATGGCGATCTGGTTTCAGCTGCGGTTGAGGCTGGTTTTTCCTGCGTGCTGACGCAGGATCGCCTCTTCGGAGAAGCTGCGGCGCGGGCGCTCAAGGCGCATCCGCGCTTGCGGTGGTCGTCATCCATCTTGCGCAGCTTCCTTCGACACCCGATCCTCCGTGATTATCGCGATGGGAACCAGCGGGGTCTGGCAGGAGGGGCAGAGCAGAGGATAGATCTCAAAGACCCGCCGAAGGCACACGGCCCACGATTTGGCCGCGGCGCTCGCTCGCCTTGCGCAGAACCCGCTCCGCTCCAGCCAGCGCCGCGCGGATGCCCGCCGTGGGCACGCCTTCGAGAAGCTCCTCGCAGGAAACCTTCTCCCGTACTGCTCGCGTCACGGCGGGACATGAGCAGCGACCTCGGTGCCAGTGCCCCATGGTAGTCTCCTACTTCGTGCCGAATTAGAGAAAAACTGGCGGGGATGGCGGGAGTAAAGCAGGAAAATTTTAATCGCCCCACCTGTTCCAAAATCCGAAGAAACGCATTTTATCCCTTCTATGGACCTCACCTGGACCCTGGAGTGGGGTCGGATCACCAACGGGGAACTGGTAGCCATCGATGCAGCCTGTGTTCCCATCATCTCGCTATCGAGCTTCTATCCGGGACTTTTGGCGAAAGTTTGAATCCCATGGTTTACAGAACGGCGGGAGAAAAACGTAAACGCTTCCGATGTCCGAGTTATGCTGGCTGCACGTTATTATGCCTTTACACGGGCAAGAGTAGCTTTGGGAAACTTAGGCAGATTTATAATTCTCGTGGATCAATAGATCCTCATAGAAGGCACCAAAGGGATTATCCGGATGACAGATTTGGATCTCCAGCATCCATGCATCTGGAGAGGGTGCAAAGCCAACCTCGGCGAGGCCGCCTTTGAAGTAGATGGCATGAGGAAAGTCGGATAAGCGATGGCCATTGGCGCGCAGGTTGAGTCTCCAGCCTAGCTCCTCTGTTTTTCGGACTGCGAAATCATAGAGCCCCTTCCCCGTTTCGTGCTCTCTGCACCAGCGCTCCTTAACTGCGTTGAAAATCGTTTTGACATCGGCTTGACACCGCTTCATCTCCTTATCGAAGCCAGTGACAAAGGTACTGCCAGCGTCGCCCTCGTAGCCACCCCAAACGGGGCCAATGTCAATGAAAAAAATGTCCTCCTCCTTGAGATGCGCTCCACGAGTGGACAGGACCCCGTACGGCTTCAGAGTATTGACGCCGAAACGGATCCATGGTCGATGCCAATTCTTGGCGGAACCCATCCCATTTAAGATCGTCCTGGCCGCCTCATAGGCATCCTCCTCCAGCATGCCAACATGGATTGCCTGTGCTATCCGCTCCACAGCCCTCCAGGTCGTGGCTCGGGCAGCCATGAGCACCTCGCGGTTGAACCCGGGCCCGGTTTTTTCGACTTGTCGATCCTGAACTATCATCACTCTCACATTCTACCACTGAGGGGGAAGCGCTTCAAAGAGCCATGCTGTTAATGCTCTCTTTCTGGAGTCGGTCCAGAAAATGACGTAGCTCTTCGACCCGATCCTGCGCTATTTTTCGCGCGGCCGGAGTTGAAAGAGACTGGGGTAGGTCCGTCTGCCATTTTTCTAACCGCTCAAGACCATCCTTTAAGGTTGGTGCCCAGCCATTGTCACGGCCACCCGTTGAGAAAACACGCACGGCTCCAATGGCTCCGAGGCCATCCAGGGTGTCCGCATCGCGAAAGACAATCGCCTCGGGGCTGCTCCCAGGTTTTGAGTAGTACATGTGATGAAGAATCGTTTCCACGAGTGCCGATTGCTTTCCCATTGGGAATCCGGCGTCCTTCAAGATGGGCTCCATAACCTGCACGGCCCGGGGCTCATGCTTCATGCTCTCTTTTGCGAAAGGCTCCTGTGCGCCGATGTCATGCAGGAGCGCGGCCGCGAATAGAACGTCCGAGTCAACGACTAGGTTCTCCTCTTTGGCCAGTCTGAGCGAGAGTAGGTAGTCGCGTTCGGAATGCGCTAGGCCCCAGGCAGTATGAGTCGAATGCTTTTGCGCAAACCGATAGAGATTTGCTTTCCAAGAAGCGTCTAAAGGAATGCCCGCGCGAGTAGTCTCAGCCCCAAAAACTGTACAGCATGGATTTAACATCAACGTCAGAGCGACCGTTAATCGATTCATTGCTCCCCCTTAGATTTACTGTGTGGGATCGAAGGTCACGCGTCCGGTATCGACATCGAAGATGGCGGACACTAATAGTATCTCGCCGCGAGCGAGCTGCTCTCGAAGCAACGGGCTGTTCCGCCGAATTTGCTCAGCGCTCTGCACGGCGTTCGTGTAACTCACCTCCGCGATATAGCGGCTATTAGCGGCTGTTCGTTCGCCGACCGCTTTGGCCCTCGCCGGGTCGGCGTCGAGCCGTGTCTGGGCAGAAGCGATCGCCGGTTTTATTTTCTCCAACAGTTGCGTTAAATGACCCATCTGGACGCCGCTGCATGCGGCCTTGACGCCTCCGCAGTTGGTGTGTCCGAGGACGACGATTACCTTGGCCCCGGACTCCGCAGCGATCTCCAAACTACCCAGCACGTCATCGTTGATGATGTTGGCTCCGACTCGGACGGTAAAGAGGTCTCCGACCGAAGTGTCGAATACGATTTCCGGAGCTGTCCGCGAATCAATGCATGACAGCACGGCGGCCAGCGGACGCTGTCCAGCGGCGGCGACTCGCAGCCGTTTGCGTGGGTCCGTTGGAAATCCACCGTGATTCGGCTCTCCCGCTGCGAACCGGTCATTGCCGGCTCGCAGCCAAGCTAGGACGGTCTTTGGCGTGGCGTCAGCCTGCCGTTGACGATACGAGTTCACGGCTGCGTCCTGATTTTTAGCCGCGGCCACGGGTTCCGCGTGGACTGAGCGCCCCAGACCAAGGCTCAGAAGGAACGCGCTGAACACTAGACCGAAAACGGTGCGCCTAGCGAGAGGTGCTGTCGATCTAATAGGCATGATTCTCTATATCCTCTTAGTTGAAGAATCTTAGAACAGCCTCGGTATCCAATACGGAGGCGAATTCGCCGTGCAATTCCGTCAAGCCGACCAGGTGCATAACTTCCACGGGATAAATCTTTCCATCGGGACCCTTCATGTCGAAGGTGGCCGTCGCGTCCGAAACGACATATGCTTCAAAGCCCAGGTTCCCGGCCATGCGCACAGTGGTCGAAACGCAGTGGTTCGTGTTGATTCCGGCCACCACGAGGGTCCTGATGCCTGCCTGACGAAGCTGTTGTTCAAGATCCGTCCCGATAAAAGAGCTGTTCACTGACTTTTGAGTGACAGCCTCGTCCGGCCAAGGCTTCGCAGCAGGCTTGAAGTCGTTGCCTTCTTGGCCGGGACGAAGTGGAGAGCGAGGATTTGTCGACATATGCTGGACATGATAGACATGGCGTTTGGCGTGACGCCAATCGGCAAGCAGTCTCGCAATGTTGCTCTCGGCCTGGGGATTGTTGCGCTGCCCCCAGACTGGATCATCGAAACCTTTCTGCATGTCGATGACAATCAGCGCGGTCTTTTGCGAAAATTTTTCTGTTGTCATGGTTGGTCTCCTACGAGCCATTATAGAGCTTTGGATAGGTCTCTGAAAAATGGTATGTTTTCAACAGTATTGATGAGAATAATTCAATAATGAAATTGGATCAGCTCAGGTACTTTCTGGAGACGGCGCGTCAGGGGCACGTAGGCAAGGCCTCCGGCATCCTCTCCATCAGCCCCAGTGCAATTAGTCACAGCATTGCTTCCCTGGAGAAAGAGCTTGGCCGAGAGCTTTTTCTCAAGCAAGGCAAGAACATCGTCTTAACGAGCCACGGCCGCCTCTTAATGGAAAGGGCGCGAGGCCTTCTTGAAGCGGTCGAGTCCGTGCGGGAAGAGGTGGCGTCGGACCAAGTGGAACTGCAAGGCCATTACCGCATGGCCGCCACCCATGTGTTGAGCTCGAAATTCTTGACCCCCGCCTGGAGCCGCTTGCAAAAGGGGAATCCTCGTCTGACGGCTGAGATATATTCACTGCGTTCCGCCGAAGTGGTTTCGCAAGTGGCCTCCGCAAAACTAGATTTCGGCCTTTGCATAAATCCCCAGCCTCATCCGGCATTGATTGCTCAAAAGATCTACGACGGACAGATGGTTGTAACTGTTGGCCGGAACCACCCTTTGCGCAAGATCGAGAAATCGAAGGCCCTTCGGGCACTTTCCAGTTATCCTGCCGCTCTTCCCAAAGCTTTCCAGGGCGTAGACAATTGCGAATCCCATCCTATTTTCGGCAAGTTCGGAATCGTTCCAGATATACGATTTATCTTTGACAACTACGACGTGGCGGTCGAGCACTTGTTGAGCTCTCGATCTTGGGCTCTTCTCCCGTGTTGGATCGTGCGTTCCAACCGTGACAAGATCGCGTGGATACTCCCCAAAGGATGGGAAGCGCCAGTCTTTGCCTCGGCGCTATGGCCGAAGAGTCGACCGATGACAAAGGTTTTTCAAAGATTGATCGCCCATCTCAAGGACCGGTTTAAGGCGTTGCCTGTATGACGCATAGGAAGGATCAATGTCGAGGTGTACAATAGGAGACACCCAAGACGGGTGCTTGCTTGCCGGGCTGGACCGAAGGTAGTGTGTCACTGCCCATGAGGCAGGAGGCCACACGATGGTCAGCAAGCGCAAGAAGTCAGAGATCAAGTTCCCCGAGGACGTCCTGAAGCTGCCGTTCCCCGTATTCACAATAGATATTCCCATCAAATGGAAGCGGATCGCCAACGGTGAGCCGGTCATCGTTGAGACCGGACCAGCCGAGATCATGGTGGATGGATCGGATGTCGAAGCCCTGTTAAAGAAGTACGAGAAAATGGGCGTGGCTCTTTACCGCGAGCAGTTGCCAAAATCGAAGCAACGCAGTAAGCGTCCCGGTAACAAAAGTTTAAATCCCGCCGTCTTAGCCCAACTTCCGCAGTAAACTTTGTAAGTAATTCCAGGGCACAATGACTCAACATTCGTTCCCGCAGCGGAGAGCGCAGCGCCAAAATCAGTTTCCGTCAAGGCCGGTCCCGGAGGTCCGGTCCTAGAGGAAAGTCCCCAATCGAGAGCCTTCCCTTCCCCGCATGAGGCCATGGCCCCCTGCGGAACTCGTCCTAATGAATGCCGGGCAACAAGGCCCCTACGGTCCGCACATGAGCTTTCGCGCGTAGTTGGCCGTTTATTCTTCCGCCGATGGTTGGTCTACGCCATCGCAAGCATCTATGGCGGGATCGATCTGCGAGTCCTCGCCGCCATAGGGAGACGGCGGGCCGCGCGCGGGCTTGGGCCGGGACCCTTCGGGCCCGGCACAGACGCGGCTGAGGAAATCCTGAGAGCGTCTAGTCTTGGAAACTCGGTGGGCAGGCCCAGATGCGCGAGCAATCGGGTCAGCTCGATGCGCCTGAGAATTCGCCGCCGCAGCGTCTGGCTTAACAAGGCTCGGGCTCGAGCGTAGGCGCGGACGCGGGATGGAACTTGAGCGCTGAGCCTGGGAACTCGAAGACCCCGTTGGAGACGACCGCGTGCACATGAACATCCAGCACTCTCCCCGACTCAGATACAGTAGATCATTTATAAAAAAAGCTGTCGATAGCGACGGGGGCATCAAGATCATTGCGTAAGGGCGACACATGCAGGCTCAAGCAGGCCGTTTTGCCGGAAATGGAACTGCGGACTTGCGCCGTCGTATTGTTCGTGGAACTGCAAGCATTCTCCAAAGCTCTGAAATGGGTCCTCCCCAGATAGGATTTATCTCCCTTTACTAATTTAAAAAAAACGTTGTAGGCCCTGTCATCCTGCACCCCTAACAGTCTGAATGGCGAATAATTCCACACCGTGTTCATTATGTCGCCCCAAGTCTCCATAGTGAGCGAATTCTCATCCAATTTAAAATCCGCCTCCGCAGCTATTTTGCCAATAGTGGTTTTAAGATAACTCATTTCATCGGCCGTCGACACCGGTCTGGCTTCGGCGGGCGCAACGAGTAGGCCAATCAGAACCGCAGCCGCAATCATCCTGGTCACGCTCTTCATGGGGAATGCCTCCTGGCGCTTCAAATGTAGCCCCCATCTTCATTTTTGTCAAGGCCCCGACTTTCCCTGTCAATCGAAAGTTAAAATGTCAGGTCCAAACGAAAGTAAGTTGGGGTAGCGCATGACACCGAAGCGTGGAATGTGACCGGGCCATATGGCGAGAAATGTCGCTTCCCAATCCGTTGAAAAGCGACCCGCACTCAAGAACAGCCCGCAGCGAATCGGTGGCGCAAGAACTGGGCGCGGGATCGGGGCCTTGCCCCCTCTGGGCAAGCAGCCTCTCCAGGTGGTTAAGGATCACCCGGTAAAGCGGGCTCTCAGCCGCGCGCCGGGGCTGGTAAGCGCGGCTTGTCGCAAGGACGGCAGGAGATGGGCTCACTCATATTTCATACGAGTGAGCCCTCGTTAATGTTCCATTCTCCTCGACGATTTCCAACTCGTGCGGCGCAGATCCCGTCGTGCGGTTCGAGAAGGGTGCCGACCGCCTCGCGGTCT